>NZ_JAVAYN010000099.1:0-310 GCF_054863025.1 Bradyrhizobium sp. 23AC
ATCGCCGACATCCGCGACCGCGAGCGCATCATGCGCCTGATGGCGGGGTTCAAGCCGGACATCGTGTTCCACGCCGCCGCGCTCAAGCACGTGCCGATCCTCGAACGCGACTGGAGCGAGGGCGTCAAGACCAACATCTTCGGCTCGATCAACGTTGCGGATGCCGCCGTTGCCGCCGGCGCCGAAGCCATGGTGATGATTTCGACCGACAAGGCGATCGAGCCGGTGTCGATGCTCGGCCTGACCAAGCGCTTTGCGGAGATGTACTGCCAGGCGCTGGATCACGACCTCGCAGCCGGGGCGCACGGCG
>NZ_JAVAYN010000100.1:0-310 GCF_054863025.1 Bradyrhizobium sp. 23AC
TGGGCTTCGCCCGTGTCGGGATCCACAATCGTGAGCTGGCCGCTGGTGTTGAGGGCGGCGGCGGTGTCGCCTTCGGTCAGCGACTTCGAGTCCGATGAGACCGTCGCCGCGTCGTTGCTGCCGGTGATGGTGACCGTCACGATGCCGCTCGCGGTGCCGTCCTGGCTGGTGACCGTGAACTGATCCTGAACCTGCTGGCCGGCGGTGAGCTCATTGTGGGCGCCATTGCCGGCGTAGCTCCAGGCGCCGTTGGCGTCGATCGTGAAGTCGCCGTAGGTGCCGTGAGCATTGGTCTGGGCTACGACATGGG
>NZ_JAVAYN010000101.1:0-305 GCF_054863025.1 Bradyrhizobium sp. 23AC
GCAGGCACCGTGAACGGCGATGCGACCGTCGGCACCGACACGATCCGCAACGTCGAGGCCGCCCGCGGCACCAATTTTGACGACACGTTCGACGCGACCGGATTCGGTCAGGCCGGGGCGACCAACGTCGGCTCCTCCGGCGCCTTTAACGACTTCGCCGGCGCCGGCGGCAACGACACCATCATCGGCAACGGCTCCACCCGCCTGAACTACCAGATCGCGGCCTCGAGCGTCAGCGTCGACCTCGAGACCAGCGCCGTCGGGACCACAAATGCGGTTACGGTTGCCGGCAGCGCCACAGGTGC
>NZ_JAVAYN010000102.1:0-305 GCF_054863025.1 Bradyrhizobium sp. 23AC
GCAGGCACCGTGAACGGCGATGCGACCGTCGGCACCGACACGATCCGCAACGTCGAGGCCGCCCGCGGCACCAATTTCGACGACACGTTCGATGCGACCGGATTCGGTCAGGCCGGGGCGACCAATGTCGGCTCCTCCGGCGCCTTTAACGACTTCGCCGGCGCCGGCGGCAACGACACCATCATCGGCAACGGCTCCACCCGCCTGAACTACCAGATCGCGGCCTCCAGCGTCAGCGTCGACCTCGAGACCAGCGCCGTCGGGACCACAAATGCGGTTACGGTTGCCGGCAGCGCCACAGGTGC
>NZ_JAVAYN010000010.1:0-258901 GCF_054863025.1 Bradyrhizobium sp. 23AC
GTCGACGGTGACCGCGCTGGTCGCGCTCAGATAGGACAGTCGCGTCACCGCCTGCCCCAGGGCGTTGAGATCGCCGATGACGCTATCATCGCCGCCGCGCCCTTCGAACTCGCTCTGGCCGACGGCCACGCCCGGCAGACCGGTCGAGCCGGTAAACCCGGTCGCGTTGAACGTGTCGGCATAGTTGCTGCCGACCACGCCTTCGATGTTGACCAGCGTGTCCGTCCCGACGCCCGGTCCCGAGACGGTGCCGGCCGCGAGGTTGACGGCGATGCCGCCGGTCGCATCGGTATAGATGGCGCGGTCGAAGCCGGAGCCGCCGTCCAGGAGATCGCTGCCGCCGAGGCCCTGGAGGCGGTCGTTGCCCCCGAGACCGCTGATGGATTCGGCATTGGCGGTGCCGACGAGGTCGTTCGCGTTCTCGTCGCCGACGATCGGCGCGGCCGGCGTGCCGAACAGGAAATCGCTCGCCGTCAAGCTGCTCAGATTGACGTTCTGAAGCGTGAGGCCGTCACCCGAGCTGAAGGTGATGACCGTGTTGGGGCCGCTCTGCACCGCGTGCGCTTGCAGGTCGGAGAGGCTGAAGATGCCGTAGACCCCGGTCAGATCGAGCTTGTCCTGGCCATGGACGAAGTCCTGGACGAAGTCGAAGCCGCCGCCGCTCGAATAGACGAAAGTGTCCGCACCGGCGCCACCGCTGAGGAAGTCGTTACCGGATCGACCATCCAGGGTGTCGTTGCCGTTGCTGCCGGAGAGACCATCGTTGCTGGCGCTGCCGACGATGGTGTCGTTGAAGTTGGACCCCAGAACGTTGAACACGCCACCGGTGATGATGTCGTGGCCGACCGAGCCGTCGCCATCGGCCGTGCCCGCGGTGAGGTTGATGCTCACACCGCCGGTCGCGTTGCCATACTGGATCTGCGTATTGCCATTGCCGGCGATGGTGTCGTTTCCGGCATTGCCCTGGAATGAGTTGAAATTCCCGTTGGCGCCGGTGAAACCCGTTGCGTCGTAAACGTCATCAAGAGTGCTGCCCGTGGCGCTGTTGACGCCGGTGAACGTGTCGTGACCGGTCGAGCCGTCGCCGGCGGCGGTGCCACCCGCGAGATTGATGGTCACCCCGCCGGTCGCGTTGGCGAAAATCAGACGCGTGTTGCCGTTACCGGTGATGACGTCGTCACCACTCAGCCCTTCGAACTGGTTGAAGGTCCCGTTGTTGCCGATATTGGCCCCACTCGCGCCGTAACCGGTCGCGTCGTAGGTGTCGTCGAAGTTGGTGCCCTGAATGCCTTCGATCGAACGAAGTGTATCCGTGCCGTTCGACGCATCTCCGGTGACGATGCCGGCCGCCATGTCGACGGTGATGCTTCCCGTGATGAAGAAGATGTTGTTGTAGGACGAGACGTCGAAGCCGCCGCGGCCGTCGATATAATCGTTGCCGGCAAGGCCGGTGAATGTGTCGTTGGTCGCCCCGCCCAGCAGCATGTCGTCAAACATCGATGCCTGAACGGCGTTGACGCCGCTGAATTGGTCGGTTCCGACGGATGAATCGCCGGTGGCAAAGCCCGTGACGAAGTCCACCTGGACGCCAGCCGTCGCGTTGTTGAAACCGAGCCGCGTGAAGCCGTTTCCGGTGACGATGTCGTCACCGCCATTGCCGGTGAACTCATTGAACGTCCCGTTCGAGCCGGCATTGACGCTGCCCGAGCCGAAACCGGTGGCATTGTAGGTATCGGCGAAGTTGGTGCCGCGGATCGCCTCGATCCCGCGCAACGTATCGGTTCCGATGGTCGAGTCGCCAGTGACAGATCCGGCGGCGAGATTGACCGTAATTCCCGTCGTGGTGTTCGGATCGACGTTGTAGTCCACGCGGTCGTAGCCACCGCGGCCGTCGATGTAGTCGTTGCCTGCAAAGCCCGAATACACCTCCGCGGTGAACATCGGATTGTTGCTGCCCAGAATCGTGTCGTTATACGCAGAGCCCCAGACGCCGTTGAAGCCGGACCCGACGAGCGTGTCGTGACCGACCGATGCATCACCCTGTGCATAGCCGGCGGCGAGATCCACCGTCACCGCCCCGGTGGCGCTGACATAGGAGACGCGCGTCAGCTCCGCACCCTGGCTGTTGGTGTTGCTGATGATGGTGTCGTCACCGCCTTTGCCTTCGAACTCGTTGTAGCCGACGGGGCTACCCGGGACATGTGCATCGCCGGTGAAGCCCGCCGCGTTGAACGTATCGGCAAAGTCGCTGCCGATAGCAGCTTCGATGTTGACGAGGGTGTCTGTTCCCACGCCCGCGCCGGACGCCGTCCCGGCCGCGAGGTTGATCGTGACGCCGCCGGTTGCGTCGGTATAGACGGCGCGGTCGAAGCCCGGGCCACCGTCGAGGATGTCGTCACCCGAGCCGCCGCCGAGATAGTCCTTGCCGGCGCCGCCAAAGAGGATGTCGTTTCCGTCACCAGCGCTGATGCGATCGTTGCCGTCCTGGCCGTCAATCAGATCGTTGCCTGCTCCGCCCGAAAGCAGGTCATCGCCGAGCGAGCCGAACAGGGCATTCCCGACCGGGGTCAGCACGGCATTCGAAACCTCCGTGTCCAGATTTTCGACAAAGCGGTCTGTGAGCTGATCAATCGATTGTTGATCCGAAAAATCCGTCGCAGCCAACTGGTCGGCGGCCGCGCCTTGAGCGACCTGACCGGCCTGCGCCAGTTCCGTGACGTTCGTGGCCCCCTGAATGCTGTCGTTCGCGGCAGCAACCACCTCGATAACCGTCGCGGCCGCCGCCGCGTCGACGCCGGAGGACGTGACGACGCTCTGAACCGTTTCCGAAGACGCCAAATTGAAGACGGGCGCGCCGGGCCCGCTCAGAGAGGCCGTAATGGCGGTTGCAATGGCTGTAATGACCGCGCTTGTCTCCACGCCGACGGCCGACACCTGGGCGACGGTGCTTTGGACCTGGATAGCCGCCGCAAGCACCGCCGTTGCCGTCGGATCGCCATTCACCGCAGCGGGCACCGGATCGTACGACAGCAGGTCAATGGGGTTGGCGGGATCAGAGGCGAGATCGACGTTGAACGCGGCCGCAATGGCGTTGACGGCTTGGTCCACCGTCAGCGGGTGCTCGTCGTTTGCCGTGCTATCGACCAGCGCAACGATCAATGTCGTCAGCGGAGTGATGACGGTGGAGCCCTCCGGCGCCCTCAGCACACCGGCGACCTGCAACCCCGTCGAGATATCGACACCGCCGATACTCACGAGCGGACCGGAGCCGCCCGCCAGCGTAAAGCTGCCGTCAGCCCGCGTCGTCGTGTACGCCTCGCCTGCGTCAAGTATTCCGTTGTTGTTGGCGTCAGCAAATACGGTCGCGCCGCCGATATAGCCGTCGATATCCAGCGCGTTGATCTCGTTGGCACCGGACGTCACGGTCAGCGAGAGCTGGGCCGAGCTCACCGCCTGATGAACGCCGTCGTCGGAGATGGCGGTGACCTGCAATGTGAACGGATCAGCGCTGCCGACGGCGTGGTTCGGGATCAGAACGACGTTCTGAATGGAGTCGCCCGTCACGAGCCAGACGCCGTCCCCGATCGCTGCGCCGTTCTGGACCGTAAAGCTCGACGGAACCCCCTCGATCTTCACCGACAAGGTGCTGCTCAGGTCGACCTTATCGGCGGCAATGTGAAGCGTGATGTTTCCGTCGGCGGCGCCCGATGAGTCCTGAACGCTCAGATTCGGCGCGTCCTCCGCGCCATGGATATCGAAGCTGATGTTCTTGGTCGTGCCGTCGACGGACGTGACGGTGAAAGTCTCCGTCCTGGTGTCGTTGGCGCCGAGATGCTGAATAGCGGCGTTATCGACCGAATAGGTGTAGTGGCCGTCGGCCAGCAGCGTCACCGTGCCGAAGTTACCTGGTGCCGTGATCGCGCCGGCCTGGAACGCGGCCTGGTTCTGGTCGGCATCGACGATGGACAGCTGCCCGGACGCTGTCACTTGGCCGTCCTCGGTGACGTCGTGATCGCCAACATTGCCGATGGTCGCGCCGTCGTTCTCGCCGTGGATCGTGAAGGTGACGTCCTTGGAGGTGCCATCCTGAGAGGTGACCCTGAACGTATCGATCTTGGTTTCGCCGGCTCCGAGATATTGCGCGGCGTTGTTGGCGACGGTGTAGGTGAAGCTGCCGTTGGCCGAGAGGTTCAGCGTGCCGAGATTGCCCGGCCCTGTGAGCACGCCGGCCTGGAACGACGACTGGCCCGCATCCGGGTCGCTGACCGAGATGCTGCCCACCGCGGTCAGATTCCCGGCGTTGTTCGCCGCAAGGTCTTCCGTCACATCGGCAATGGTGGGATCGCCGATCGTCGCCGCGTGATTGCCGCCGGCCGGGCCGTGAACGGTGAAGCTGACCTGCTTGGTGGTGCCATCGACAGCGGTCACGGTGAAAGTGTCGACCTTGACAGCGCCGGCCGCCAGATTATGCGCAGCGCTTTCGGCCACGACGTAGACATAGTTGCCGTCGCTCGACAGCAGCAGGAAGCCGAGATTGCCGGCAGCGGAGCCAACGGCCGGCTTGAACGCCGCTTCGCCCTGATCAACGTCTGTGATGCCGATGCTGCCGGACGCGGTGAGCACGAGCGCGGACGGATTGTCGTAGACGTCGTGAACCGTGGCTGTACCAATCACCGCGGCGTCATTGACGCCCTTGATGACGAAAGAGACCTGCTTGGCCGTGCCGTCGAACGACTTGATCGTGAAGGTTTCGACCTTGGTGTCGCCCGCACCGAGATATTGCACGGCGCTGTTGGCGACCGAATAGCTGTAGGTGCCGTTGGCATTCAGCGTCAGCGCGCCCAGATTGCCCTGCCCTGTGATCACGCCGGCCTGGAACGTGGACTGGTTCTGGTCGGCATCCGAGATCGAGATCGTGCCTGACACCGACAGCGTCGGCGTGCTCGCGTCTTCGGTGACGGTGGTGAAGGCAGGCGCGCCGATCACGGCGGCGTCGTTGGTGCCGTGAACCGTGAAGGAGACCTGCTTGGTCGTGCCGTCCAGCGCGCTGACCGTGAACGTCTCGACCCTGGTCTCGCCGGCGCCGAGATATTGAACGGCGCTGTTGGCGATCGAATAGGTGTAGCTGCCGTCGGCTTTCAGGGACAGGGTGCCGAAATTGCCCACCGCGGATACCACGGTGGTCTTGAATGCCGATTCGCCCTGATCGACGTCGGAGATCGCGATCGTCCCGCTGAGCTTCGGGGTCGGATTGCGGGAATCCTCGGTGACATCGGCAGCCGAGGGTGTGCCGATGATTGCGGCATCGTTGGCGCCCTGGATCGTGACGGTCGCCGTCGCCGTTGATGTCAGGCCGGCGCTGTTGGTTACGGTATAGGTGAAGGTCTCGCTCGCGGACTGGCCGGCGCGCAGCGACTGGAACGCCGCGCCCGGCGTATAGGCGATGTTGTGGCCGTCGGCGGCGATGCTGACCGTCCCCAAAATTCCGTGCGTATTGACGGAGGTGACGCGCAGCGTCCCGCCCGCGGGGTTGGTATCATTGGCGAGCACGTTGATCGCGGTGGCGCCGGCATCCTCGCCGGTCGTGACCGCATCGGCATTGGCGACCGGTTTCTGCACGAGCGAAACCTGGAAGACGGCGTCGTTGTAGTCGGCGTCGCCCGGCGCGGTGTAGGTGCCGTTGGACCTGCGCGTCGCGGCGGTGTCCTCCCAGGCGATGGTGCCGGTTGCGCCGTCGGCGGTGTCGCCGGCGAGCTTGGCTGCCGTCTGCTGGCTGCCCGTGACCGAGGAGGCATAATCGACGCCGCCCGCGTTCTTGGAGGTCTCGGTGAACAACGCATTGGCGCCGGCGCCCGTGAGCAGATCGGGCTTGCCGGCAACGTAGATGACGTTGCCGTTGGCATCGACATCGGCGACCGCCCAGGTGCCGTCCGAGAGCTTGATGACCTTGATGGCGCCGGAGAGATCGTCGGCATCGTTGCGGCCCGGCGCCGCGCCGTCCGGAATGAGGAAGAACTGGATCTTGCCGAGATCGGCGGTGTTCACCGCGAAGTCGACATAGGAGACACCGGGGGTGAGGGCGCCAGCCCCTTGCGAATCCGCATTTGCAAACAGAATTCCGCCGAGCCCTGTTGAGCTGTTGTACCAACCAAAGGTGTTGCGATAGGCCGCGGACTCCGAGACAAAACTGGCGCGCAAAGTCGTCTGGTCGCTCATGGCGAGCCCCCCCTTAACGTTCTGATGCTCAAAAATTCGCCGTCAGCCCAACGGCGCGAGTTGGAAATGAAATGGTCTTGTTATGGTTGTATCGGGTATCGATTCGACAAGGCGTCGTTGCCCGACGTCGAACGGCGAAGTCCTGTCACGGAGCGACGAAGGACTTCTGATAATTGCAAATTGTTTCCATTGTTGCGTGACTGCGTCAAGACAGCACAGCT
This sequence comes from Bradyrhizobium sp. 23AC, assembly GCF_054863025.1. Lineage (NCBI taxonomy): Bacteria > Pseudomonadati > Pseudomonadota > Alphaproteobacteria > Hyphomicrobiales > Nitrobacteraceae > Bradyrhizobium > Bradyrhizobium sp. 23AC. The sequence continues at coordinate 6,438 of NZ_JAVAYN010000010.1, forward strand.
GCTAACCTTAAGCGCGGTGTGAATCGAACTGCGCAGCCGAGAAAGCGCGCGTCCCAGGTTTGCGATTGCGCCCGATTTCGGCAAACCAGGAGATCGAAGCTCTGCCGAATTGCAGCACAATACGGGATGGAATGAAGCGATCGCCTTGCCTCCCCGGCTGGCCTTGACCAGATCGCTTAAGCTGCCGAGAAAATGGATTGCGACCGTTGATAGCGCGGCTGAGCAATTCGCGCCGCGCCTGCCAACGCGAACTGCGTCACTCTGACGCGCCCCGATATCCCCGCGGATCGATATCGGGAGCCGAAAGCCGTCGCCGAGATCCGACTTACTCAAGCAAAGCAATGTCATCTCAATTCCTGGTGCGGCAAATATTCCTCCTCCATGGAATAGCGCCGGCACATATGGACGCATGACCCGAATGGGTCATTCCGGTCCGGGCGCCGCCGCCTCCCGCAGCCATCCGCTAGACTTTCGTCAAGTGCGATTTTTCAGGAAAAACAGGCAGGGGGGCTTGCTTCGAGCCGCCTCCTCACGAAGCATCGCCGGTCAGGGAAACGCATTCCGGGGCCCCAAATGTCGGGGACTTGCATGCATGCAGCAGGGATGCATGCGGGCTCGCAACGAAATGCGTTGGGTTAGGCGGAGGGGGCCGCGCTTGAAAGTCGACAAAATCGACGATGCGGAGCTGTCGAAGGTCCTCAATCGACTTGGCGAAGCCGCCGTGAATCCGGAAGCATGGCGCGACATCATGGATGACATCTGCAAGGCGGTGGGCGCGTCGGCGGCCCTGCTCCTTCAAAGCGATATCCGGACCCCGGACGTTCCGCGCACGGCGTCGATTGCTGAGGCCACCGAGCTCTACTTCAGGAATAACTGGCACCTGAGGGACCCGCGCGCCAAGGCTTTTCCGCGCATGATGGCGGGCGAGGTCGTGACCGACCTCGATGTGATGACCCCGGAGCAGATTCGCGCCGATCCCATGTACAACGAGTTGCTGTTTCCATCCGGATTCCGGTGGTTTGCCGGCATCGGCTTTTGGGCTGACAGCGCAGCGTGGGCATTGACGATCCAGCGAACCGGCCGCGAAGGCGCATTCGAGGCCGCCGACAAGCAACTGCTTGCCCAATTGGCGCCGCGCCTGACCGAGACGGCCACGCTCGCGACGGTCGTCGGCAGGGCCGCACTCACCGCGATGACCGATGTTCTGGACCGGGTCCGACAGCCCGCGTTGATCCTCAATCGGGAAGGAATGGTCCTGCGCACCAACGCGGCAGCCGAAACGGGATTCGACAACGAGATCCGCATCAGGGAGCGGCGCCTCATCCTTCGCGACAAGCATGCGATGACAAGGCTCGATCAGCTGGTCAGCGCGGTGCGCTCCACGCCCGACGCCTCCGCCATCCCCGCCTCTCCGATCCTGATCCGCCGGACGACAAAGCCACCGGTCGTCTTGCGGATCCTGCCGGTGGACGGGGCGGCACGCTCCGTCTTCCTCGGAGCCCGCGCCATGCTGATCCTGTCCAACCTCATTCCACGCCCGGCGCCAGACCCGGCGCTGATCGGCCAGGCCTTCGATCTCACCCCGGCGGAATCCCGCCTGGCCGCCCTGCTTGCAACCGGCGCATCGCTCGCCAGCGCTTCCGAGCACCTGCGGATCTCGCGCGAAACCGCGCGCAACCACCTCAAGTCGATCTTCTCGAAGACGGGCGCGCACCGCCAGTCGGAGCTGGTCACGCTTGTTTCTCAACTTGCTTGATTTGCATCATCCAGCTCGGGACCGTGACCGAGGTGCTGAACCGCGCATGTGTCAGCCACCATCCGCGGCAAACACGAACGCCGCCAATTCCCTGCGAACAGGGAGATTTACAGGGAAAACGCCCACCGCAGGCCCCGCCTTGGCAACGAGAATTGGCGAGAAGTACCTTAAATTGCCAGAAATCCCGAGCGTCGCGGCCTCATCGGAGCAGGGAATTTTCGCTGGCGAATAGGGACTCGCGTGGCCGCGAGCACGGAAATATATCCGGCGGACTTCCGTGGCGCGCCTCCCCTTGCGCCGCGCGAGCGGGATGACAATCAGGAGCTGCCTGAATGGGCGAATTGGCCGATCGGCCCAAGGTGAAGAACCGATCTCATTCATCTATTGATCGTAGGAGGCATTTGCCTGAAAAATTTCGCGCCTTGGCGTGATCCCGGACCTAGCATAGCATTAGGGAGTTTCATGCCTTCCGGGGAGGCGGCCCTTGTGATGCGCCTGCAAACGCTCTCGTTTCATGATTGGCTGGAGCACGCATTTGGACGCGAGGTTCGCTTTCAGCAAGCACCTTGGTACTTCGATCCCGAGCATGATTGGTGGGACCCGCCACCAGCAGAAGCCGTGTCTTATCTCACTCGGCTGTTTGAAGACCCGCAGACCGCGCTAGAGGGATTTGCTGACAGCCAAATCGCACAAGGCTTAACCTACCTTGTCAATACCAGCGCAAGCGGCGATAACAGATGGCTTTGTTCAACTGATGTGCCCATCAAAGATCGTGTCCGCTGCGTCAAGTCCATCGCAGAACTCTTTGCCAAATTGTTCGAAGCGCGGTGCACCCCCAGTTTGTCCCACCTGAGCGAAGCCGATGCCGGGACGCTAAACTGTGTCTGTTATATGTGGTGGGATGCATTTCCGTGCTTGGCTCTTGCCGACGATCCGCACCTGCCAACTCTCCACGATTGCGCGCTCCGCACGATGGAGCGCATCCTTCACCTCAACTCGATTGCCTGTCAGGAGAGCGCTCTGCACGGGCTCGGACACTGGCAACGCGGCTACAGTGACAAAGTAACCCCAATCATCGATCGCTTTTGCACAGCGCATGCTAAAGCTGACTTTCGGCTCTTGGCCTATGCTCAATCTGCCCGCTGCGGGTGCGTGCTGTGACCTTGGGGAAATGGCTCGATGCATGAGCAGCACGGCGGAACGCCAAATGGCGACCGAACCGTACGATTCCCGTTGCTGAAACATTCCGCCTCACGCTGCGAAGAAACGCGGTCCTTCACCTCCTAGTGATCTCTCAGAGCGGCTCTAGGTCTGCCGGAACTTTTCCGTGCCGATGTGTCAAAAGCCATATTCCGCCGATGCAATGGGCGCTGTTGCATTCCTGGCCGCCGTCGCTGCAGGCGTCGGCGACGCCGCGATGACATTCGCCTTCGGCCGTAATAATCCATCTGCGAGGCCAAACACCTGGTACACCCGGTGGGCTTGCTTATCCGCGAACCAGCAATTGATGACGGGATTCCGGCCGCCGGCCCATCCGAGCTCGCGCAGTCCTCGGCGAAACGCCTCCAAGGGGCGCCAGCCAACGGTGCCCCAGGCGTCCGGCTGGACGGGCACGCCCGCAGCCAGAGCAACAGACGGCTGCAGCCTGGGCGTGATCTTGACCAAGTTCAGCAGCGTCGCTGCCACGATCATCATGAGGATCCCACCAACGCTGAGCGTGATCTGCATCGCAAGCCCTTCCGATATGTCGAGCAGCGCCAGGAGGCTAGCGAGCGTCAGCAGGACGCCGAGGCAGAAGATTGGCAACGAGTGCTTGCCACAGAGGATGGCGCCGCGCATCACCGCACTCGTCAATGCTTGCCGATTGGGTGGCACGAACCATACCGCCACAACCGCTAGAGCCAAGAAATGCAATAGACGCAACGGATCGAGATTGGATTTGTCTGGCGGGTAAGCCAATTTGGTCAGTCCCTGCGGGATCAACGCTTCCAACGGCTTGATTCTCCAGCTCAATGCGATGACGAGGCTGAAGATCAGATAGAAAGCGGCAGGCACGAGCACCGTGCGAGACGTTAGCCAGGGGCGCACTCTTTCGCCCTCGATTATCATCCACGCACCAAGAACCGCCAATAGCTGCCAGGCCAGTGGATTGAAAGCCCAATGGCCGCTCGGCCACGCCGGCATGGACCAGCCGAACATTTGCACCAGCGCATAAAGCGCCAGCGAGCCGCCAAGCGTCACGTTCGGCATTCGGAGCAGCAACCACAGCAACGGCGCGAAAATGAGGTGGAGAAGCACGAAGATCGGCAATACGTCGGTATTGACCGGACGGTATTGCAGGATCGCTGCGTGGGCGAGCGCCGAACCCGGCTGGTCCAACAGAATGCGCGTATTGCTCTCATCAGCAAGACGGTCCCCGCCTGCGAGGTGAACCAAGATGGCGCAGGCGAGCGTCAGCAGCAGAAATGCGACATAGATGTCCCAACTTCGCCGCAGGGTCCGGCGGATCACGCTGGTCCACCCCTCGCAACTCCGTGCTTTGCCGTAGGCCAGCGCGCAGGTGACTCCCGAGACGAACATGAACACTTCCGCGGCATCGCTGAAGCCGTAGTTCCGTAGCGTCAGCCAACTTCCAATGTTATTGGGGACATGATCAAGAAAGATGCACCAGAGCGCGATGCCGCGGCAGGCATCAATGCGAAGGTCGCGGCTGTTGACTTTGAGCTCCGGCAGAGCGCCCGCAATTAGCTTCGGGAATGCGGTCCGATCCTGCATTGGCTTGCCTCGTCCAGGGTACGCGCAGGCTTCGAGAGGAACGATCGAGAGGAACTGAATGTAACAAAAAGCACGCTGCGGGATTCTGACAGCGCCGCAGTCCAGAATTGCTTCACACCGACCCGGCCACGACAGCAATTGCGGCAATGATGATATGGCCGGGCTGCGCACAACCCTCTGGTGAAGTGGCTGACTGTCGTCATCATCGTGCAAGCGCCGCAGCCTGTAAATCGGCCGGAGGTCGGTACAGCGAGGTGCCTAGGTCCTATGACCAAGGTACCGTCCGTCCTGCGGGGCCCGCGAGCTGCGCGCTACACCTAGTCCGCTCCCTTCTTACCTGACGGCGAACCGCCGGCCGGAGCCGAGATGGAAGATGGACGATTTCGAAGGTGGGTGTATGATTTTCTATTGATCTCCGGGCGGCTAGAAGACGGAGAGCTTTTTTATGAAGGTGCTTGTTGTTGACGATCACACCTTGATTCGGGCCGCGCTGCACGCCGTCCTGAAGCAACTAAAGCCAGAAGCCGTCATATTCGAAGCTTCGAGCGGCCGGGAGGCCATGCACATCGTCGAAGAGCATCCCGACATCAGCCTCATTTTGCTTGATATCAATTTGCCTGATCGCGACGGCTTCTCCGTCCTTTGCGAACTGCGCGATCGCTATGCGAGGACTGCTGTCGTCATTCTCTCGTCCTCCGATGATCAAGACACAGTCAGGCGCGCCTTCAAATTCGGCGCGCTGGGTTTCATTCCGAAAACCACGGAACGCGAGGTGATGCTCAAGGCTATTGAATTGGTGTTCTCCGGCGGAGTTTACATCCCGTTGGAGATACTGGAGAAGACGGCGGGCCCACGGCATGCAAACAAGCCAGTGACGCCCGACTCGCTCAAGGGGGTCGGGTTGACCGATCGGCAGATTGAAGTACTTGCGCTCCTGATGAAGGGGAAGAGCAATAAGGTCATTGCCAGGATACTCAATATGGCAGTGCCTACGGTGAAGAATCACATCACGGTCGTTCTCAAGGCGCTCGGCGTAGCGACGCGCACCGAGGCCATCATAAAGGTCGGAAAAATGGGCTGGGAGTGGCCGCCGAAATCTGGATCATGAAACTGCCCCAGCGTCTCTCCCACCATCGTGATCCCTAAACAGCTTGTGCATGACAGCGCGGAGCTGCATTGGGTCAACCGGCTTATGCAGCAAAACGTATCCTCTATCCTTTGCGTCCCGCAGTGGTTCAGCTGCTGTATCGCCACTGATGAGAATGGCAGGAATTGACGAGCCAAACGCGGCATTGATTTGTTCAATTGCCCTGATTCCGGTCTTCCCGCGTGCGAGATGATAGTCCGAGATGATGAGGTCGGGGCGTTGTTCGCGCTCAGCAAGTCGAACCAGTGCGGCTTCGTCGGATCCGGCAGCAAGTACCGAACATCCCCATTTGCTGAGCAATCCGCCCGTTCCCTCCTGCACGATGGGAGTATCGGCAATAACAAGAATTGCCTTGCCGTCGACTGCAAAAGCACCGGGGTGTGGTAAGTCGGCGGGCGCTGCGGCTCTGACGCATTCGTCGACCTTCGGAACCAGGATCGTGAATCGCGAACCGCGCCCCACAGTCGAAGCGAGCTCAATTGGATGGTTGAGAAGCAAGCGAAGCCTGTCGACAATGGCTAGGCCGAGCCCCAGGCCGCCGGACCGGTTCTGCTCCGGAGCAGGAACTTGAAAAAACTCGCCAAAGATATTCTGCTTTTGATCCTCGGGAATGCCGGGACCGGTATCGTATACTTCGATGCGCAGCATTTCACCGCGCCGACGGCATCCGACCAGGATCCCGCCCTGCAACGTATAGCGTACAGCATTGGACACCAGATTCAGGAGTATGCGTTCGAGCAGCATGGCGTCGCTCCGCACCCAAGCCGCACTTGGCCTGACGCGTAAGCGCAAGCCTTTTTCACGCGTCGCCTGATCAAACGCCGTCTCGCTTTTCTGCAACAGGCGCCCGATCGGGAATTCGGTAATGTAAGGGTTAAGCATCCCGGCATCGATCCTCGAAATGTCCAGCAGCGAATTGAACATTTCGTCCATTTCCTTGCGTGTTGCGTCGACCCGCTCGATCGTCCTCGCCCTCTCCCCCGGTTCGAGCGGCGTGCGCAGCTGGGCAACAAACAGCCCTAATGCATGTAACGGTTGCCGCAAATCATGGCTTGCCATGGCAAAAAAGCGTGATTTTGCGGCACTGGCGAGCTCCAGCTCTTGCGTTCGCTCTGCGACCTTCTGCTCGAGTTCGACGCGCGCGCGGCGCAGACGCTCCTCCGCTTTCTTGCGTACCTCGACATCGGCGCTCAGCAACAAGCTTGGAACGGTAATGCTGATCAAGAACATCAACACCAGCAGGAACGATGCGTTAAGGTCCGCAGTTGTGAACGGGCCGCCACCCCTGAGCGTGCCCCAGATCGTGATGCCCGCAAGCATCAGGGCGACCGTCGCGGTATCGCGTGGACCGCGGCGCAGCGCCGCCCACAACATCGGCAAGATCGCCAGAAAACCCAGTGGATCTCGGCCGGGCGTTTGCTCGATCAAAGGGCTGAAAGCAATGAGTCCAACAACCGCCGCTGTCGTGAGGACGCCGACCGTCTCCTGAAGCGCATGGCGTTCGAAGTCATGATAGCGGCTTGATGCCCAAAGCACGATAACGGGAGTAATGACCAGTGCGCCTGTCACATCTCCCAGCCACCAGGTGATCCACGCGTCGGCGAAACTCTTCTGTTCGATGTACCCGAAGATTGTCAGACTGGTCAGTCCAATGCTGGCGCTGATCGGCGTCGCGATGACGACGCAGATCACCGCAAACTTTGCGACAGAATCGGGGGTTGAAAACGTGTTACATCCGCTCGACCACCGATTAATGAGATAAGCGCCTACAACCGCTTCAAGAGCGTTACCGGCCGCAATCGCGATTGCGGTAGCAACCGAGCCCGCCGTCGTCGCATTTGCGATCAACGCTGCCGCAAAAATTGCTGGCCAGGTCCGATATCCCCCCAACAGCACCGCCGCCAGCGCGACACCTGTCGGCGGCCAAATTGGCGTTGAACTGGGATGAATGGAGGCGAGAGCAAGCCCACCTTTGGCCAAGACGAGATAGATGGCGCCGATTGCGACCAGACTACCGACGTAGCTGACACCTCGGCTGGAATTTGTCTCGGGAGCTAATGATCGAGGATTGGACATCGTCCACGTCCTGGACTAGGCAAATGCTTCGTCTATCGAAACTGACTTTTGATCTCTGGATCTAACATCGCTAGATGGATACTGGCAGATGCACTCAGGTCCAATTGATCACAGCATTCTGCTGGCGGACTAAGAGACGGCACGTGCGATCGAGCTGGCCGACTTGCTGTTCAATCCCCGCGGATTGCGTCAGAACCAGCGGGACGAACAGGGCACCGTTGCACCCCGAGTAATTCGCGCCGTCTCGTGTTCACCCCGAGCTTTGGGAGGATGCATCGTACGACGAAGATAGGCGCTCCGAAAGCCGGATTTGGACCTGGACTAGGTCGCCGTGTGCGACAAAGGCCTATCTCTCGTTGGAGTCTGGGGACTGAACCACTTGCACGATAGCTTGCTGCGACGTGGAGGAAGCGGAAGCTTCGCTCAGAAAATAGAAGCATCCCCATGACCGATGAGGCGACGAGTCCGTTGCGTCGGCGATGGGCGATGCAATTCTCCCTTGAGGAGTGACATCGTTCGATGACTTGCACGGCGGTCATCATGTTTGAAGCGCTGCGTTCGCGCAGGCCACTCTACAGCCCAAAGCCTCGGCCGATCTCCCGCATCAGCCTGAGCGCGGCGTCAGTATGGCGGCCATAGAACAGCGCGCGATCAAGCTGCGAGAAGATGCCCATTCCAAATAGCGCGATAGCAACGCCTCTAAGCATGGTTGTGGACCGGGTTTGAACGATGCTGCGAAAGTTCAAAACGGCCCCAGCCGCAGGATGGGGTCAACAGCCGGGGCCGGCATTCCCATTCCAATGTGCCGCAATCGGCGGTAATCGGCACGCACCCAGCTAGCCACAGGAAAGCTAACGAACCATTTCGCGTGTCCGAATTCGGTGCGATGCGCTTTGCTGTTGCGCAAACCACAGTCCAACGCAAAGCGAGCGCCGCCCGCAATTATACGGAGGCCGAACCAGAGTTGCGGTGGCGTGTCGTCCATCCTTCAGCGGCTTCTTCAGGTTGATTTTATGGCGATCCGATTTTGGACCGAGACCCACGAGCCTCAAAGCCAGGATGGCGACCATTCTGCAAGACCAGGCGAGGCAACTGGGTGTTGCGCCCGCGCTACATTTGGCTGTCAGACAACATGAGAGTCGTAAACCGAACGGACACGTGCGGCCAAAGCAGAAAAACTGACATCCAGTGATATCAGATATCAGCGCGGGGAAACCCGGTGGTCGCCTAAGTTGCGACCACCGGGCCCAGCTTGGATCTGAATCGACAGGCAACCTAGCACGTTCGCTATATATCTGCTGGCTGGAAAACGCGCATACTGGCACTGTGATTTACTGAGCATTGTTTTTCACATCGAAGGACGTTCATGCGAACAATATCCCGCGATGATTTCCGAAGCTTGTTCGCGCTCTATGCATGCGCGGGCCGACCTAGCAAGCAGCACGATCGTGCACCTCGGCTGCTGAAGCTACTTACCTCCGGCCGAGACACTTCCAATGATCTCCTCGATCATTGGTCAGAGCGCATTGAGGCACCGGGACCGGAAATTGTCGGGAGCGTGCTCAGTCCATGCGCGCGTGGCGTGGCGGACGACAATGCAAATCACGACCATGCCAGCGCGTTTCTCCACGCCTTACTCAAAGAGCTGGAACAAAGACAGCATTAGACGTCGTGGACTGGCCTCGACGGAGCTATGCTCAAACATCATTATGCACGCGGGCTGATAAGGAAGACAAGCGACGGCTTAGCCTCTTTTCCGTGTCAGCCGCGCTTCCGCTCCGGACGCCGCAATTCCACGACCTCGTGCTGGTCGCTGGGATCCGATTGCTCTTTCTGTTTCACGATCTGCTCGAGCTCAAGAGCTTCTATGGCAAGTTCATCCGCCAAGCGCTCAAACGGCTCGCGCTTTTCAACGTCCGTTCCCCGCTGACTCATCAGGGCGAATTCTCTGGCGTCAGAGCGAAGCTTCTCTAATCGTGGCCTGAGGTCCTTCATGTTGTTTCGGCCCGCGGTTCTAGACCAATGCGCGGCGCGAAGAATAAAGCCGTTGTTCGGATCGCGCATTAATCAACAACCGAAACGGGATATTGGTTCTTCATAATTGCCAATTAGTCGCTATTCACCGTGTGATAGGTAGCCATCTCGCCGGTTGGACCACATCAGAGTCTCCGGCCGCAGTTTCGGACGGTGCCGCCTGAGGAGCTGGACCGGGGTTTCGCGACCACCCCGGTCATCTTGTCCTAGCCGCCGCCGATCGATCCGGTGCCAGCGGCTGGCCACAGGCCGTACGGTTCAGCCATCCGTGTCTGTGGACACGGCGCCGTCAGCGCGCACGAATGTTCGAAACCGCACAGACCCGAGTTTTGCGCCGGACTAGGCTGTGACCGCTCCGGGCGCTGCCAAAGCGCTCAGGGCCTGACGGCCTCGGCGTCCTGGTAGGGTGGATGTCGGGGCCGTTTTCTATCGGGGCTCCGCTACGGCAGCTCCTTTTCTCGAGCGCGGCCAAGACGCTGTTCTGCCTGGACGACGGAGCTAGCGCCTCTGCCTCCACCAAGCACTACGCACCTGCGGATGTTTGCTGGTCAAAGATGTGGCACAGCAGTGTCGGCACCGGTGACCCCAGCGCGCTCGGTGCGCGCATCTAGAGGGTACTATGGCTCTGCGAACGACGGAAGCCGAATCGCTCTGAGTTATAGGCCAAGCGCGATCTCGGCCCATTTCAACATGCGGTCGCTATTGAGGAACGCCAGCACCGCCGGCTCCATTGACGCGGGCGCGCCCGGTCCAACCAAGGCCGTCGCGGCCACCATGTCGCAGCGCTGATTGAAGGCGAGTGAGAGCGCTGCGTTGCGATTTCCTTCAAGGCGATAGGCCCGACTGCGGCCGCGCATCGGACCGACGTTGATCTCTCGGCCGGCACCGAGCGGCGTTGCCTTGCCAATCAGCGCCAGGTCGCCCATTTGGTCGAGGTCGCCATCGTCGGCGACGCCAGTGGCGCAATTGCAAAAGCCGAGCTTGGCGCGAACGTAGAGCTGGACCTCGCCCCCGCAATCCCCGGCCTTGCAGCGGAACGCCTTTCCTTTGCCCCAGGGATCTGCGCTGAAAGGCCAGTCGGTTTCCGTCCATACCGGACGGACCTCGCCGGATGCCCCTGTTGCGCGCGCCGGTTCGCCGGATCGCAATATCCAGATCGCAGCGGCTGCGCACAGCAGCGCGGTGGCCGCGCTGATCGCAACGAATTTGGTTGTCAGGCGCATGGTAGCCTGCCGCGGCACTCTTGCTAATTCTGAGCCATGAACTTCCGTGCGGCCGCGAGGTCCTCCCGCGAGGAGTCGCCATTGCGCGCCATGTCGACGACTTTCGCGTAGTATTGACGGGCCTTCACAAGGTCACCCGCCTTCTCGGCGGCGTGAGCGGCGCCGATCGTCGCGCCAAATCGGTTCGGCTCCTTGCGCATGGTACTTTCGAACGCGACCAATGCCTCCGTCGCCATGCCGCGTTCCAGCAGCATGGTCGCGTAAAGCTCGCGTGCTGGGGCAAGCGGTCCCGGCGTCACGATGGATTTTTCGGTCTTGTCTTCGGCATCGGCGGCGAGGCGCATCGCTTCCAACGCCTCGGCCTGTTTTCCCTGGGCATTGAGCTGCCAGGCGGTGGCGACCTGCCGCTGAATGTCGACGATCTCCGCCCAATAGGCATCTTTGTCCCGCTGCAGCTTGTCCCGCAGCTCCGCCAGTTTGGCGATGTCCGCCGTCGCGGCGTCTGCATTGCCGGAGCGCGCGGCGCCAAGAGCGCGGGCGAAACAGGTGATCGCATCAACATAGGCAAAGCGGCTCGGCTCGGCCTTCAGCGCGGCCGCGCCCTGCCAATCGCCGCGCTCGACCATGTAGCGCGCCTGGCTGGCCGCTATCGCGTAGGGACCGGCGCGGACGGCGGGCGCATAGCCCGTCGTCGCAACCATGTCCGCGATGACGTCGTGGGCTCGGCTGTCCTGCGCGAGCTGGAGCAGAGCGTAGACCATGTAGTCGTCGGCATGCAGCTGCTCGCTGGGGTCTCTGCCCTCCTTGGCAGCCTTGGCGGAACGGCTATTGGCCTCGATAGATTCGTTCCAGTAGCCGACGCGCGTGAAGATGTGCGAGGGCATATGCAAAGCGTGCGGCGCCGCCGGCGCGATCTCGGAATAGCGCTTGGCAGCGTCGAGACCTTGTTCTGCGATCGCCGGATAGTCGTAGAGGTGGATCAGGTAATGCGCCACGCCGGGGTGCCGCGGCTGTCGCTTGAAAATCGGCTCCAGGATGGCAGCGCCCTTGAGCTGGTTGGCATAAGTCTTGTCGTTTGGTGACGCCGTGACGTTGAGCGTGATGGCGTAGGCGATCTGCGCCTCGTCATCGTCGGGATAGCGCGCGGCGACGGCTTCGGTTGCCTTGAGATAGGCCTGTGCGCGCTGGCCAAACGTCGTCGTTTCGTCGCCCGAATAGAACGCGAGCAGCGCGTCGATGTAGTCGCGCTCGCGTTCGCTCTTGGCGCCGAGTGCCCTGGCCTTCTGCAGCGCGGCCAGGCCCTCGGTGAGGTTCTCCTTCGGCGCGGGAAAATGCGGATTGTACAGCAGGCTCAAGCCAATGCCCCAATAGGCGATCGCGCATTCCGGATCGGCCTGCAACGTCTCCTCGAAAATCTCTTTCGCGGGGCGGTACCAGAACGAATGCTGATAGCGCATCCCGCGGTCAAAGCGCCGTTGTGCCACCTCGTTGCAGGAGGTCTGGAAGTGAACCTTGCCAAACTGCTCTTCGGTCCCGTCTTCCGCGCGGACGGCAGGCGTGGCTGAGATCGAGCCCAAGGTAGCGACGGCGAGAAGAGAGACGGTTCTCAAGGCGAGCGCGCGCATCGGCCCCTCCGTTTCTGTTCAGAACAAATTTGCTCGGATGGCGCTGATAAAAGTTGGGGCGCCGAAGTCGGTAGTGCTGAAATGGGCGATGGCAATTGCCGTTGTTGAAAGGATTTGCCCATTCGTGATGCGAGTCAATAGGAGCGTGCGGATTAGCGTTAGGGAAGCACGTCTGTCAGACTCCATCCGCCCACCAGCGAAATCCTAACGGATCGCGAAGCTAAGCCGCCATTCCACCCACGCCGATTACCGCCGGAATACTGACAGGCGCTCCTCGACGATCCACGCATGGCACCCGTAAATTTCCCAATGTCGCCTGCCTCGGGCCTGCGGCAACATGACAACATGAAAGCATCGAAGCCGAAGGAATGGAGCGACCTCGAACGCAGGAAGCTTTCGGTAATGAGCCGCCGGCGGTACGGCGCGGCGGAGATTGCCGCAGCCCTTCGCCGGCATGTCGGCTCAGTCGAGCGGATGGCGCGAGAAATGGGGTTACTTCTGAAAAAATGACGATCGGACGAATTTCATCGATCTATTGCAAGACAGAACGCCTGTCCGCGTTCGACCGATGCCGCACCTGATCGGCAGCCAGAATTCAGGACCGCTCCGTTGTAGGCGAGCTTAGCTCGGCTGGCCACGCCGCTCCATCTGTGGCAAGCTCGATTTTATTCAACGAGCTCAACAGGTATCTCACCACCCGACATCGGGTGCCGTAGAGGCCAGCAGTTGAACCCAGTCTTTCGGTTCGGCGCGCATGGACAGCGACTTCCAGGCGTTATGGGAGGACGACGACCGCATCTTTTGCCGGGCATCGCGCCAGGGCTCCGATGGTGGCCGCAAAACTGTGCTGGCCGTGCTTCCCGCCGAGCATGCCCCATCAACGAGCCGGGATCGCCTGGCTCACGAATATGCACTAAAGGACGAGCTCGACAGCGCGTGGGCCTTGCGGCCGCTCGAACTTGTCAGTGAGGGCGGCCGGCCCGTGCTGCTGCTCGAGGACCCCGGCGGCGAGCCGCTGGAGCGCCAGCTCCAAGCGCCCATGCAAGTGGGAACATTCTTGCGTCTCGCCGTCCACATCACGGCGGCTCTTGGCAAGGTCCATCAGCGCGGGCTCGTGCACAAAGACATCAAGCCGCACAACATCATCGTGAATAGCGCGACCGGCGAAGTCAGACTCACGGGTTTCGGCATTGCCTCGCGACTCCCGCGCGAGCGCCAATCACCCGAACCGCCTGAAACCATCGCCGGCACCCTCGCCTATATGGCACCCGAGCAGACCGGACGAATGAACCGCTCGATCGACGCGCGCAGTGATCTATACGCGCTGGGCGTCACCTTCTATCAGATGCTCGCCGGCGCGCCCCCCTTTACCGCAGCCGATCCGATGGAATGGGTGCACTGCCATATCGCCAGGAGGCCTGTGCCGCCCGCCGTGCGTCGGAAGCAAGTGCCCAATTTCCTTTCGGCAATGATCATGAAGCTGCTCGCCAAGACCGCCGAGGAGCGCTATCAGACTGCGGCCGGTCTGGAGAGCGATCTCCGGCGCTGCCTCGCCGCCTGGGAGGCTCGGCAGGGGATCGACGACTTCCCCCTGGGCGAGCGCGACATCCCGGACCGGCTGCTCATCCCCGAGACGCTCTATGGGCGCGCGCGAGACATCGAAGTCTTGCTCGCGGCCTTCGACCGCATGGTCCAGAGCAGCACGCCTGCGCTGGTGTTGGTCTCGGGATACGCCGGCATCGGCAAGTCAGCTGTCGTCAACGAGCTGCACAAGGTGCTGGTACCCTCGCGCGGCCTGTTCGCCGACGGCAAATTCGACCAATACAAGCGCGACATTCCCTATGCCACACTGGCGCAGGCGTTCCGCGGCCTGCTCCGGGGCCTTCTGGCGAAGAGTGAGGTCGAGCTGGCGCCCTGGCGCGATGCCCTGCACAGGGCGTTAGGCCCGAACGGCGGGCTATTGGTGGACCTCGTCCCCGAGCTGAGGCTCATCATCGGCGAGCCGCCGCAGGTACCCGACCTGGCTCCGCAGGATGCGCAAAGGCGCTTCCACCAAGTGGTACGGCAGTTCATCGGCGTGTTCGCGCGAGCGGAGCATCCACTGGCGCTATTCCTCGACGACCTGCAATGGCTAGACTCGGCGACGCTGGACCTGCTTGAGGATCTAATGACTCAGGCGGATGTGAGCCATCTGCTGATGATCGGCGCTTACCGCGATAACGAGGTCGACGCCGCGCATCCTCTGCGGCGCAGGATCGCCGCCATCAAGAATTGCAGCGGCATGGTTGAGGAGATCGCGCTAGCGCCGCTTGCCACCGAGCATGTCGGGCAGCTGATCGCCGACTCGTTGCGTTGCGAGCCGAGTTATGCCGCGTCCCTGGTGCAGATAGTGCAGGAGAAAGCGGGCGGCAATCCGTTCTTCGCCATCCAGTTTCTTCACGAGCTCGTCGAGGAGCGTTTGCTTGCGTTCGATCATATGTCGTCGTGCTGGACGTGGGATCTCGATCTCATTCGCGCCAAGGGCTATACCGACAATGTGGTGGACCTCATGGTCGGCAAACTCGCGCGCCTTCCGGCCAACACGCAGGCAGCGTTGCAGCAGCTCGCCTGTCTCGGTAACAGCGCCACGATCACGCTGTTGGCCCTTGTTCTGGGAAGATCGGCGGCTGAAGTCGACGCAGCGCTGTGGGAAGCCGCGCACGAGGAGCTGGTCGAGCGACGGCAAAGGTATTACAAATTCACCCACGACCGGGTGCAGGAAGCCGCCTATTCAAGCAAACCGGAAGCCGAGCGTGCGGAAGCCCATCTCGCCATCGGCCGGCTGCTCGTGGCGAATACTCCCACAGAACAGCACGGGGACGTGATCTTCGACATTGTCAATCAGCTCAACCGCGGCGTTGCGTTGATCACCTCACGAGACGAACGAGCGAAGCTGACCGAGCTCAACCTGCTCGCAGCCAAGCGCGCCAAAGCGTCCACCGCCTATGTCTCGGCACTGACTTATCTCAAAGCCGGCGCGGCCCTGTTGCTGGAGGATTGCTGGGAGAGCAGGCATGAACTGGCCTTCTCCCTGGAGATCAACCGGGCAGAATGCGAGTTTCTGACCGGCGCGCTGGCGGAAGCGGAGCGACGCCTGATGGCTCTCTCAGCCCGTGCGGCCGGGCCTGTCGAGTTAGCCACGGTCTCATGCCTGCGCATTGACCTGTACACGAGGCTCGATCGGAGTAGCGATGCAATTGCTGTTGCTCTCGATTACCTCCGCCACCTGACCATCGACTGGCCGCCCCATCCGACGGAGGAGGAGGCGCGAGGTGAATACGACCGCGTCCGGTCCCAACTTGGCGGGCGCCGTATCGAAGATTTGATTGATCTGCCCTTAATGAGTGATCCGATGTCTCTCGCGACTCTGGGCGTGCTAACCAGGCTGCTGCCGCCTGCACTATTCACGGATTTGAACCTCTTTTCCTTGACCGTTTGTCGAGCGGTTAATCTCAGCCTTGAACACGGAAACTGCGATGCCTCGTGCGTCGCCTATATGAGGCTTGGGATGATTGCCGGTCCTCGCTTCGGCGACTACGAGGCGGGATTTGGATTTGGTCTGCTCGGATATGAATTGGTCGAACGGCGCGGATTGACGCGATTTCATGCGCAGACCTACATGCTCTTCGGAGCGCACCTCGCGCCATGGACGCGACATGTCCGGAGTGCGCGTGATTCGCTGCTTCGGGCTTTCGACGTCGCAAACAAAACCGGTGATCTCACGTTCGCCGCGTACGCCCGCGTCAATCTGAATTCGAATCTGCTCGCGGCTGGTGACCCGCTCGCCGAGGTGCAACGCGAAGTCGAGAGTGGCCTCGCGTTTGCGAAAACGGCACAGTTCGGGCTGGTCGTTGACGTTGTCGTCAGCCAACTGCAGCTCATCCGAACCCTGCGGGGGCTGACGTCGAAATTCGGCTCCTTCGACGATGAGCACTTTGAAGAGCTTCAGACGGAGCGCCGGTTCGCCGAGAATGCCAACCTCATGCGAGCGGACTGCTGGTATTGGATCCGAAAGCAGCAGGCGCGCTTTTTTGCAGGCGACTACGCGGCTGCGATTGAGGCGTCACAAAGAGCGCAGCGGCTGCTGTGGACGTCTATATCGCAGCTCGAAACTGCCGAATACGAATTCTATGGTGCATTGTCCCTCGCGATGGCCTGCGCCTCCGCCGCGCCTGCCCAGCACCGGGAGTACCTCGCGGCACTGGCGGTGCACCGGCGACAGATCCAAATCTGGGCAAAGAATTGTCCGGAGAATTTCGAGAATCGCGCTGCGCTTGTCGAGGCGGAGGTCGCCCGCTTGGAGGGCCGCGAACTCGATGCCGAGCGCCTCTATGAACACGCTATCCGCTCGGCCCGCGCCAATGGCTTTGTTCAAAACGACGCGCTTGCCAACGAACTCGCCGCACGCTTCTACGCGGCGCGCGGGTTTGAGAGAATCGCTCGAGCGTACTTGGCCGACGCTCGGCGTGCTTATTTGCGGTGGGGGGCTGATGGCAAGGTGCGGCAACTCGACCGCGTCTATGCCCACCTGGCAGAGGAAACAGCGGCGCCCGGTCCGACGAGCACGATCGAGACCCCCCTGGAGCAGCTCGACCTCGCCACCGTCATCAAGTTGTCGCAAGCGGTCTCGGGCGCAATCGTCCGGGAGAAGCTGCTCATCACCGTCATGCGCACCGCTATCGAGCACGCGGGCGCCGAGCGCGGCCTGTTGGTTCTGTCGCACGGGACCGAGTTGCGAATTGCCGCCGAAGCGACCACCGACGGCGACACGGTCGTCGTGCAGCTGCGCGACGAGCCCGTGACTGCAGCGCTCCTGCCGGAGGCGATCCTCAACTACATCTTGCGTACGCGGGAGAGCATCATTCTCGATGATGCCGCAGCCCAGAAACCGTTTTCAGCGGATCCCTACATCGTTCAGCGCCAAGCGCGCTCCGTGCTCGGCCTGCCGGTGATCGCTCATGCCAATTTCATCGGCGTGCTGTACCTGGAAAACAATCTGGCTGCGCACGTCTTCGCGCCGGGTCGGATCGCGGTGCTAAAGCTGCTCGCCTCGCAGGCGGCAATCGCGCTGGAGAACGCTCACTTGTACCAGGATCTCGCAGAACGCGAGGCTAGGATTCGGCGCCTGGTCGAGGCCAACATCATCGGGATTATCATCTGGGAGCTTGGAGGTCGGATTCTGGAGGCGAATGATGCGTTTCTCCGCATCGTGGGATACGATCGCGAGGATCTCATTTCGGGCCCCCTACGCTGGACTGACCTTACACCGCCGGAGTGGCTCGACCGCCACATGCGATTGTGGATCCCGGAGCTAAAGATGATGGGGAGCGTGCAGCCGTTCGAGAAGGAATATTTCCGCAAGGACGGCAGCCGCGTGCCCGTGTTGATCGGCATGGCTGCATTCGACGAGCGACGAGATTACGGCGTCTCTTTTGTCGTCGACCTGACGGAACGCAAACGGTCGGAAGAGGCTCTGCGGCAGAGCGAGGAGCGCTTTCGCACCCTTGTACAATTCTCCTTCGACGTATACTGGGAATCCGATACGCAGCATCGCTTCACCCGCCAGGAGTTCGGCGAGGGTCTTGCCGACGCGCCCGCGCTTGGCTCTGAAATTGGGAAGACGCGGTGGGAAGTGCCCTATTTGGAGCCCGACGCGGAGGCCTGGCGCAAGCACCGGGAGACTCTCGATGCCCACCTTCCGTTCCGTGATTTCGAGCTGGCGAGGCCTACGCCTGACGGCGGCAAACGCTACGTGTCCATCTCGGGACTGCCGGTCCTCGACAATGCAGGGCGCTTCATCGGTTACCGCGGCGTCGGACGGGACATCACCGAGCGCAAGCGAGCCGAAGAGACCTTGCGGGAGGTGCAAAGGGAATTGGCGCATGCGAGCCGCCTCGCCACCATGGGTGAGCTCACGGCCTCGATCGCCCATGAAGTAAGCCAACCGATCGCCGGCGCATCGATGAATGCCGATGCCGCCCTGCATTTCTTGGACAGAAACCCGCCGGATGTCGGGAGAGCCAGGGATACGCTCGGTTATGTTGTGAACGACACTGATCGAGCCCGCGACATCATCGGGCGCATACGTGATCTCATCAAAAAAGCACCGCCACTGAAGGATCGCCTGGATATCAACGAGGCGATCCGGGACGTGGTCGAGCTCGCCCGCAGCGAGGCGGTGAAGAACGACGTCGCGATGCAGACGGAACTCGGAGACGGTTTGCCACTCGTCGAAGGTGATCGCGTCCAATTGCAGCAAGTGATCCTCAACCTGATGGTCAATGCCATCCAAGCCATGGGCACGGTCGCGAGGGGATCGCGAAGCGTGCTCATTACGACCGCTAGGGCCGAACCTGACGGCATTATCGTGGCGGTGAAGGATTCGGGACCAGGATTGGCCCCGGACGCTCTCAAGCGCATCTTCGACCCCTTCTACACGACGAAGCCTGGCGGTCTGGGGATGGGACTATCGATCTGCCGCTCGATCATCGAAGCGCATGCCGGGCGCTTGTGGGTGACCTCCAATGCGCCCCATGGCGCGACTTTCCACTTCACAGTGCCAGCCCATCCGGGCAGCGCGTCGTGACGATCCCGCATGGCCGCTTTTGATGTGTCATAGCGATGTCGGTACCACCGCTGTCGGCAATAACTTGCTCCACTGCCGATGCGAGCACGTCAAGGTGTTCAGCCCATCTGGCAAACAGCTCGCGCTTCTTGGGATCAGTCGCCAAGTCGCGAATAAGGGGGCACTCAGCGGCGCCTCGGCGAAGCTTCTCAGACTGGGCCTGCATGTCTCATAGCCAGCCGCCATGTTCCTATGTTGGAACATTACAAGTAGCTGTCCCGGTCACAAGTGAACACAGCGATTTCGCCGACTGGGACCAGCCTCAATTGCGTGGCGCTCCTCAGCGCCATCCGTCGGACCGCCTTGGCCCCGCACTGTCCCCTCCAGCCCCCAAGGGGCCAAGGCTGGCCCGAGGGGGCTTTGCAGCATCAAGGTGAGAGCCTGCCATCCCGATCGTTAGGAGCGATGCCGCGAATTGGGAAACGCAAGACCTCAGGCAAGAGATCGCACGGCAGCTCAGCAAAGCAGCAGATGGCGAGTGCCCACGCTGCGCTTCACATTGATCCAACCTCAACGCGTGGGGCGCGCGCCCGGACGGCGGCGGGAGAAAGAGTTCGTTAGCTTTCTTGTGGCTTGCTGGGAGCGTGCCGATTACCGCTGATTACGGCACACGGAATGGGAATGTCGGCCCCGGCTGTTTCTCCCAACCTGCGGCTGGGGCCGTTTTGAACTTTCGCTGCATCGTTCAACCCGGTCCACAACCATGTTTAGAGGCATTGCCATCGCGCTATTTGGAATCGGCATCTTTTCGCAGCTTGATCGAGCGTTCTTCTATGGTCGCAATACCGACGCCGCGCTCAAGCTTGCGCGGGAGATTGGCCGAGGCTTTGGGCTGTAATCGTGTCGATCTAGTCACGTTCTCGGCACGTCCGGGGTTGCCTTAACTGCCGACATGCCGAGCCTCAGGGCTAGGAGCATAAGCATGACTTCGTCATTCGATCACTTCGTCGGCGCGAGCGAGGAGAGCGACCTCGAACGCAGGAAGCTTTCGGCAATGAGCCGCCGGCGGTACGGCGCGGCGGAGATTGCCGCGGCCCTTCGCCGGCATGTCGGCTCAGTCAAGCGGATGGCGCGAGAAATGGGGTTTAAATAACGAAAGGACAAATTTCATCGATCTATTGCAGGACAGAACGCCTGTCCGGGTTCGACCGATTCCGGGCCTTAGGTGCGGCATCTTACCGAGCATCGCATTACTCTCATTCGGTGTAGGAGCGGCGGCGCTCGGCTTCGACCGATTCGTTTGAGGCCAAACAACGGCGCGCCCGCTCGATCTGTGCTTCGGTGGCGCCGCGACTTCGGGCATACATCTCGGCCACGGGCGCGGAGTACTTCGCGACATAGTATCTGACGTCCGTACAAGATACGCGTCCGGTGGGGCTGTGATTGCGCGCTGCGAACGCTTCGGAGCTCAGAGAGATCAGCAAGACGGTAGCAGCGCCGAGAGCACGCACAATCATTCTGGTCATTCCCCCCATCTGAAGACTTCACCGCAGCAGGCCTGAATCGCGTCGAGCGCGCAAATTAACAATCACGCGTTGGCGCAAAGTATTGCGACACTGTTGCTTTCATGCGTCGTCTTCGCCGATAGGGCTGAGTTTCGGCTCCTGCGGCGCAAAGCAATGCTCGAGCGCATGTCTAACCGGCATCCCATCAGCCGCCTCGACGAGCTACTACCTTGAACTCGCGACCATCGACCGCTGTCAACTGGCATCACGTCAAAAATGGAGCTCCAGCAGCGAAAAGGCACTGGCCTTGGAGGTGCGGATCGCTGCAACTGATGGACACGGGACATCCGGCAGCATTGAAAACCGACCAGGCCTCGACCTAACGATCGAAATGAGAGATGGAGCTCTGTCGCCAGCGGACTAGGTTGCGCCACGTGCAATCACCTGCACGGCGAGCGTCGCCGCGAGCACCTCAAGCGGGCTTACGCCTCCCCGAACAGTAGCGCGAGCGGAGCTACCATGATTTCCAGACCCCTCTGGACAGCCTCGTTTGTAACCTGATATCATGCTCCAATGACTGCCTACAAGCGCAACCAGGTCGAGGACGCCATTGTGGCGGGGCTCGGCGCCGATGACGCCAAGTCAGAGGCGAACCTGGTGACGCGCCTAAAACGCCTATTGGATACCGACCGTACGTTGGACGTGCGGCCGCAATCGAACCGGCCCGAACTGGCTAACTACGCTTTTGTTACTGGCGATGCTCCGGGCAAGGGCGGTGAGATCCAGTTTTCGGAATATGAGAGCTTTGCCTTGCTGATCGGCTTGCAAATGCTCAATCACAGATGGCCGCAGAAGTTTGTCGTCGAATCGTTGCGGCGCATCAGGCCGGCGCTGGAACGCCAGCACAAAAAGATCATGAGGCTCGATCGCGCCAAGTTGTTCGATCCGGATCAGATCCGGCTGCAGGCCAAACCTGGGAGCCTAGCTTTCGACACGAACTCACCGGTAATTTTACTGATTTGGTCGGATCAACGGACGGCGGAAGACCCCGCCCCGAACGTTGAGATTTTCGAGGACCCGAGCGCGGCGTTTAAGCGTGGGATTGAAAAGCCGGGCCGTTCCATGACCTGGCTCGAACTCACGCGATCAGCCCACGCGTTGTCAGAACAGCTCGCCAAAACGCGACCGCGCAAGCGAGGACGCAGCTGAACCAGCCGAATAGAAAGGAGAAGGACCATGCACTCACGTTTAATTGAACCCCATATCAATGCTTCAAAACAAAGACGCATAGGCTCGCGAAGCCACCGCGGCCACGGACGCGCGCATACGGGCGAGCGGACTGAATGAGCCGAAGGGAAAAGTACGATGCACGCATGTCCAATTGAAACCTATATCGATGCTTCTAACAAGCTCGCACGCGACCCAACATCCGCGCTGCGGCGCCAAGGTCAACCCAAAGGAGTAAATCATGACGACATCATCGAAACACAACGAGGTCTTCACAGAAGTGGGACCGGTCGAGCGGCTTGCCATTGAGGCAATTTCGCCGCCGCGGCGATCGCTCCGCAAACACACCGATCGCCACAAGAAACAATACGCGAAATGCATCGAGGCATTGGGCTTGATCGGCCCTGTTATCATCGATCGGGCGGGCGTGATCGTCGCTGGTTTGATCTGGTACCTTGGCGCGCTGCAGCTTGGCTTGCGCCACCTCTCGGTCATCCGGGTCACGCATCTCACTCCCGAACAACTCGAACTCTATCGGATTGCTGAGCAGCGGCTCGGCGAGCTAGCGCCTTGGGACGATCGCGCGGTTGCAGAAACCTTCAAGGAGCTCTCTCAGCTCGACCTCGGGTTCAGTCTCGAGGTCACGGGCTTCTCCCAGGGAGAGATCGATTTTCGAATCGAGAACCTCGAATCTCTGCAGGTTGAGCCGTCTCCTGATCCAACCGACATCGTTCCCGCGGCTCTCCCAACCACGGTCTCGGCTGTCAACGATCTCTGGCAAGTCGGGTCACATCGGATACTGTGCCAAAGCGCGCTTCAGTCCGATTCATTTTTCGCCCTCATGGCCGGCGAACGCGCCCGCGCCGTGATCACCGATCCGCCATTTAACCTCCCCATTCAAGGGCACGTCTCAGGCAAGGGACGCATTCGCCACCGCGAGTTTGCGATGGCGTCCGGCGAACTATCCGACGACGGGTTTCAGGGTTTCCTGAGCGGCTTTTTGCGCAATGCGACCGAGCACCTCTCTCAGGGAGCCCTCCTCTACATTTTTATGGACTGGCGTCACTCCGCTCAAATTCTTGCCGCGGGCAAGGCAATTGGCGTCGAGCTCAAGAACATATGCGCGTGGGTCAAATCGAACGCTGGCATGGGATCACTCTATCGCAGCCAGCACGAATTCGTCTTTGTCTTTAAGCACGGCAAAGTGCCCCACCGCAACAACGTCGAGCTCGGTCGACATGGTCGGACCAGAACCAACGTATGGCAATATCCCGGATGCAACAGCTTCGAACGTAACGGCGAAGAAGGTAACCTGCTTGCCTTACACCCCACTGTGAAGCCGGTCCAGTTGCTTGCCGATGCAATCCTCGACTGCACGGAGCGCAATGACATCGTTTTGGACAACTTCCTGGGCAGCGGTTCGACGTTGCTGGCTGCGGAAAGGGTCGGTCGCCGCCTCTATGCGACTGAGCTCGAGCCGCGTTACGTTGACGTCGCGATAAGGCGCTGGCAACGCCACACCGGCCAAAAGGCTGTTCACGTCCAAACCGGGCGCCTGTTCGACGAAATCGCCGCAGATCGGGAGCTCGCGAAATGACCAAGGGAAAATCCGAAAACTATTCAGTTGGCTACGGAAAACCTCCCAAAGAGCGCCGCTTCAAGCCCGGCCAGTCCGGCAATCCACGGGGTAGGCCGAAAAAATGCCTCTCTTTGACCGAACTTTTTGCGCGCGAGTTGAAGCGGAAGCGAACCATTGTCGAAGACGGACAGCGATTGCGTATCCAGACGGACGAGATACTGATCAAGCGAGTAGTTGATGTCGCGCTCAAAGGCAACGTGAGAGTCTTGGGGATGACAATGGACCTGATCGAGCAAGTTCGCGAAATCGAAAGTAGTAAGATCGAACGCGATTATGACGCGATGTCGATGGAGGAGATAAGGGCCGACTTCGAGCGGCTGCGGGCCATGCCGTTTCCAGGCCGCGCCCGAATCAAGAAGATGAGATTATAATCTTGAAGTGACGGTCAAGCCGCGTGACTATCCAGGCTAGTTGCTCGCAACAGCGACTCTGCCAACAGCAGACAGGACGGGCAGCGCTGGGAGATGCTGACCGAGCGGGCCAACAACGGTCGAGGACGTGCCGATCGGCTTGACTCTCTTATCGAGGGCAATCTGTCTGCTCGTTTAGGCAGCACTCACGAACCCATCGGCGGTGATGGAGAAGCTATCCGGGCCGTGCATGTCGGCGGCAGGCAACCGCAAGCCCTAAACAGAAAGCTGCAGTGCTGTCGAGGAGCGTTGCCGCACAGCGCCAATGGAGCGAAAGTGCAGAACGAAGCCAACTGACCTTGCCTCATTCGCGCGCGAAGCTGAGCAGGCGAAGCGTCCGCTTCTGCTGCACCAACGCAGCCCGGTCGTAGCGCTCCAGGCCTTGAAGGCCTTTCAGATCTACCGCCAGCGGGCCGGTCAAAAGTGCGCCTAACATCGCCTGCCGCAGGCTGCGGATCCGCAGCAGCGCCAGCTTGGAGCGCGCCAGCGCCATCGCCGCATCGGGCGTGATCGGATGCCTGAGCCCCGCAGCAATCGCGACGGCTAGATTTTCCACCTCGGCAGGATCGCTGATAATGCTCCGCGCCAGCCCATGGCGCAGCGCGTTGCGGCTGGACCTCGTCTTTCCACTCGCCGTTTTCGGCCCCGTGCTGCGCTTCGCATTGCCGCGATTGGCTTCGATTTGTCGAATTGACGCCATGTTCGAGGCCCTCGGCCGATGCTGATCGTGGCGGCCGAAAGCTCGCTCCAACGCATTGAGAGATCAAGGGTTTTCAGGCCCAAAGAACAGCAAATTCGCTGCAGAAAGGACTGGCATTCCCGCGCAAAAGGAGCGTTAATCATTAAACCGGCCGGCGGGCCCTTGGCCCCGGTCTCTCCCCTCGCAGTGGCGGGGCTTTTGGTGGTGCGGCGGCAAGCCGCGTCAACCCAGGAGAGACCGGTGAGCACGATTGCATCCGACGGCGCCGCGGCGCCGTCCTCCGTCGTCACATTCAACCGCCACGACCGCCGCGCCTTCATCGGCGGCTCGGACGCGCGCATCATCATGGGCCAGGACCAGGACGAGCTCCTGCGCCTGTGGCGGGAAAAACGCGGCGAGATCGCGCCGCAAGATTTGTCGCGCAACCTGATCGTCCAGCTTGGCAGTGCCACCGAAGACCTCAACCGCAGCTGGTACCAGAACGCCACCGGGCATGCGATCACCGACGTCCAGAAGCGGGTGCGGCACCCCGTCCATGCCTGGATGGCGGCCACGCTGGACGGCATCGTCGCGCCGACCGGTGCGGTGTTCGAGGCCAAGTTCATGCTGCCCTGGGCCTTTACCGAAGAGGCGGCGGCCGACAAACACATGGCGCAGCTGCAGCACAACATGTGGGTGATCGCGGCGCGCGCGGCTGTGCTCTCGATCATCACCGGCGGCGGCAAATGGGTCGAGATCACCGTGCATGCCGACCCGCTCTATCAACACCTGCTGCTGACCGCGGAAAAGAAGTTCTGGCGCTGCGTGCAGAGCGGCGAGCCGCCGCTGCTGTTTGGCATCGAGACGCCACGGCCGCGGCTCGCCGCCGTCAAGGTCGTCGACATGAGCGCCTCCAATCTGTGGGCCGCGTGCGCGGCGATCTACCTGCGCACCCGCGAGGCCCATGGCGAGCATGAGCTGGCCAAGACCGAGCTCAAGAAGCTGCTGCCGGAGGATGCCAGGGAGGCGTTTGGCCACGGCATTCGCGCCAAGCGTTCCAAGGCCGGCGCCGTCAGCTTTGATCCGGTCGAGATGGAGGCCGTCCATGCACCAGGCCAGTGAGCATATCGGGGCGATCGCAGCAGCCTTGGCCCGCGCGCAAGCCGAACTAACCAATCCGGAAAAGACACTGACGGCTCAGATCCGCTCGCCGTTCCTACGCGATGACGACCGCACCTTTCGCTATGCCTCGCTGGCGAGCGGCCTCGACATCGTGCGCAAGACGCTGAGCCAGCAGGAGATCGCCACCATCCAGACCACCCGGGTCGAGGAGACCACCGGCCACATCCACCTCACCACCCTGCTCGCCCATTCCTCCGGCGAATGGATCTCCTCGGACTGGCCGGTCTGCGCCGCACGGGACATCGAGGCGCCGCACCGCATGGGTGCGGCGCTCACCTACGCCCGACGCTACGCCCTGTTCGCGCTGGTCGGGATTGCCGGCGAGGATGATCTGGACGCCCCGGAGACGTCCGCCGGTTCCCCCGCACCACCTAACCTCAAGGCCTCGCCCGGCAAGGGCGCTCTCAACCGGACCCCGATGCTGCGGCCGGGGGAGTCCGCCGCACTCCGGGAGCAGCTGTTGCGCCAGCTCGAAGCGCTGCCTGCCAGCACCGATCTGCTCAGCTGGGCCATGGCGAGCCTCCCGCTCAAGAACAGCCTGCAGGAGCCGGATGCCCGGCACGTCGAGGCAGCTTATCAGGCCAAGCTTGAGGACGCTGGCCGTGCTCAGGCGGAGCAGACCGCCGACTTGGCTGGCCCACCAAGCCTGCCAGCAGCGCCTGCTGCTGACGCCGAGGCCGCGCTGCAGCCAACGCTACCTGAGGCCGGGCTCGCCCATCCCAAGGAGCCGTCCCGCAAACGCAGCAAGACGCACCTGTTGTTTGTTAGGGGGCAGCCCTGCCTGGTGTGCCAGCAAGCCCCATGCGATGCCCATCATCTGAAATTCGCTCAAGCCCGGGCGCTCGGCCGCAAGGTCAGCGACGAGTTCACTGTTCCGCTGTGCCGCGCGCATCACCAGGAGCTGCATCAGCACGGCAATGAACGGGCGTGGTGGGCCAACCTGCAGATCGCGCCACTGGCGGTGGCGCAGGAGCTGTGGGCGGTGAGCCCCGTCCACGATCCCGCCAACGTCGCCGTCAGCGCCGCGTCGCTCGCGGCAAACCTGGATTCGGAGGCCGCCGGATGAACGGTCTGTTCCATACCGCGCGCGAGCTCACCGTCACGGCGCTGCCGGTCGAGTTTGAGTCCTTGGCGCCGCCGCCCCTGCTGCTGCCGGGCGAACAGTTCGAACACTACCAGGCGCTCCAGCAGGCGATCTTTGCCGACCTCGCGCCGCGTTCCGCCATCGAGTGGCTGCTCGCCATTGACGTCGCGGAGCTGTCCTGGGACATCCAGCGCTACCGCATGTTGCGGCATAAATTGCTCGAGACCTATCGCCAAAAGGCGGTTGAGGCGGCGCTGCGGCGGATCGACATGGTCGGAATTGATCCCGAGTTCGAAGCGGAGGCCGAGACCTACACGCTACAAAATGCACTGAGCTGGCGGTGTGATCCAGTCGCTGCGTCCGAGATCGACGCGCGCCTCGCGACCTATGGCTTCGACCAACACGCCATCACCACCGAAGTCTACGTGCAGGCGCGCGAGGTCCTGGTCTTGTTCGAGGGGCTGCTCAACGCCGCACAAACCAAGCGCATGCTGCTGCTTCGCGAGATCAGGAATCAGCGCTTCCTCAAGGGACCGCTGCGCCAATCGCGTTGAAGAATAGCTTGGTCATGGCGCGCGTGCTCCCTATTCAGATTTACGCTCAAGGACAATCAGTCAGATCGCACTTTGAGCGGCGCCGAACCCGTGTGAGACCGGATTCTTCGCAATGCCTCATGCCGGATGGGCCCGTGGCTGCTCTTCGCTCACAGGACTGCGATATTAGCTTTCGGAACTGAGCCGAACAGCGCAATTCGAACTAGCCAAGGGTAGCCTTTCACCGGTCCATGATGTCGGTACCACCGCTGTCGGCAATAACTTGCTCCACTGCCGATGCGACACGTCAAGGTGTTCAGCCCATCTGACAACAACTCGCGCTTCTTGGGATCAGTCGCCAGGTTGCGAATAAGGGCCACTCAGCGGCGTCTCGGCGAAGCTTCTCGGACTGGACCTGCCTGAGCATGCGTGCATTTGCTCATTCAGTTGTGGCGGAATTCGGTAGGTTCTTACTCCCTGCGCTAAGGCGCGCGCCTCCAGTTAGACGATGGTCTTTGCACTAGTTCCGGAAGGCGGCGAAGCAAAGTCGCGGGCGTTGCAGATTTACCACCCAAATAAGCATTCAAGATACTAAGCTCGTCAATCGAGACGGGCCGAACCATACTTTCATAGCTTACTTTCATTCGAATAGCGGGGACGGAAAGTGTTTGATGTTTATCGCAATGAGAGGCGCGACTTTCTGGTTCTAAGCGCAGGCTCTGCAATACCCATTGTTTGCTCTCAGAATAAGTGGCGCAAGAGCAGAAAACGAGTTCTCAAAGTCAGCAGCGAGATCAAGTCAGCCGTTCAAAGACAAGGCTATTACCTTCGCAGTTTGCGCATGACCAAGGAGCGGATGATCTAGGTCGAGCGCTAAAGGCTCTAGGGGCGGTTAGGTTTCGCCGCATCCTCCAGCTGCGCCAGCCCAGCCTCGATCACGATGATATCTTCCTCGATCTGCTGAATGGTTGCCCGGCAGTCAAAGTCGGTGCGTGCCTTCAGGTCAACAGCCAGCTTTCGGCGCTGTATGCGCAAATCGTCGAGAGCCCTCCTATCGTTCAAGCTAACGTAACCGTCTACAATAAGCTCGATCGCTTTTGGCATCCCCGACCCCGGTCTTAGTCACCCGCTACGATTAGCCCGCGACACTTTTCACAACGGCATCCCTTCGCAGATTGTGACCAGCAGCCGTCAAATGGGACCCTATGATTAGGCCGAGCCGCCCTAACGTCAGGAGGGCAAGAGGGTCGCAGAGCTCGATGGAAAGTCCGGCTCCGAGTATCGCAATGGCGCGTTTTTGATCGCTATCGAGATCGGTCCATGAAATGTCCATCACGCGCCTCCGCGCTAAAAGGAATTATCTAAAACCCCGAACGCGTGCTTGATTTGCCGCAGCATATCCGTGGCCGCGTCGGTGTACGGACCGTTGGTTAGATATCGATCCAGCTGCGCTGTGCTAATCAGCGCCACAACTACCACCGTGAAGCCCTTAAACATTGGGCCTCTCCTTCAAGAGACCGCCAACCGGGCGTGTCGAAGTATTAAACTGGGTTCTCGGAATTGCGCTGTCGCCTGTGGCGACCTAATAGAGCAAATGGTGACACCGACTAGTAACGAGTTCCTTAACGGGCGCAAATATGGATGCGAGCGCCATGGGATGAGCGAAGACGCTGCAAACGGCGGCCGCCCTGTGATGCGCGGTGATGGCGGCTCCGAAGGAAGATCGAGCCCCAGCACAAGTTCTGAACACTTGTCACGGTGTGCTTCGGCCCGATATTCGACGTATGCAACTTACCGATATCCACGACCAAGCAATTCAAGCCCGCATGGCGCTCATCGTCGGCGCAAGGACGTTCGACTGTCTCTTCGCAGGCGTGCGGTTCGATAAAGTCGATGGGGACATCCCGTTCGTCTACGCTAAGGACGAGGACACCGCCGCGAAGATCGAGGACGAATTTGCGTTGCACATATCGATCATTGCCTCAAAGATATTGGAGCGGGAGATCAACATCGTGATAGTATTGCCGAGACAGCTCGTAAGTTTGAGCTTACGAGTGAGGCCGGGAGAGCGGCGGTGGACGTGGCAATGTGCGGTCTTCTGCCGCCAGCCGTGGGAATTCGACTGGTGTATGTTCGCTCAGGGCCGTGAGCAGAAGTATGTCTTCCTCACTCGATCACTTCGTCGGCGCGGGCGAGGAGCCCTGCCGGCATAGCCACGTCGAGAGCCTTTGCCGTCTTGAGGTTGACTGCCAACCAAAGCTTGCTTGGAAATTCGATGGGAAGATCGCCCGGTTGAGCCCCCCTACGTATCTTGTCCACAAAATAGCCGGCGCGACGATAGCACCAGCGCAAGTCAACGCCATAGCTCACAAGGCCGCCGTGGATGACGTGCTCGCGATAGCCGAAGACCGTTGGCAGCCGCTTTTCAAAGGCGATAGCGCCGATCTGTTCGCTCATGTTGAGCAGAAGATTGGTCTGAAGGACAACCGCGACATCGACTGCTTCGCTCGCCAGCGCAGTGAGCGCCTTTGAAACGTCCTGCGCCGTACTGGCATCGGCCTCGACGACGCTGAGGCTCAAAGCCCCACAAGCTGCCCTCAAATCCCCGACTTGAGGCGGACCCTTGGGATCATTCATGTTGGTCAGCAGTCCCACCCGACTTGCTTTTGGCACGATTTCTCGCGCGAGTTCAATTTGCTTGGTCGGCAAACCCGCGATGTATGGCGCAATGCCAGTTACATTTCCTCCCGGGCGAGCTTCGCTGGCAATCAAGCCGAGATGGACCGCATCGGCAAGCGCGGGGCAGACAATCGGTATTGTCGATGTTGCCTTTCGGGCAGCGACGGCTTCCAGTGTTGCAGGTGCAGCGATGACATCGGGCTTGAGCAGAGCCACCATCTCCTCAATCGATGGTACCCGGTCCGGGAAAACGTCCGTTCGCCGAATGATATCGATGTTACGACCTAGCTCGTAGCCGAAGTCAGAAAGCCCCTTAATGAAATTGCCGAACACCAACTCCACCATGAACTGGGGCAACTTCATCCCCGAAGGTGGAGCTCCTGCCCATGCGATGACCGGTCGTTTTCGCACAGGCTGCGCGCTGGAGCCCCGACCAAACAGTGTCGATCCGGCTGCAGCGCCAAAAACGCCGAGCCCCAGGAAGTCCCGTCGTCGCATGTGCCCCCCTCTAATGGCCACGCTATTGGGCCTGAGATTAGCACCTTGCGTCGGACAGTGAAGATTTTTGGCGAGCCCTTTTTACTTGAGGCCGCCGAAGTCCGCTCAGGGTCACAAGTAATGCTCGTTGGCAAGCGCAGCCCTCCGCCCGGTTTGCGGGCGATAGCGGACAAGCATCGAAACTGCCGTTCAACGGCGCGGGCCTCAGGCCGCCCACCCGTAAATTTCCCAAGGGCCCTTCCGAAAATTGACCGGCTTCGTCGTGAGAGTTTCCCTCCGATTCGAACTCGGCAGCCATGCCGCTCCACGAGACGAGAATATAAACGGCAGTGCAAGCTGATATCGATGCGAAACCAAGTGTTAATCGCGACGGAGGCTTGCAGAGCGGGGTGAAGCGATTAGGAATGATCTCCATCGTTTGGACCCGCGCCCGCCAACGCGATGGCCTGGAGCAGCTTTGCCTCCGGCAAAGATCGGGACGGTTTGCAGCTCCGGTCTCGAGTGCACTTTTAAGCGTGCCGGAACAGGGCGAGTCGAGTTGCCGCGGACGATATTGCCGGATCGCGTTTGATTTTTGTTGCGATGAATATCAGCTGGATGTATTTAATAATTAAATGTTGATTAAATCCTGCTTCTCCATTCCGAAAACGCCAACCAAGGGCGATGACGAATGGGCGCCACCCAACCGCGTGCCATGTTTACTAAGAGCGCGCCGGTGGCGAACGCCGCAAAAGCTCCGGACGTCGTCCTGCAAGGAGGCCAATATGGGCTTAAAGGAATCCCTGGTTCTAGCAAGCGCACTGCTCGTCTGTTTACCGGCCGCCCCTGCGCCAGCGGCCATCGCTGACGCCTCATACACCTTCGCTGCGCCCCCCGACACCCAGCGCGGTTCTCAGTTGGCACTTTTGATCGCGCCACTCGGGCAAGCGAAGCACGATGGAGACGCCATTGAGCTGGTGGGCGGCCATGGCGGCAGATGGAATCAAGGAGGCGGCGGCTGGCATGCCGGGATGCACGGCGGCGGCGGAGGCGGCAGACGTGGAATGATGGGCCACGGCTTCAACAATATGCAGGGGCGTGGCGGAGGCGGCGGCTGGCATGCCGGGATGCACGGAGCGGGCGGCGGTGGAGCGGGGCACCGCTAGAATGCAAATCCGTTAGGCGAATGTGGCGCGCCTCGCAACGATGCGAGGTGCGGGGTGGGCCCGTTGTCGCCCAAGATGACGGAGGCCGAGGATATCAGGACGCTGCCCCCGGCAAAATTGTCTCGTCGCACGAATTCCATGCTGCGCAGGGGATTTCAAATGCGATCTTACAGCGCAATCAAAAGTCTCTTATTTGCTCTCCTGCGACCGACCTCTCGCAAGATGATTTTGAGCTGCGTCTTGATAGGGTCGGCATCGTCTGCCACCGCCCTCACGATGGAAGCGGCGATCGGGAGCTGTCGGATAAAGGTCGGTCGGCCGATTGTTCAGGCCTGCATGCAAGCCGGCGGCGATTTCGGCGGCTGTCGTGCCCGGGCAACCCCACCGGTCCGCGCCTGTGTAATGGCGGCTCTGAAATCCGCCAACGGGCGTGCGAATGTCGCGGTCGAGATTCCAGCCGAGGTGGCGCCCCAACTCGCGCCGGGAGCCCCGCTTCCCGCCGGCTTCATTGCGCCGCCGCGCACGATTTCGGACATCACGGCGATCCTCGACAGTGAAAAGCCCGATCTGAAAGTCATCGAGAAGTTGAGGTCGGCGGCTGAGGCATCGCCAACGGGCAAGGAATCCCCGCAAAAGCTGGCGCAATTCTATTTCGATCGTGGCAACGCACGGGCGCAACTAGGACGGCTGGACCAATCGATTGCGGATGCGAACAAGGCCGTTGAAGCAGGTCGGGGGGCTGCCGACCCGAGGATGATGGGGCGCCTGATGCAGTTTGCGGGGCAGCAATATCTGGCATCCGGCGAACCCAGAAAAGCGCTTGAGATCTACCAGCGTCAACTCCGTGACATCGCGAATGCGGCTGGCGGCAAGGGCTACCAATTCAACGCAAATCGGCAGGTTGCCGGCATTCTGATCCAAATGGGCGACATCGCACAGGCCGAAGCTTATCTGCGGCGAAGTTTGAGTGCGATCCAGGAGGCGAGGACGAGCGGTCATCCTGCCTGGCGAACGGCCTATGCCAGATTTGGTCAGTCCTGGGAGGCTGAGGTGGAATTTACTCGCGCCATGATTTTCGAGGCACGAGGGCAATTCAGCGAGGCGGAAGCTTCTTATCGCGCGGCAGAGCAGCGCAAGCGCGCCAGCATCAAGGAACTTCTGGCCTCTCCCAACCCGCCATCCGCGTCAACGCTGCTGTGGTCGATCGACACCACGGTGCTGAACCTGGCTCGAACGGAGGCGCGCCAGGGAAAACTGGCGGAAGCGGAGGTCGACGCGCGCCGTGCGCTCCTTTCTCGCTTGAAGGACGTCGGGAAGTTCAACCCGGCCACGCCGCGCTTCATTGTGGGTCTCGCCGGCATGCTCGTTGAGCAAGGCCGCTATCAAGAGGCTACGCAATTGGTGCAGGCCGCGTTGGAAGTCAATCAAGCCCTGGGACTTGCGGAAGACTCACAGCCAACCGTGCAATTCCTGGCGCAACTTGCAGGCATCCTGACGCTCCAGCGCAAGGGCCTGGAAGCAAACGAGATTTATACACGGATCGACAAGGCCATCGTCAATTGGGAGCCGCAGCGCCGCCAAGCGTTCGAGCTCAATCCTTCGCGCATCCTTTCGCTTTATGCGTCCGGCCAGGTCGACGCAGGTATCAGCTTGGCTGAGCAGTTGCTGACGAAGCAGATCGGCCGTGTCGGCGAAAGCCATTTTGACGTGGCTTCGGTGCGTGGCACGCTGGCGGTCGGGCTGATGCGCGCCCATCGCGATGCGGAGGCGATCCGCGAATTCAAGGCCGCGATCCCCGTCATGATGGCGAACACACGCGAGAACGCCGATGAGGAAAACACGACTGTGACAGCCGCTCGCGTCCAGAGGCTGCAAATGACCGTGGAGAGCTATTTTGCCTTGCTCGCTCGTGCACCGCGAACGGCAGACGAAGTCGGCGAGGAAACCTTCAGCCTTGCCGATGCGATCAGGGCTCGCTCGGTCCAGCAGGCCCTGGCTGCGTCCAGCGCCCGTGCGGCCGCAAAAGATACAGTGCTCGCTGAGCTCGTGCGCAAGGAGCAGGACCTCACGAAGCAGGTCAATGCCCAGCTCGGGCTCCTGAACAATGTGCTCGCAATCCCGACCTCAGAGCGCGATGAAAAGGGCATGCAGCAGATCCAGGCGGCGATCTCGACGTTGCGCGTCGAGCGCGATAAGGCACGGCTGGAGATCAAGCAGAAGTTCCCAGCCTATGCTGATCTCGTCTCACCGAAGCCGCCGAGCCTGGCGGAAGTTCGGTCGACACTTGCTGAAGACGAAGCCGTATTGTCCTTCTACTTCGGCCAAAATGGCAGCTTTGTCTGGGCCATTCCGAAATCCGGCCCTCTCGCCTTTGCCGTGGTGAAAGCCGGCATTGGCGATGTTGAAAGGAAGATCCGCAAGCTGCGCGAGGCGCTTGAGCCGCAGGCGGCAATGATTTCCGACATCCCGCCGTTCGACCTGAAGCTTGCTTATGAACTCTACGAGCTTCTGCTCAAGCCAGTGGAGAGCGGCTGGAAGCCCGCCAAGAATCTGATTGTTATCACCAACGGTGCGCTCGGCCTGTTGCCATTGTCACTGTTGCCGACCGCGCCAGCCGAAATTGCCCCCGATGACGATCCTCTGTTTGCGGGATACCGACACGTGGCGTGGCTTGCCCGCACTCACGCCGTTTCAGCTGTCCCCTCTGCAGCGGCCTTGCGCACGCTGCGCCAATTGCCGCCGGGCAAGGCGGGTCGGAGCGAGTTGGTGGCGTTCGGCGACCCGTATTTCAACAGGGATCAGTTTGCGGAGGCAGAAGCCGAGCAAGACCAAGTCCAGGTGGCTGATGCTGCGGCGAGTCTCACCCGCGGCGTGCCGCTGAAGCGCCGCAACAGCCCGAACCTCGACGGCGTCGACAGTGCGGAGCTGGCTCTGCTCCCTCGCCTGCCAGATACCGCTGAGGAGCTGAAGTCGATCGCGCTGGCGCTGCAGGCTGATCCATCGAAGGCGCTGTTTCTGGGCAAGGATGCGGCCGAAGGCGTGGTCAAGAGGTTGAATCTATCCAAATTCAACATCCTGGCGTTCGCCACGCATGGCCTTGTTCCGGGAGAGCTCAACGGTCTGACTCAGCCCGCACTTGCGCTCTCGTCGCCGGCAGTCACCGGCGAGGCTGGTGATGGGCTTCTGACGATGGAAGAGATCCTGGGCCTCAAGCTCGATGCGGATTGGGTGATCTTGTCCGCCTGCAATACCGGTGCCGGCGCAGGAGCCGGTGCGGAAGCCGCCTCGGGGCTCGGTCGCGCCTTCTTCTATGCTGGGACCCGTGCATTGCTGGTGACGAACTGGTCGGTGCATTCGCAATCCGCTCGGCAGCTGATCACTGACCTGTTCAAGCGCCAGGCCGACGATCCAACGCTGGGACGCAGCGAAGCTCTGCGCCAAGCCGTGATGGCTCTGGTGGATGGGCCCGGTTATCTCGGCAGCGAAGGCAAAACGGAATTCGCCTATGCGCATCCGCTATTTTGGGCCCCGTACACAATCATTGGCGACGGTGGCGTGCGGCACTCGGGCACTGGAGGGAAGGATTGAGCGGCCAGACAACAAGGCAGGTCCTGAACAAGATATGGCTAGGCGCTTTGGCAGTCAGCCTTCTAATCCCCGGCGTGGCTCAAGCGACGCAGCTCATCACGGAAGAGGAAGCAAGGCTGCCGCCGCCAAAAGGTGCCATTGCCGCAGATCGTCGCGGCATTCTGCGCGGCCCCAGGGTAGAGGTGGTCTCGCCGGGTGAGACCGTTCATTCGCCGTTGCGGCTTCAACTGAAGTTCGAAGCCTTTGGCGGGGCCAAGATCGATCCGGATTCGGTCAAGGTCACCTATCTTCGTACCCCGAACGTCGATCTCACTCCGCGGACCAAGCCATTCATCCGACGTGACGGCATCAACATCCTGGATGCTGAGCTACCGGCGGGCGAATACACACTGAGAGTAGACGTCAAGGACACGGATGGTCGACCAGCCAGCGCGATCTTCACCCTTAAAGTAGAGCCGTAGTATGCCAATGAGCTGTCCGTATTGCCGATCGGAGAACGCTGAGGGGGCGCTTGTTTGTGCAACCTGTTCGCGCGACATTGCCGTACCGGCCACGTTGATCGCGGAGCTCGATAATCTGGCTCGAAAACGCGATCTTCTGCGCGATCAATTGCGGCACGCGCGAGCCGAGCTTGAGATGATTAGGCATCCCACGAAACCGACGCTTACCGATGGAATGTCCGTTCTGCGCCGAAACGATTAAGGATGAGGCGATCGTCTGCAAGCATTGCTCACGCGATCTGCGGGTGGTGCGTCCCATGCTGCGCGAGATCGATGATATCGTCGTCCAACTCGACGGCCTGAGGCGCGAGCTCGACCTGGTCAACGCCAATCTCGAGCGCCATAGGCATCCGGTGCGGTATTTTTCGACCTATGCAGTAGTCTATGCGCTCATTCCATCGCTACTTCTAGTTGTCGCGCATATTCTCGTCACGATCGTCTTCAACATCTCGCCGCTCCCACTGCGGCTCGCTTCCGTTGTGATCCCGCTGCTGTTTGGCTTTGCGGCCTATCGCGTTCACAAGGTGTCAGGGAATGGCGCCTTTGTGTTGGCGTTCTGCACGGCCGCTTTGAGCGTGCACGCGATGCTTACCGTGACAGGTATTCACGACAAGGTCCCCATCCTTCCAGGGCCTTGGATCGAGTGGCGTGAGGTGATCGAGTACGGCGCGAGCATCCTGCTCGCCTTCGTGTCTGGCAACATTCTCGCGGTCCTGATCTTCCATGTATTGCCGCGGGTGCTGGCGCAAGGAGGCAAGCCCAACGCGTTTGCATTTCGTGTCGCGCGGCTGCTCGGTCAACACGTCGGCGAGGAGCAGCTCCGGCGCCGCGCGCGCCTCATCCAGGACCTGATGCACACGGCGGGCCCCCTCGCCGGTGTCGCGATTACTGCTATCGGATCTATCTATGCGGGGCTGAAGGGAATACTTACTTAAGGACCGATAATTTTGGTTGGTGTCGGTTCCAAGGGCATTCGATTGCTGACACGACGAGCCGTCCCGATCTCGCCTTCAGACCAACGGGCGCATTTCTTCCCAATGTAGTGGGCGGCAGCCTGAACTTCGCTGAATGGATGGAAGGATTAGGGAAACGAAGAGCGTTTCGGCGGACATGCACCGAGCTTCTGACGAACTAGATGCGATCGAAGCAACGATCCGGATAGGCCGACGCTGCCAATCATCTCCGGCAGCCCAACTGTCCCACCCTTGCGCACGGTCTGCTGGAGCACTTCGGATGGACGCCGTTTCGGTCTAGCAACCCAGCTGACCTAGGGTATCAGACGAGTTGAGACCACTCGACCTGCTGCTTTTCAATCGGACGAGACATCCTTGGGCGCACGTCCCGTGTACCTATGAACGCGGCGTCATGTGACTGGTGACTACGTCCGCTTTGCTCCTATAGCAGCCAAGTTCGTGCGGCAGCGCAGTATGTCGCGATGGGCCACATCCGGACTCTTGCACCCGCAGCAACTTTCAAGCTTGCCGTTGGCCACACGCAAAAACAAGGCATCACCGGGATGGGTCTGAACGCTGACGGGGAGCCGACCATTACTCGATGACCTCGTCCCGCTGAAGCAAGCACGAAGCTGGAAATGTGTGTCGAGCATGCGGGCAGTCTTGAGCGTCGGCTCAGGTCAACAAACCATCCTGATGTGGCGCGAAGATGAA
Source organism: Bradyrhizobium sp. 23AC (assembly GCF_054863025.1). Classification (NCBI taxonomy): domain Bacteria; kingdom Pseudomonadati; phylum Pseudomonadota; class Alphaproteobacteria; order Hyphomicrobiales; family Nitrobacteraceae; genus Bradyrhizobium; species Bradyrhizobium sp. 23AC. The sequence continues at coordinate 44,014 of NZ_JAVAYN010000010.1, forward strand.
GTCCTGCGGTCTCAGTGCTTGCTCGCTATGCACCACCACGTCGTTGCCCGGACTCAACGTGATCGTGCTTTCGTGCGTTGCAGGATCAAACGATGAGATGCTCAGATCCCTGAAGTTCTCGATACGAAGCGCAGAGACATCGATGTGATCGGTTCCCAAATTCGAGAGCCCCTGACCGAAATCCTCGATCTTGTCGTGGCCGTTGTCGAAATTGAACGCGAACGTGTCGTTCCCACCTTTGGCGAAGCCAAGCATCATCTGGGCATCGCCCCAGATGTCATCATTTCCGGTGCCGCTTACGAGCCTGTCATCGCCGCCGCGTGCGTAATCGGACATGGACCGGGCATCGCCGACGAGAGTGGTCTCGTAGCTGCCGGCCGGATGCGCATTCAGATCATCGCCGCCGACCAGCGTGTCGTTGCCGCCGTGCGCATGGCCCGACATGGTCGACGCATCTCCATACACCTGATTGACGAGTTGGGAAAATACGTTGCCGCCGATATAGGTGTCCTCGCCGCCAACGGCCTGATCACCCATATTGCCGCCGGCATCGCCGTAGAAGATATTTTGGTCTTGCGTGCCTGAGGCCTGGAATCTGTCGTCGCCGCCGTGGGCACGATCAGACATATCGCCGGCGGCGTCGCCATAGAACGTACTTCCCCCTAGGCCGGTCTTGTTGAACGTGTCGTCGCCTCCGCGGGCCGAACCGGACATGTTCCCGCCAGCATCGCCGGAAAAGACATTCTGGTCGGTGAGTGTTACGTCACTCAAGTCATTGAACGTGTCGTTCCCGCCAACGGCGGAAGCGGACATGTTTCCACCTGCGTCGCCAAAAACGAAATTGAACGGATTCGTGCCGCTCACAGCGAAACTATCGTTGCCGCCGGCCGCATGGTCGGCCATGTCACCTCCGGCGTCACCATAGAGATAGTTGTTGTACTCGAATCCGCTCGCAGTGAAGCTGTCGTTGCCGCCGCGGGAATGCCCGAACAGGCTTCCGCCAGCATCGCCATAGAACACCAAATTGCTATCCGGTCCAACGTGGCCAACGAATGTGTCGTTGCCGCCGGCCGCGCCATTGAACATGTTTGCGCCCGCGTCTCCATACGCCGTGACTGTTTGATGCCCGCCACCGGAAACGCCGAAGTTGTCATCGCCCCCGTGGGCTTGACCGGACATTGTTTCGCCGGCATCGCCATAGGCATTCACTGTCACTCCGGGCGTAAGGGCCAAGGGCAACGCGACATCGAGGATGTCATTGCCGGCAACGGCTCCGTTCGAGATATTGCCTCCAGCATCACCGTACATGTTCAGAGTGAATGTCTCGTCGGCGGTGAGCGCAGATGCCGGCACCTGGGCAGATAACGCGTCGTCGCCTGCCCGGGCATGACCAGAAATGTTTTCCCCCGCATCTCCAAACAGGCTTCCGGAACCGGAGGTCAGCAACGTATCGTTGCCGCCGACAGCGCGACCGAGCAAGTCCAAACCAGCATCCCCGAACAGCGTGTTCGCCGGATCGGAACCAACCAGTGTTTGGGCTCCGCCATGCTGTCGTCCGTTGAGAGATCCACTCGTGTCGCCAAAGAGGATAGCCATGTGCCCCTCCCTCGTGGTTTGGCGATTAATGCATCGCAATGATATACAACGTTTCGTTGCTAAAATTAAATCACGTTTTTAAACAAATTAAATTATTTGCTTGCAACGACTTCTAGCTGGGCGAACTGCGGTGGCCCACGAATCCGGTTTGGGTCATTAGCGCCGTTTGGAACAACTGAGGACGCCGTTCGAAGCTCGTATAAACCGACGTTTCGCATGCCCTGACTACGCTCGGTCCGGAGGTGAGCTCTTTTCGTAGCTAGCCGCAACGCGATGTCGAACACGGATGAGAGTCTAGCTACGCTGAGTGTCGTCTTGAACCTGTGGCGCTCCTCTAAGGCGCCGCGCCGTCCGGGTTTGTAAGATCGATCTCAGATGAGGCCGAAGGTGATCGCGATTATGAAGAACACGGCCAGCCCGATGCCGACCAGCTTGAAGATGTAAGCCGCCTCAACATCGCGCCCAAGCCACTCGAAATCTTGCCCCCATAAGACGGTTGCGACGAACCCCAGAACACGGGTCGTGATCAGCAGGATCACGTAGATGGTGTCCATCGATTGAGCTTTCACTGGCCTACGCCGAAGTCCCATCAGCATTCCATTGATATCCCGGGGTCTTCACGCCCGGGACGCGTTGGGAGGCCGCCTGTCGGCCAGAGGCGGAAGGTAGAGCTGCGCCGAATCAGCTTTCGTTGTGACGTCGAAATGGAGAAGCTGTGCCGAAACGCTCTCGCAGAGAATACCGGCGATAGCGGGGGCCGTTACAAAAAGCGCAGTCATCGTTCCCGCTGCTTTGCGATTGCCATCCCGTGACGGAAATAGACAGCGATGGTCGCGAGAATGGTGATAACGCCAATGATCCAGGGTCCAGACCAGAATAGCGCTATGCTAAAGAGCCAACGACGAAACCCGCAACCAGCCAAAGAAACCAATAGCCAGAATACGAGGGAAAATCCGGCATCTTGTTTATCGGCATAATCCCGACCACTCCGTCAGTGGACCGAGCTGCAATGGCCACCAACTTAGCTCTAGCACGTCAAACGAACTGCCCACGAAATGGGTAAATTTCTAGACGTTGAACCGCGAACCACCTCACGATTTTGTCCATTGACGTAACAGCCGCAGCCACGCCCGCAATGTGCCGAAGGCAGCCGTCGCGAGGCAATCCCCTCGGTCGGGACGTCTCTCGGAAGCGGACATAGCCGCGATCTGGGCTGAGGGCAGCCACGGGCTACAAGCTGACGTCACGACCGTGCTGCTGGGACCCTAACTGTATCTCCCCCGCCTTAATCGATTGCGCGATAGCGTCGACGACCCCTCCGCGCATGTTTCGCGCATGGCTCATCATTCGTGCACGATCTAGTACTTAGTTCTCGGCGCCGGATCGAGCTTTTCACGAGGCCGTGATGTCCCAAATTTGCGACGAAGTCGTCCGGAAACGCGATTTTGGGTCGACGACATCGACCGGAAGAAGGACAGGTTCATGATCACGCCATCTCAAGGGACGGAGAGCACCCATGCCCCGCTATATGAACCTTGGCACTTCTCTCGCTGCTGCCATGCTCATCGCCGCTCTTGCGCTTGTGCCACACCCGGTCAAATCCGTTCTCGGCGGTGGTTGGCAGTGCAGCCAGACCCTCATGGTGGTCACGAGTTGTAGGCACGTGAGCGCTCAATGATGCGCAGGAGCACCGCACATAGTGCCGAGGGAAGCCCGACAGCCCGATGCCGGACCGTAGCCGCCCGCCGTGGTCGCAAGCTATGCGCGACGGCAGCAAGCCCTTCCTGCCGGTAGGCTTGCCTCGGCGGGGGCGCTTCTTTTGCTTGGGCCTGCGTAGGCCAAAACGGTCTCGTTGCGAGGTGGCTGGATGGGAAAGCACTAACGTAAGCCATCGGCTCAATTAGATGTCTGCGGTCAATCGCAGCGGCTTCCCACTGGGCCGTCGACTTCCCGTCCTCCCCTGCGCCCAGACTCGCTGCACCGCGCCAACTGAGGCGATGAGCCAGAAGCGGCAGTCATCAACGAGAGGGACAGCATCCGCCCGTCGAAGAATGCAACTGCTCTTACTCTTTCTTGTGCTGCCTTTATGGCCGACGCAGGGGTCTAAAGTCCGGCAGGCATGCTATCGCTTGTTCCAGCTCTCTTGCGATTGCCTTGTAGCGCGTGAGCACCCGCGCATAGACGTCTCGCTTGAGCTGGCTGCTTGCTGCCTGTTGAAGGCGCTCGCACTCGGCCATTTGGACGCGCAGCAGCTCTAGATGGGACAGCATCTCTCTCATGGAGAGGTAATCTATCCCACATCGCCGTTGGTTCAATGGCGAACTTGGGCAGCTACGGGTTAGCGGCGGAAGTTGGCGTTTGGGAATGAAAGAGGCCGCCAACTGGGTCGGTGGAGGAGTTAGTGAAAGCCACGAATGCAACGGCGGTCCCGATTGCGATGCTCTAATAGGAAGCCCTGGGTTCTCGACTAAGCAGCCTCAATCGTCGTTCAAGCTCTTGTTTGTTCGCTACGAGTTTCGCGGCGAGAATGTCACTGACGACCCTATGGGAGCTCCCATAGCTCTTCAAGCGCCATGCTCTCAAAAGGCTTCCGTTCCATCAATCCCCCCGACTCTCGCCCCCAGGTTAACGTTAAAAAGAAACACTGCCACTTTCTCCCGTGCGGATTATGCGAGGACGACTCCGTGCTGCTCGAAGCTGCCCAGCGTTCGCCAAGGCATTCAGTGTGGCACTCCTCAGGGGTAGGGGTTGCCCCTTTCAGGTTGCTCCAAGCGCAATGGAGAGGAGGACGAGCACCCCGGCCGCGGTCAGTGCCCAAACCAGCACGTGCTCTATCCACGGTCTATCGCGCATCATGGCGACTTCCGCCGCTCGGGCTCTTTCCATTACTCGACACCGAGACGCGCGTTGGCACCCTTGATCTAAATCAATTGATTTCGGTATTTCGGTCCACTCCCTCAGGGATGTCGTCGCTCGTTTTCAGGACTGCGTAGGGAGGTCCGATGTGGTCAAAATAGGAAGAACTCAGTTTGAGCGAATCTGGTCTGCTCTGGCCAAGTGAGCGAACCTCCGGCAAACGAGGCGCAACCTCGCAGAAGGGCCACAACCGGACTCTAGGCCTATTGGAGCGCTCGCCACATCGTGCTTTAATGCAGCAAATCGCTAGCTGCTACACGGTTGATAGTGGCGAGGCGCTGCTCGGCGCTTGCACCGAAATCTATGTCAGCCACGAGATCGAGCAGTCGCTGATAGGCATGGTCAGCGACGGCGACCGGTAAAGGCTCTTCGTCGAACGTATCTACATAGTTGTCAACGACGGCATTCAGCAGACGACACAGGCCCTGTTGGTCAGGCTCGTCCTTGCAGGCGTCATGGAGCCTTTGCTGAAATTCGCGAAAAGTGTGCAACCCGTGGTGCTGTTGCGAAAGCCACGTATGCAATGAGTTCATGATAGCCTCTTCAAATAGGAGAAGAAGCGACCAAGTTATACAGCCCGGGAAGGGCATCAACAAATGCGGTTTTCGCAGATCCCTAATGTGGCTTATGCAACTGCAGTCGCGATTCCGTGATCCGTAAACTTCGCGGAAGCGCCGAAATCCAACCATTTTTCGCGAGTTTTCCAATCGTCTCCAGATGTAGTGCCAGCGACGGGTGAATATGGAAAGCTTGCCGTCCGTCATCGGCTATGTTGGTGGGCTTGTCATCGGCGCTCACAGGATTGACTCCGGACGAGGATTTTGCCGCCGGGATACTGGCAAGCGTTCCTGGAACACCCGCGCGCCGACCCCTTTGTCGTCAAGCAATGCGTGCTAATATGGAAAACTTGAACCCCTTCATTGGTTATATTGGCACTGGGTTTGTCATTGGCGCCTATGTGCCCCAGATTTGGCACCTCTGGAGTGAGCATGCTCGGCCGGAATTAGCGAGCGCGCCTACTTAATATGGGTGCTGTCGTCAGCGATCTTCCTCGGACATTCGATCACTATCGGCGATGTGGTGTTCATGGTTACACAGCTCGTCAACATAGTCGCTCTCGTAGCTATCTTGGTGCTTGCGCGGCGGTATCGTAACCAGATCTGCGCCGCGCATGCGCGCCAACTTCACATTCACCAGTAATTAGAGAGCAATCGACGAACCGTGCTCGCGAGCGCTAACCTGGAGGCCGTGCTTAGTCGCAGGACTCCGATGTGTGACTTTGCTTCACGGAGGAGTTGAACCAACTGCGCTCGCCGTTGCCGCCACCAAATGCCATAGCGCAGTGCTGGGCAACGCGAGCGTTCCAATCAACCAGTTTCCCCAGTGTCTTTTGATGCCGCGACAGGCCGGGTCGGCAACAACGGTGTATGATTGTTCATTGCTTGATCGTCGATTGTTCCCGATCGCAGAAGCGAGAGGAAGTTCATCGGAGGCAAGGAGAAGACAAATGGCGAATGCAAACGGAAAAGTCGCAATTGTCACAGGTGGCTCGCGCGGTATCGGAGCTGCAATAGCTGAACGGCTCGGGATTGACGGCTTTACAGTCGTCATCAACTATGCCGGCAGCGCTGCCGAGGCGGAAACGCTGGCCGAAAAGATCTCGCAGGCCGGCGGTCGCGCCATCACTGTGCAAGCTGACGTTAGCAACGCGAGTGCCGTGGCGAGCATGTTCAATACCGTGGAGTCGGCCTTCGGCGGCGTGGACGTGCTGGTCAACAACGCCGGTGTGATGCGGCTGGCAGCAATTTCCGAAGCCGAGGACTCGGTCTTCGATAGCCAGATAGCCATCAATCTGAAGGGCACCTTTAACACCTTGCGCGAGGCGACGCGCCGGCTGCGAAATGGCGGTCGCATCGTCAACTTATCCTCGAGCCAAACGGGTCTGTTGCATCCGACCTACGGGATCTATGCCGCCACCAAAGCGGCGATCGAGGCGATGACGCAAGTTCTGTCAAAAGAGTTGCGCGGCCGAAATATCACCGTCAACGCGGTGGCGCCGGGACCGACCGCGACAAAACTGTTTCTACATGGCAAGTCGACGGACGTGATCGATCATCTCGCAAAACTTGCGCCGCTGGAGCGGCTTGGTGAGCCCGCGGATGTCGCGGCTGCGGTTGCGTTTCTCACCGGACCCGACGGCCGCTGGATCAACGGCCAGGTGCTCCGCGCCAACGGCGGAATCATCTGATCTTGCCCACCAGTCCCAGCAGAAAACTCGAAAGGGATATCCCATGAGTAAGGTTGTTCTGATCACCGGGGGGTCCAGATCGCCCAGCAGCGGCAGTGCCGGACCTGACATGAACCAAAAGTCCATCCGAGATGGTTGAAAAATAGTAGCCGGACACAAGCACCAGCCCGCTCACGGCATAACCGCTTCGCAGCGCCAGCGCGAATCGCCACCAGCGTTCCCCAGGAGTGGCCGAGCACCACGGGATTGCGCACTCCGAGCTGATCAAGAGCTTTCGCGAACAAGGAAGCTTGCGTTGTGGGCGTGCCCGAAACCACATTATTGAAACGCCTATAGCTCTGGACCAGAAAGTCCCACCTCTCGCTCAGCGCGAAGGACGTTGCCATAGAGACTGCCGATCCATTGTCTTCCGCTCGAGGTTACATTCAAATAGCGGATGGCAGTTTGGACGTGCGGTGCGACTTTGGTCCAGTAGAACTGAGGATATTTGTATACCACGTCCGCGGGTGTGGTGTATCCGAGCGATTTGTTGAGTCCTATCTCCTCGAACTCGTAGAACAGCGCATTTGATTTCTTCATGTAATTCGGATCGCCGAGCTGACCGATCAGGTCGGCGGCGCGAAGCAACAAACCTTCCTCTTCGTCAAGATCATCCTTGAGTTCGTTCGCTGATGCGTCTTCATAAGGAAAACGAGTGTATTCGATGGCTTGGGCAACGCGAGCAGCTTCAATTTCGTCAACTGCGTCGAGACGCTCCATGGCGAATATTTTTGAGCGGTCGACATGATAGGGCGCAAGCGCTGCATCGGAAGAGCCGATCGGTAACTCAACCGTTCGGCCGGTACCATCAACCACATAGGCACCGTCCTGGTCTCCGTGAACTATTCCCCGAACGTAGCCAATGTCGTGAAGCAGGCACGCCAGGATGAAGTGAGCATAGTCGCTAGCCGTCGTTGGCCTAAGAAGGGAGCGGCCGATCAGGATGTCGTGCCCCACGAGCGTGACCAACAAGGTGTGCTCGACGTTGTGGTAGAGTGCATCGCTGTTACCAATACATTCCAGGGCCAGCTTTGCTGCATAGGGCAGCAATTCCAGCAAGCTGGCGTGGGACGAGCCGAAGCGACCGCGTGTCTCCGAGATCAGGAACGCACCAAGAGCCTGGGACGTCAGTTCTGGGATTGTTATCATGAGCAATCTCTCACTTTGGCCGCCGAACCTCAGGAGGCCTTCTGCAGGATCGAGAGGGAGAGGACGACCTTAATAGTCTGAAGCCAAAGGATGGGTGGTAATTGACCTAGATCAACAGCAGCGACGGCGCAGTGCGCGTGTGCCCAGTAGCGACTTCCGCTGAGTGTCACACGCGGCGGTCAGGCAAGCCCTAGCCTGCGTCCGCCCTGCCTCCCAAAACTGACAATGCAAATCCCTGGGCCCGGTTCGGCTAAGGGCCAGAAGAGAATCCCAACCTATCCTGCCGACGTTCACTTCGCCGAGAGCGAACATCGAGGTCGAGGCGCCCGACGTCAGCTCGGGCCCAAAAGCTACCGGAGAGGTCTCCGCGGCATCGGATCTTCGTGAAGTGTTTAGGCGCGCTTCACGCGCGGATCGCCTCGTTCTCAAGGTCGATGTCGCCCCTCGTGAGTAAAGGCCTCCAGCGTCATTGCGGAGATCCGCTCGAGAACGCCGCGTCGGGTCTGCTCTTTCATTTACCCCTTTTGTTTTTCTTCTGCGCTTTTTCCATCGGAGCTTTTGGAGCGTTCTTCGAAGCGATCAGCACCCTTGGCCAGATCGTGCCCCGTCTTGCTCTCTTTTTTTGCTTCTTCCTTGGCAGTTGCCTCGCGCAAGCCCTCAGCGGCCCGCTCCCCCGCCTTTGATGATCTCCGTTCGTCATCCATTTGTTGCTCCTTACCGATAAAGCCGCTTGCCCAGGAATACTTCCTTATCTCTCTCATCAGCCGCTACAGTTTTCAATCAGATTGCCCGGACATTGTTCCAGTTCCGTTGAAGCTAGGTGCGCCTTCTGCCTCAGTCGAGCCGCGCGGTCGACGTTCCCTAAACAGCGCAAAGCCGACATCGAAGCTACAAACAGTATGCCCGCCCTGGGTCAATCCTGTCGATCTAGTCGCGTTCTCGGCACGTCCGGGGTTGCCTTAACGGCTGACATGCCGAGCTGAACCGCGATCTTCGCCTCAGGGTTAGGAGCAGAAGCATGCCTTCGTCACTCGATCAGTTCGTCGGCACGAGCGAGGAGATAGGGCGGGATAGTAAGGCCGATGTTCTTTGCTGTTTTGATATTTATCGCCAACTCGAATCTAGTCGGCTGTTCAATCGGAAGATCGGCGGGTCGAGCGCCGCTCAGAATTTTTGCCGTGTAGTCGGCAAGCTGACGCTGAACATCGGTAATGCGTGGCGAATAACTCATAAGTCCGCCGGATTTGACGAAGAACGACCATTCATAAGTCGCGGGGATCCGATACTGCTCGCACAACGCTGCGAGTTGCTCTCGGCGTGCAATATAGAATGCATCTGGACTGACAAGAAGCGCGGCGTGCTTCCGGTTTCTGATTTCGCCGAAGGCAGCAGAAATTTGCTCGTCGGTGCTCGCCTTCAGGACGTGAATTTCTCGGCCAAGCGACTTGGCCGCAGCTTCGGCGTCCGATACCACTACGTTCGCGTTTGGATTCGTTGGATTTACCAGCATTGCGATTGTTCCGCCTGCCGGTGTCAACTCTGCCAACAACTCAAGTCGCTTGGCGGTCAGTTGCGGAGTGTACATGCTCACGCCAGTCGCGTTTCCTCCCGGCCTGTTCAAACTGGAAACAACGCCAAGAAGTACCGGGTCCATGGCAATTGCAAATACGATCGGAATCGTCTTAGTCGCTTTCGTTGTCGCCAAGACTCCGTTTGTACCAGTCGCAGCGACGATCACTCGAACGCGATCCTGAATCAGATCTGCGATCAATTCCGGAAAGCGATCATACTTTCCATCAGCGAAGCGGTACTCGATTGTGACGTTCTGGCCTTCTACAAGGCCCTTGGTGCGGAGACCATCCCGAAAGGCGACGAGCAACTCCTTACTTTTGTCGGCTGAGTCGAAGCCAAGATAGCCAATTGTTGGAAGTGCACCCTTTTGCGCGTATGCCGCGCAAGGGAAGACAACTGCCGCGACGCTGAAAAACGCAATCAATCCTCGCCACTTCATGGGCAGGCCCTCAAGGTCGTAACTGCAGGCGGCTAAGTGAGTATAGGTCAGCTGTTCGTCGCGCGCGATACAGATTGTCGCGCGCCGAGAAATACCGTATCGCAATGGGCCGGAGCCCGACCAATTTTGGATCAAAATGCGAAGAACTCAACGTCAGCATATCGGGTCCGCCCCGCCTCGCTGTGCGGACGTCGAAGAGCGCGCGGCATTATTCGCTGATGGGACGCTAGGAGACGTTTCCCGAGCAAGATTATAAGGAGCTAGGGTCTGCTCAGCGTCACAGGTGGACGAACGAAGCTAGGCCGGCAACTGTCCGTTCTCCCCTTGAAGGCGAACCCTTGCTCCGCGCTCCACCGGGGCAGCTTCGGGCCAAAAACTGACATCGTCACCGCTTCCGCCGGCCTCCATCCTATCGCTCGTTTGCCTGCTCACGCGTGTCGCTGAAGGCCCCGACGCAGAATTGCTGGCTCCCCTTGGGAGCTTGCTCACCACCAGACCAAACCGAGATGCGAAGCTTGGTGCGCGATCATCGCACTCTCAGCCAGAACTCTTTCTCGCCCCGCTCCGGGGCCACGTGCGTCTGCTACCAAGGGACATCAGCGATTGGGCTGCACCAGCGGTCGGAACGAGCTCACTCTTGAAGCGGGTCGACCTTGAGGTCCGCGGACCGGTCTCATGCTGCGGCACGTGCTGGGGCAAGAGTCACCAAGCAACGTCACGTTCTGGCGGAGGACATCCGGACGAGGTCTTGCACGGACCCTAACTTCATTCCGCAAGCGGCCTCATCCGACGGCGGATCGAGTGGGAGCAGACACCTTAGATCTTGCAGGTGTCCAAGGCCGCGGACTAGTGTACCGTGGCAGCCTTCACCTCGTTCAGATCAAGCGCGCGCACGCTGCTCCACGATTGGGCATCGATTGCCTCACAATTGTCATGGCGCTTCCATCGCATCGCAATATACTTCGCCTAACAATCAGAAATGTCAGGCGAACTTTCGATGATCAGACATGCGGTCCGCATGCTGGCCATAATGTATTGCGTTTGCGGCCAGCCCGCCTATTCGAATTATGAATCCCAAGCGGTGACGCCACCGCTTTCATTCTCTCAATTCTGCATTCAATATCCCGAGGACTGCCGGCGCCATGACGATCGCAGGATCCGAGACTTCCGCTCTTCAATCCAGCGCTGGCGCGAACTCGCCCAAATCAATTCAACGGTGAACTTCGGCATAGCGCCGAAGGATCCGCCCGCAAGCCGGCGCGACGCGGAATGGCAGATATTCCCTGACGAGGGCAATTGTGGGGATTACGCTGTCACCAAGCGCCATCTGCTGCTGCGATCCGGCTGGCCCAGCTCGGCCCTCCTTCTCGCTGAGGTCGTCATTCGGGCAACCGGAGAGCACCATCTTGTGCTGCTCGTGCGTGAGGGAAAAGCGGTCCTCGTACTCGATAATCTAACCCCGATAGTCACGCCGCTGGTCGATGCTTTGGATCGATTTGCTATCGTGCGTGCGGAGTCGGGAACGGATCCTCAACGATGGACGCGAGAAGTTGCGGCCTTTTAGCCGGCCTCCTGGTCAACCGGGCTAGGACTCATACGGTCATGGGACCCGATCGAATTTTCTCCGGTTTGAAGCCTTCTCACCGGCTACGGCCAAACGAGGGACGCACACCCTGATGGACACTGCGCCTCCGACGTAATCCGATAGGAGGATTTTTGGCGCGCCAGCTGGAGCCAGACGCTGTTAATCTAAGCTTGATTTTCGCTCTATTTCGCCCTCCCTAACCAGGTCGATTTCGTGTAAGCACCAATTTCCATTTTCGGGACAGATATGACAAAGAAACGAGCACTTATTACCGGCGTCACCGGGCAGGACGGCGCCTATTTGGCCGAACTTCTTTTGCAGAAGGGATACGAGGTCCACGGCATCAAGCGGCGGACCTCCCTCTTCAACACGGACCGCATCGATCATCTCTATCTCGATCCGCACGAGCCTGATCCACCCTTCCGGCTTCATTATGGCGATCTGACGGATTCCTCGAGCCTGATCCGGATCGTTGGCCAAGTGCAGCCCGACGAGATCTACAATCTCGCTGCGCAAAGTCACGTGGCCGTTTCATTCGAGGAGCCCGAGTACACGGCGAACTCCGACGGCCTGGGCACACTGCGCATCCTCGAGGCCATGCGCATTACCGGCTTGGAAAGGAAGGCGCGCTTCTATCAAGCGTCAACATCTGAACTGTATGGCCTGGTCCAGGAAATTCCGCAAAAGGAGACCACTCCCTTCTACCCGCGTTCGCCGTACGCCGTCGCCAAGCTCTATGCTTACTGGATCACGGTCAATTACCGTGAAGCTTACGGGATGTATGCCTGCAACGGCATTCTCTTCAATCACGAATCTCCAGTCCGGGGTGAGACTTTCGTCACCCGAAAAATCACGCGGGCATTGGCCCGGATTCATCTGGGCCTGCAGGAGCGGTTGTATCTCGGCAATCTCGATGCATTGCGCGATTGGGGACACGCGCGCGACTATGTCGAGATGCAGTGGCTTATGTTGCAACAAGAAAAGCCGGAAGATTTCGTCATCGCGACCGGTGTTCAACATTCGGTTCGAGATTTCGTTAACGTGGCGGCGAGCGAGGTCGGCATGCAGATCCGATGGGAGGGGGCCGGCGTCGACGAGAAGGGTTACAATGTTGCAAACGGAAAATGCGTGGTGTCGGTCGACCCGCGCTATTTCCGCCCAACAGAGGTCGCCACGTTGCTTGGCGATCCGTCCAAGGCGAAAGAAAGACTCGGCTGGCGGCCCCAGACCTCATTCGAGAGCCTCGTTCGCGAGATGATGAAGGAAGATCTCGAATCCGCAAAACGCGATGAGCTGATTAAGCAGCACGGCTTTAGGTATTTCCCGCGCCACGAGTAGTCCTGGCAGATCGGACAGCAAGGCAAGAAGCCAAATGAGCGCCCATCGCGGCGCTCATTTTTTTGGACGACAACGAATTGAGATCCGATGCTTTAAGGTGACTGAACGGCATCCTCCACGGGAAGCCCAATGTCGCCGGCAGCGTTTTTCGAGTCGACATTCTTCTGCCCTGTCGCACTGCCCTGCCCTGCCATTGCCTCCGACCACCGGTGAACAATTGCGCGTCGATCCCAACGATCAAGCGCGCGCCTCCTTCCTTCTTCGCCGTAATGCTCACGGAGAGCCGGCGCCTCGCTGAGCTGGCAAATTGCAAGCTCAAGCGCGGACGAATCTCCGGGTGGAATCACCAGGCCCGCATCCGTGACTTCCGCCGCGAGGCCCGTGCCTTCTTCAGCCATCGCAATGACCGGCCGAGCCGACGCGAAGATCGCGCCAAGCTTGGAGGGCAACACCAGATCGGCGGCCTCGGCTTTCTGCGGGATCAGATGAAAATCGGCCGTGGCCATCAATTGATTGAAACTTTCGTTGGGCTGAAGCCCGACAAAATGGACATTGCGACGTCCGGCAGCGAGCTGCTCCAGCCTCATTTTATGTGGCCCCTCGCCTGCAAGGATGAAGTGGATATGAGGATGGCTCTCCTCCAAACCGATCGCAGCCTCGATCACGAGTTCAAGGCCTTGCTTGTTCGACATTGTTCCGGAGTAAAGCGCAACGATATCGCCCGCGCCCAGCTTGAACTGCTGACGGTATTTGGTCATTCGCGAACCCGGGCAGATCGCGTTGGTGTCAATCCAGTTTCTCACCTCGGCTGTCTTGTCAGGACTCAACCCCTTGATTCTCAACCGGTCTACCATCGCTTGAGAGATGGTTGAAACATGGTCGAACGATTTGAGGATCGCGGCTTCGGCTCGAAGCATCCATTTTCGCAAGTTAGGATTGCGTAGCAGACCAAGATCAAATGCCGCGTCCACCTCGAAGTCCTGCACATGAAGCCATGATTTGGCACCGACGCAACGAGCGACGAATGAGACGAAGGCGGCCGACATTAATGATGGTGCGACGGCGATCATAACGTCGGGGCGCCAGGATAGCGCCTCAACGAGGACCGGCGCCCCGCTCGTAAGCGCGAATGAAGCGTGATGAACCAGCCGCTTGGCGCCCGAGGGATGTCCGGGCACATAAATCGGCGTACGTGTCACGCGAACGCCGCGAATATCTCTCGACCTGAAGTACGACGACTTGAACGCCGGGGGAATCTTCCAGGCCGGATAATACGGAGGTGCCGTAATGACCCTGACTTCATGACCTTCGGCGGCCAAACTTTCGCAGAGCTCAGCGTTGTATTTTGCCACACCGATCAGATCGGGGGCATAGTTGATGCCGACCAAGAGAACACGCATAAGCCCCGCCCAAATCAAAAAAGTTCAGAATAAAAAAGTTTCTTGTAGTCTTACGTAGTTTTCTCAGCGCGTCGCGCTGACTTCCAGATGACGTCCCGAGCCCTTTAAAAAGTCTGCGTAGGCGGCCGCGAGACCGGCCCGCAGAGCGACGTTCGGTCGCCAGCCAAGCCCTCGAATTCTCGAGCTATCGAGCAGCTTGCGTGGCGTGCCGTCAGGCTTTGACGTATCGAACGCGAGCTCGCCCTGATAGCCCACGACCTCCGCGACTGTCCTCGCAAAATCGGCGATCGACAATTCGTCGCCACTGCCGACATTGATCGGAAGATCGCTTGAATAGTTCTTCAGAAGGAAGACGCAGGCATCAGCAAAATCGTCGACGTTGAGGAATTCGCGGAGCGGTGTGCCGGTGCCCCACACCGAGACGCTGGATGCATTGGCGAGCTTGGCTTCATGGAAGCGCCGGATCAACGCGGCCGGGACGTGACTATGATCGGGATGGTAATTGTCGCCGCGGCCGTAGAGATTGGTCGGCATTACCGAGATGAAATCGTCGCCATATTGCCGACGATAGGCCTGGCACATCTTGAGGCCGGCAATCTTGGCGATCGCATACCACTCGTTGGTCGGCTCGAGCGGCCCGGTCAGCAATTCGCTTTCGGCCATCGGCTGCTTGGCGTGCTTTGGATAGATGCACGACGAGCCGAGGAACAGCAGGCGCCGCACACCAACCGCGTGACTCGCACGGATCACGCTCAATTCCAGCGCAAGGTTGTCGCAGAGAAAGTCGACCGGGAAATTGTTGTTAGCTGCGATACCGCCAACCTTTGCAGCTGCATGAATCACGACGTCCGGGCGATTGGCTGCGAGCCATCTGAGCGTGGGTTCTTCCTTTGTCAGATCCAGCTCACGCCGATCAGCCGTCAGCACGGTGAAATTTTCCGACGCAAGCCGGCGGACGACAGCTGATCCCACCATGCCGCGGTGACCCGCGACGAAGACACGTTTGCCCGTGAGATCGTAGGTTGAAGCCCCTGTCATCGTATCCTCTACCGGCGTTCGATTGGCCGGATCGTCACTTCCGTGAGATCCGGCTACCGCCGCATTACGCAATCACGCTGCCGATGCAGCCCCGCCAAACTGGTAACACAATCTTCACCATGCAACAGCCTATCCCGGCCCGGCAAAGATATTCATGGTGAACCCGTGCTGCGCGCACAAAAGAGCAGCACACGGCGAAACAAGAATGAGCAAGGCAGCCGCATGAGCTGTGCGGCTGCCTTGTAAATCTTCTAAAAAGCGGCGCTCGCCGCTCAGGTCAGCCGAAGTTCAGTACGCCCGACGCAGGACAGGGCCGACGGGCGCGCAAACACGGTCCATATACCAGCCATAGGGCGTCTCGACCCGCACCAAGGGGCAGTGGCGCGACGGCACATACCTATATGGGTAGGGCTGCGCCCAGAACGTGACAGGCGTCGCCTGGCTTGCACCCGTGAGCAGGGCCGCCGGCGCCGGCATTTGCATCGCCGCGCTTGCTCCGCTCGCTGCACAGAAGGAAACGGTGGCGGCCAAAAGGCCTGCTCGCATCAAGGTCTTAAACATCCCAAAAAGCTCCTTGCCCCTGCGGATTTGGTCCATTCCCCGCGCCCCACCAGGAGGCTGCACCCCGAGAACCACCGCGAACCAGCCTAAATAGTAAAGCCTAGATTACCAAGGCTAGGACCAAAAAGGCAACCGACGCCGCGGCTTGGGAGGGCCTTTGTAGCGATATGGCGCGCAACTGTGGCTTCTTGGTCCTATTTTTCCTCGCTCCAGGCGCCCGGGGCAGCAAGGTCGGGTGAACGTCGGTACACATCTCGAAGGAACTGGTAGTTGACGGTCTGGGCCAGCGGCACGTCCTCTTCGCCAAGTTTGGCGAAGAGGAGAATGTCCCGAAGCGTCCGCCAACGGCTTTCGTCGTAATCGCCGATGCGCCCCCCTGTCGGCAATACGAGCGGACGTAGCTGCTGCAGTTCAAATTTCAGCCGCTCGGAATTCAGCCTGGCTGGTCCGGCGCCGGCCAGAACGGGCACGCTCCGTGCATAGTCCGCGTAGGTAGATTGCCATCCTCTGATGAGGCCCTGAAGGACATCGGCAATCATGGATGGCTGTTCATGGACGAGAGCGTTACTCGCGAAGTAGACCAAGCCAGGAACATGGATGCCGTAGTCTTGCGGTTTGATGACATTGAGCTTCGTGAACGTCGAACTGGAGGGATCCGGTTGCTCGTCGATTGCGGCGATGATGGCATCCACCTCCCCGCCCCGCAGGGCTTCGAAGCTGTCGCGGTCTGGCACCTTGGTGATCTGGCTGCGGGGAAGCCCGAGCTGCGCCATCATGGCGTCAAAGACGACGTCGCCCTCACTCGCCCTACGGTATCCGACCCGCTTTCCGACCAGGTCGGCCGGACGCCGCAAACCCGAGGCTTCGAGGGTGAAGATCGCGACGGAGGTATCGAGGAAGCTCGCTGCGAAGGCGGTCACGGGCACGCCGCGCCAGCTCGCCAGCAGGAACTTCTGGCCGCTCGTCACGCCGATGGCATGTTGGCGTGCAATCGTCTGGACGAACTCTGGGTCTTCAGGCTGGGCCGCCACCTCAATGCGGGAGGAGAAATATCCCTGCCTCGACGCCGAGAGCTCGCCGGCGAATCGCGCGCCATACTGGCCGTCGAGGAGAAGTTTGACCGCGACGGCGGTCGGGCCCGTCGGAGCCCGTACGGGGGCCGCATCGGGGCGAAGAAGCAGAAGCGCGGTCCCCACCAAGGCCGCCGCTGCGAGGCCAATGGCGAGGTAACGCCTCCCTTTCGGCCGGGTCCGCCGCCGGGACTGGATTCGGGGCAACGAGAACTTCCTAACGGGTTGTGAAATTTAACATATCAGTCGAGGCGAGATGGGCTACAATGAAGCTTCTGGGGTAAGGTTAATTTTCCCTTCGCCTTGTTTTAAAAGCGATTTTGACCGATAGCACGGCGCGTTCGGATAATGAATTTTGCGTCAATGGGCTTGGCACGATGACGATTCTTTCCACTCGACCGGTGCCCGTCCCTGATTCTACGACGGAAATTGCTGCGGTCGAGCTATCCCCGGCAACAGGCTATGCGCCGAGCTGGCTGCGTCCCGTGGTTGTCGAGCGGTTGATGGCCGTGGTCGATACGACGCTGATCGTGTTCAGCGGGATTGGCTGCGCGGTCGGCTATCACATCGCGACCGCGGGTACGCTCGGCAAGGCGAATGTCTATGCGGCGGCCAGCGTCCTGGTCGCAATCAATTTCATCCTTCTGACCATCGTGCAGCACGGCTACCGCCTGAAAGCCATCACCAACCTGCCGCGCACGTTCCGGATGACGCTGACGACGTGGACCGGCCTGTTCGGCGCGCTGCTGGCGATCGCCTTCACGATGAAGGTCAGCGACGAGTTCTCCCGCGGCACCACCATCTCGTTTTATCTGGTCGGCCTCACCGTTCTGCTCGCCTGGAAGACCGCGGCCGCGCGCTGGACCGCGCATGGCTTACGCACCGGCGCCTTCGCCAACGGCCGCGCGATCATGATCGCCGAGTTCGGCCTTGCCACCTCGTCCAACGCGGTCGACGACCTCGGCCAGCACGGCTACCGCCTGATGCGGGTCATGGAGATTCCCGCCAAGGAGCTCGCCTCGCCGCTGCTGCTCTCCTCGCAGGCGCCGCGGTTCGAGGAGCTGATCACTTATGCGCGCGAGAACCGGATCGAGCACGTCTTCCTGCTGATGAACTGGAGCCGGCAGCACGCGATCGACAGCATTCTGGACGCGCTGAAGATCCTCCCCGTCCCGGTGCATCTGGTGCCGGACGCCAACACGGCGCGCTTCCTGCGCTATCCGCTGGTCGGCACCGGCAATACCTTCACCGCCGAGCTGCGCCGCGCTCCGCTGACCTTTCGCGAACGTGCACTCAAGCGGGCGCTGGATCTCGTCGGCGCGAGCTTTGCACTCCTGGTGTTCGCGCCCGTGATGCTGGTGACCGCGATCCTGATCAAGCTGACCTCGAAGGGCCCGGTCTTCTTCCGCCAGACCCGCAACGGCTTCAACGGGCGCGCGTTCAAGATCTTCAAATTCCGCACCATGCGCGTGCTGGAGGACGGCCCGACCATCGTCCAGGCGCAGAAGAACGACCCGCGCGTCACGAGAATCGGCAAATGGCTGCGCAAGACCTCGATCGACGAGCTGCCGCAGCTTCTCAACGTGCTCAAGGGCGACATGTCGCTGGTCGGCCCCCGCCCGCACGCGGCCGCCCACAACACCGAATATGAGCAGATCATCGGCAACTACGCCTTCCGCCACCACGTCAAGCCCGGCATCACCGGCTGGGCCCAGGTTAATGGTTACCGCGGAGAAACCCGCACGCTCGAGCTGATGCAGAAGCGCGTGGAATATGATCTCTGGTACATCAATAATTGGAGCTTGTGGTTGGACGTAAGAATCATGCTGGGAACAGCAATTGTCACGTTCGGTCGCCCTACCGCCTACTGACCCGTCCTCTCACCGTTACGTTGATCAATGAATCTGTTTATCGTCCGGGTCCGCAAGCTCCTACACGCCGTCGGTTCGTCGTCAGGTCGGCGAGCCCTTAAGCGGGGGGTCGCCGCAAGCATTGAACACCGCTCGGCACTCGAGGGGGTCCCGTATAGGACCATAGTCGACATAGGAGCCAACGTCGGTCAGTTTGCACTTTTCGTACGCGAGCAGTATCCGGAAGCCAACATCTTCAGCTTCGAGCCGCTTGAGGATTGCTGGGACACATTCAGCACCATCTTTAGAAGTGATCCGAATGTTCATCTTTTTCGTTGTGGGGTCGGGCCTGCCGATACCGATGCCCTCATGAATGTGACCAACGCGAACGACTCATCCTCGATATTTGCGCCGGCACCTACGCAGGTTGAAGTGTTCGGAACAAAAGTGAATACGACAAAGAAAGTCGAACTGCGTCGATTGACGACTCTCTTGCGAGAGGATCAGATCGCGTTTCCCGCGCTCCTCAAAATCGATGTTCAAGGTTTCGAGCTCGATGTGCTGCGCGGTTGCGAGGAACTCCTCTCATCCTTTGATACCCTCTATGTCGAGGCCTCCTATATGGAGCTCTACGAGGGCCAGGCGCTGGTCGGCGAGGTCATCGATTTTCTTCGACACCGGGGCTTTGAGATCCGGGGCGTCTTCAACCAGCACGTCGATCCAACGAGAGGTCCTCTCCAGGCTGACTTCATGTTCAAGCGGGCCTTGGCGTCGTGACTTCAAACGACGACTTCGTAGTGGCAATTGGTCAGCTGCCGCCCCCCGTAACCGGACTATCCTACATTACGGCCCGCATGATCGATGCCATCAAAGGCACGCACCCTGTCCGTACAGCGAATATCGCTGCTGAGCCCGGGCAGACGGGACTATCAAAGCACATCCGTAGAGCCCTTCGGGTACTCGCTGCGGGCGCCGTTCTATTGAGGCATACCTTCAGGACCGGTCGTCGCTGTTATCTGGTGTGCGAAGGCGATTGGGGCTTGGCGTATATTATCTTCCTCGCCGCTTTGGCTCGCGTCTGCAGCTATCCGACCGTTCTACATCACCACAGCTTTGCCTACATCGACCGACCGAGAGCACTCCTGCGCCTGCTTTTGCGTGCCGGCGGACCGGCTCTTACGCACGTGTTCTTATGCCCCATCATGAGCACCAAATTTGCTTCGGCTTATGGTGTCGAGCCAAAGGCTTGCATCCTTTCGAACTCGGCCTTCGTCGAGCCCGATTGGGACTTCCAGACTCTGACCGGACCGCTCACCATCGGGCTTCTTAGCAATCTCACCAAAGAGAAGGGGCTCCATACGTTTCTGGAACTGGTACGTTCTGCACGAATCCAAGGTCTTGGCATGAAGGCAATTCTTGCCGGACCAATTGCGGGTGAGGCAGATCGCAAGCTGGTGGAGGATGCAACTCGCGATCTGCGCGACGCCCTTGAGTATCGGGGACCCCTTTACGGATCCTCGAAAAACACGTTCTACCGGGATATCGACATTTTCGTCTTTCCGACGCAGTACTCGCACGAGGCCGAACCGACCGTCGTGTTTGAAGCTTTGTCAGCGGGCAATCTCATCATCGCGTTCGATCGGGGCTGTATAACGAGCCAAGTTGGAACGAACGGGCTGATCGTTCCGACAGACTCAAACTTTGTCCAGGATTCAGTCGACTATCTGCGACAAGCGGCCGGGCAGCTGACCAACCTCCGTGGCGAACGTCGTTCCTGCATTGACGCATACGGGGCCGTTCATTCATCCAGCTCTGCAATCGCGAAGCAGTTGTTTTCGTGATCCGGCCGGTAACTGAAGACCTAGAACGACGCTTCAAGTTAATACGGCCGCCTAGCCACTGGGACGCAATGCTGTTGCCGCCGGATAATCTTGTCGCGCTCGCGCACCCGTCGTCTCACGACGTAGCCTGATCCCTCCGACAACGATCAAGATAGCAGCTGCGATCATCGAGAAGGCCCAGAAGTACACTACGGTTACCCCCCCGTCTCTCAAGATAGTTTTGAAATAGATGAGGAATATCCAGAAAAAGGTGAACAGGAGAGGACTTGTCGTCCTTACCGCCGCGTCATAGAGACGACTCTGAACAACCCCCAAGAGGAACATCATAGGGATCAACGAAACGAACCCGTAGACCATGTAAACGTCGACATAGAGAGTGGTAGTCATCGACGAGAAGTTTCCATACTCATTGAGATTCACGATTGACGTGAATACCGGCTTGTCCGGCCAGAGTTGCCGGGGAATTGGCCAATATAACAACCGAAGATATTGCGTGCCGTAAGAATAACCCGCCCGCTCGTCGACAACCATCGCCGCTACGGTCGCGCTATCGAACTCAACGACGTCCATTGAGCTCTTGCTGCCGCGGTCAGCCACGTAGGATGTCCATATCGACGAAATATCCGCATCGCCAAGCACAACCCGGCGCACCACATAGCGATCATGCCCGACGATGTCGAACAACAGAGCACCGAGCAAGACTCCAATGATGATCAAAGCACCTGGATATCGCCTTCGAGCCTCGATGAGCGACACAAAAAATACGCTGACGAGAACGACGACGAACGAAAGCCGCTGTGCGCCAATATACGCGCGAAGAGCGACGAATGCCGCTATGAAAAAGATCGAGAGCGTCCTGATCGACCCTTTGCACAGATACAGCATGATGCAAATGATAGGAAGAAATTCGGCGAGCGCCAAGGTGTATCCGGATATGCCAACGAGACGCTGTCCACCCTCTGCGTCTCGCGTAACTTGAAACGCATTGACCGACTGGAGCCCAGCGTCGCCGTAGGCCCGATACGTGCCGTAGAGTCCGGCCACGCCCAGCACAAAGACAGCGGCATAGAAGGCGACGGGCCGCAGGACGACAAAGCGAACCGGAGCGAATGTTGGAATGATGCTCTTGGCGCGTTTTGCAAACGTAAACCCGAGGAACGCGGCAATAAGAGCAACATTCGCAATCGCCGTTACGCGGATGATGTCCTCGGAGGTCGGTGTGATCCCGACGCGCAGCCAGATGAATGATTTCCCGTCAAGATAGATCAGAAGCGGTCGAACAATGAACCCTACGAAGTGGTAGAGCAGGTATATCACAAAGGGATGATAGACTGGGGCGCGCCAGACTTTGACAACCACAAAGCCGACCGCAAGCCACACCACGAAGTTGAACAGCGCAGCATAAATCAGCGGTGTGTCTACGAGGTTTTCTACCATATTAGTGCTTTCAATATAGTCAAAGTCCTACCCTTCTGGTGGAGGCGTTGCGCAGAACGCGCTCTAGGGCTCAAGTGTGACGGAGACGTTAGACGTATCATCCAGACTTCCATGTTGAGATACGAGTCGCGCAAAACGAACCTGGCTCGCTGACTGATCCAACTGAATCTTTATCGCGATGTCCTTGATCAGATTTGGAACGCTTTCTCCGGCAGTAACCGAGACAACGCACGGCATGTTTTTTTTGTGACAACGGGCCGTGATACTAAGGACAACATCCGATATTCGTGGATAAACCTTTGTCGACAGGGCCAGGAAGCTGTCCGTCATATCAATCCGCCCTCTGACCCAGCTCCCGATATAGACGGGTCCGCAATCGATCACCTTGATCTCCAGATCAAGCCACGGAAGCTCTTCAGGATAGCACTGCGTTGGCTCGTTTCTGGAATTGCCTCGTATCTTGCTCGGCCTTGCTTTCCCCCCCTGAAGGCCCCCCATCGACCTACAGTTCTCGAAGGTGCAAGCTATTAATCTTCCATGGGCGCCTGCCCAGCCCTCCCAACCCTGATTGCCATCAAAGAAGTAACCTCGCTCGATATCCAGATTCGTTCCGCACGGATTAAGAATATCCGCGTTCGTTTGCCCCATAACAATGTCCCGTCCGATGAATGCCCCATGATGAGCACCGCCCTGGTAGAACACCTCTCCTCTAAAGCGCACGACCTTGGAGCGAACCAGGGTCCAGTCACCGGTTGCTCGATCGTTTTCGGCCCAAAGGCCCTTGTGCGTGAGGTCCCACCCCTCACCGGTGGAGACATCGGCTGGATAGCTATAGACGTCCGTTCGGTCACATCCGCCGTCTAGTTCCATATCGGTGAGGCTCACCGACGGCAATTTAGAACGATCCGAAGGAGATGATGGCCACCCCTTCAAGAATATGCCGGCTCCGCGCCAGACCTTTCCATTCACAGTTTGCCAATTCGACTGAAGTTCCCGGCCATCCTGACTTCGAAACAGAATTCGAGTCTTGTTCCCATGTCCGACGAGAGCGACCGGACGTTCGATGATGATCGAGTGACCGTCATATGCATTGTTCTTATCGGGATCGCTAGTCCGCTTTGGGCACCAAACGGCATAGGCGCGCTGCTTGAACCGCACCGTTCCGGCACCAAACGTCTCGGCATATTTGATAGCCTGCTGTATCGCTGCCTGATCGTTTGTACGGCCGTCTCCGACCGCGCCGAACGCTTCGACGAAGACCGTCTCAGGGCTCAGACGGAAGTTTCGGCCATCCGAGGCAGTGAAGGTGGCTGAAGGGTGGGCAGCCAAGAACGCAGGATCAATGCGCGGGTCACTTTCGAAGATCAGGTTCACGGGAATTGGCCCGTCCCCGAGGCATTCTATTTGCGTCACCGATGATGGAATTTGCGCGCTGCGAAGCTGACTGATCGGAAGCAATCGCTTGAACGACTCTTCAGAGCACGCCGGTCCAGCCAGCCACACCGTTCCGGAGGCCAGTCCTGCGAGGACAACTCGTCGGTCTACCGGCTTCATCATGTTCGCGCTCTTTGCCTTGTTTGGATCCACAACAAAACGGTGGACGGTTCAGCGAAGCTAGAATGGTCCTTCCAGCAGGGATTCGATCGACGACCGATAACGCGCGAACGTATATTTCTGGGCTTCACGCTGCGCGTTCGCCTTGAAGGAAGCCAGCCTCTCACGGTTGGATATTACTTCCATCACAGCCGATTGGAGCGCTTCTTCCGTGAGTTCCGGCAGCATTATGCCCGTCTCGGGCGTGACCGCAACGCCGGCATTTTTCGATTGAATGAGCGCCAGTCCGGAAGCCATTGCCTCCAGAAGCACCAGAGCGGAGCCCTCAAAGTAGCTCGGAAAGATCAGGACGTCCGCATTCCTCATGATGGAAGGAACATCCGCACGCGGGACAGTCGGCTGATAGCTCACTCGTTCTGAATACTTCGAGAAGATCGCTTTAGGCACAAGCATATCTCCGACGATCTGCACAGATGCCAGCTCGCGTGGAATCTTTTCGAACACCTTGAGCACCAGATGAATTCCTTTCCGCACACCGGCCTGACCGAGAAACAGGAAGCGAACGGGCCCAGACCGGGGGGTATCTTCAGCCCGGTTGAATCCTCCGAACAAGCGTTCGTCGAAGCAGTAGTTCAACACGCGCAATCGATCTCCAACCGAACCGTCAGACGCATGTTTCCTCACGGAATCCGCAGCAAACGGCGACCCCGTCAAGATCACATCCGCCAGGCTATACTCCTCGTCGTCTCGTTCGATGCGGTCGGCCGGTATTCGGAATGAGGAGTCGGAGAAGAATTCCGGATATGTCTCGTGTAGATCATCCATTATCCGGTTGTGCTCCCGTCCATCGCCAATGGTCCGATCGAGAATGCAAGCCCTTCCGGCGGCTTTCGCCGCCCGAAACGCGTGGACCGACGAGCTGCTATACCCCCACAGGTCAAAGCTTCGGGAGGACTCCATTTCCGATTTCAGCAGTTCCGCAAATCTTGCATTTCCGAACTGATCAATCCTTCTTGACAGCTGCCGGAATCCGGCGCGGTGAGCCAATCGCTCTATCCATTCAGAGACTCCAACAGTCTTGACGAGGTTAGTATCAAGCGCTGGATTGCTGAATCGACGAAACTCGTAGTGCACCTTCTCCCGGATTGGCGACGGCATCATCCGTTCAATCCGATAGGGCCACCGGTCCGGCTGATAAAAAATCGACGTCGCATAGAATTGAAGCCGTCCAAGCTGCTGCAACGCCAGCGCAGTCTGCCACGAATGCTGCGTTCCCGGATGAAAGACCGCAATTTTGTCCGCGAATGAGGATCGGCCTGTCACGAGACGGCCCCCTTCAGTTGCGGCTCTTTCTCGGTCTCCAGAACCTCAGCTAGGGCCGCGCCGAAGCGCATCTTTGTATTCCTGTAGTGATTAACGGCTCGATTTACACGGACAGATACAGCCTTCTCCTCTTTGAGGCTCTCTGCGACCAAACGGCTCAGCACCTGGCAGTCAATGGATGCGATATCGATTACCAGGTCGTCCAAACCGAGATCCCTCATGATGAACTCCGTCTTCGGAAGGTACGAGATCGCGGTTAACGGTCGCGCCTCCATCATTGCAAAAATGCAGGAGTGAAATCGTGTCCCGACAAAGATTCGCGCTCGTCCGATGGCTGCTCGAAGGATTTCTGGCTCGGTTTCCGTCTTGTGCACGAGAACATGTGCTCCCGAACGCTCCGCTACCCTCTGGGCTAAGTCCAGATCACTAGCAACCTGGTTGAAGATGACGGTCCTCAGCCCGTGCTCGCGATATAGCTTATCAAAAATATGTACCAGGCCGTCCTCGTACCTGGCCTTGTCTTCGGCGGGATTTGTCCGATGGGGAAATGGCCAATCGACAACAGTTGCCCCGACGAATTGCTCGCCCCTTTTAAGACCGATTTCCTGCAGAAGATGGTCGATCTCGGACCCGTTCTCGGTCACGTGCAAATTCCAGAAGGCACTGTCACCAGCCACCACGACCTTTTCTGGAGCAATGCCCAACTCTGTGACGAGGAACTGCCGAGAATAACCTTCGCGCACGCACATCAGTGCACATGGCGATAGGACAAGGCGCGTCATCGCAGCTCCAAGCTTCGACTTGATCGGCCCAATGCTCTGTGGAGCTAGAACAGTTTTGGCTCCAACTAGAGTTCCAAAATGGATGTGCAATAGCGCAATGATATAGGACAGATTGACGTCGTGAATATATCCTCCAGGCGCACTGATCACGAAGTCGGCAGCCCGATAAGCCGTCAACGTCTTGCGCTGGCTCACCGGAAGGACTTGCGCCAATCCAAACCAGCCGGTCGCACACGCAAACCAAGCTACAAAGAGGTACACAAGCTGCTCAAGGCGTCCCAAGGGCCCCGAAAATCGCGACGAATTTCCGATGCGCTCACTCCAGTCCACGCCTGGATGCGCCGCTTGCGCGGAGGAAATGCCTTCGAACAGTATGCCCATGATCGTCGCATCCGGATCGACCATCCGCATCTGTTCGATGCATTCGTCCAGCAGGACCGAGTCCCCGCGATTTGAACGACCAAATGCATTCACGATTAAGTATTTCCGCACCATCCTGCTCTCGCTCATGTTCCCGAACGCCCCCCTACTAGCGTTGCTACGCCAGTACTAAACCGGAGCAGGTCCCATTGATCGATTGTGTTGGTTGCCGCCAAAGACATTGTATCTCTCAAGGCCTTTTCGGACAGCAGCTGACGCAAGAACCCCGCAGCGGTCTCAACACTCCCTGGCGAGAACACAAATCCGGATTTTCCGTGCTCGACGATTTCGCCAGCAACGCCACACCGGCTGGTTACGACGCAGGGAATGCCCAAGGCCATCGCTTCGTTCACGCAGAGACCCCATTGATCGTACTCTGATGCCAGCAGTAGGGCCTCGGATCGCCGATAGAAGATAGGCATAATGCTGTTCGGAACGTCTCGAAGGTGACACATCATGTTATCGACCCCGAGCTGCTTTGCTGTCTCCGAAACCGCTGCTTCCTCAGGCCCCGACCCGATAAGCACGAAGCGAACACCGCACTGTGGAGCGCCGCTGGCCGCATATATGCGCAAAGCCACGTCGGCCCGTTTGCGACTGACGAGCCGACTGACACAAATGACGTATCGTTCAGGCAAAATGCCTTTGCGGAGAAGAAACGGAGCCCGCCGCTCCAGCTTGGCAGCTTGAGCTCGAAAGAACGTGTTGTCGATCACGTCATAACCGATTTCAATCGGCCGGCTCATACCGAGCGATCGAAAGTACGAACGGTGCCTAGCGCCCGCGACGAGTGCGCCATCGAACAGGCGAAGCAAGCCGGCCTTGATCCATTCGGACCAAGCACTGCGCTCCTGATCATCCGCTTTGCTGTCCGACATGAAAAATATAGGCACGCTGTTCACCTTGGCAAAAAGCAGCGACGTTAACGCCAACTCGTCAGAATAGCCGATCGTAAAGATATGGCTTGGACGAGCTATCTTCAGGGCGCGCCAGAGAGAGAGAGCCCTCTCCCGCTTGCTTAGACTTCCGATAAGCTTGATACAGCGGATTGCATCCTTTAGAGCCGCAGCTCGTCGCTGCCTGTGTGCATAGAAAGCGGACGATCTCGACGCCTCAATCGCTACCAGCTCGTGGCCAGCCAAACGCAGCCGCTCCTGACACGACGAGAGCCTACTCGCATGGTAGTCGCCAATATGATTGATGACGAAACAAACTCGATGAGTCACTTGGGGCAAAAGCTATCCTCGCAGGCTGAGATCAATGCCAAGACTTCAATCGGGTTAGGCCGCCTGCCAAATAGGCCCCCACCGCCTGCAATGGATTATCGGGGCGGTAAAACAGCCTCCTCGCCTGCTTCGCAATGACCAAGCACATGATCACATCAAGAAACGCGACTGATAACGCGGCACCCGTCGGACCCATTATTCGAGAACAGACAAAAGTTACAGGCATCGTCAACGCGCTAAGAAGGAGAAATGGGAAAGCAAACCCCGCATGGCGGTTAATCGCCAAAATCAAGTTCGAGAGGGGATTCCAGAAGCCACCCAGCACCACCGTCAGTGCCATCAGAGCGATTAACTCCCGGCTGGGAATAATGAGTTGGCGAGTCCAGAGGGCTATCAGCTGAGGACCGAACAGGACTAATAGAATCGCGAATGGCAGCGCGACAGCCAACGCCACACTTACGGTTAACAGCACAATGAGAAACTCGCTTCGTCGGTCCTTCCGTGCGACGGCGGCCGAAAACTCGGGCATGATCGCGTGTGTGAGCAACTGCGTGAGCTGAATGCCGATTCGCGAGAAAGTTCTTGTCGCGGTGAAAACCGGTACAGCCGCGCTGGAGAGCGCGGCTCCGAGAGCCAGGGTTGTACCCTGAAGGAATGCGGCCTGACCAAGCGGAACCGCAAGCACCGCTAGAGCAGGCTTGAGGAGGCCAAGCGCCTCTACTCGATCGGCCTTTTCAAAGCCGATCTTCAGCCAAGGAACATTAATCCTTAAGAGGAGGTTCTGGACCAAAAGCGCAAGAAAGCGCGCCACAACGAGCGTCACAGCCGCATACTCAGGCCCATAGCCCAGGACGACTACGGCGACCATACACACATTCTCGAACAAAATAGTATTAGCAGACCAAAATGCTCCCAGCGCAAATAAGCCGGCGCACCGAAACCCAGCCATGAAGATGCTACCCTGAAGAGAAACAATCGCGTACACGATCAGTAGCGAAAGCGTAACGCGTGTAGCGCTGGGCGTCATCGACGAGAAACTTGGCCACACTGCAGAAGGAATACCCCAGACAATCAACAACGCTCCCAAGACCGCGAGAAGCGACGAGGCCAAAATGACAACCCAAGCACTCTGAAACACGCGAACTGTGTCAGCGTGTCTTCCGCGTGCAGCAAGCATGGTCATCTGATTGCCTGCAGCAGTCGCAAATCCCAGGTCGCTCACAGAAAGGAAACTTGGAACCGCCGCAAGAATGACCCACGCTCCATATGCCTCTACCCCCCAATGAACAGCCAGTACGGGCACGATGAGAAGCTGTACTCCAGCAATGACCAGCTTGTCATAGACGTTTGCGGCGACGCCGATGCTCACACGCTTAAGATTCACCGGCGCTCTCCTCTAAAAGGGACAGGGCGCGCAGCACAGCGGCAATACCGATCGAGTTCTCGATAAGAGCGAGAGCCTCCACAAAAGCTCTGGTACGCTCCTGACTAGTCGAAGCGAATATCAGCTTTGCCGAGGGAAAGCCTGCATGCAGAACAGTGAAAAATACCGCTATCTCGACCGCAGCCAGATCCAAGCGCGCCGATCTTGCTAATGGCACTGCTATTCGGCTGATCTTGTCGCCAAACGCAGCATCCGACTTTTGCAATGCAAACCCAGCGCTAGCAATGCTATGCAGGAAGTGAGGCTTAGAAAGCCCTGGACCGTCGAGTTGGAGATCACACGGCCGCGCCGCAAACTGCGGTACAAAACCGGATGGGAGCATCGCATCGAGGCCGCGATCGAAGCATCGACCATTTGCGTACCCAATCTCCACCGCGGCGCCCCGACGCTTCTCTTGCTCGAGAACTTCGACAGCGGATCGTATCAACTCTACAGAAGGTACTTCGTGCAGGAACAAATAGTCCAAGCGCTCTCGGCGAAGACGGCCACGCGTCCGATCCAGAGACTCTCTTATCGCTACCGGCGAGTAGTCGAATCTATGCTGATGGATGAAGGCTCCCCGAGATTGCGGAGCTGAGGTCGGACCAGAGCGCTTTGGTCGCTCCAGCATTAAGCGCTTGAGAGCGCTCGCGTAAGTGCGAAGGATCGCGTGGTTTGGCCGAACTGAACCGACTTTGGCGGAAAGGAAGACATCACGAAGCCCCGAAACAACATTCCCCACAACGGTTTCCGCCGTTCCCATTCCGTAGGATGGCGCGGTATCAAAATGGCGGATACCTGCTCGCAGACAATATTCGATTAAGCGAGCGGAGTTTCGCTCATAAGCTCCTCCCTTCAGCCTCGCGCACCCAAAGACGATCTGTCCATCCAACATCAGATTTGTCCAAGAGATTTTGCCAACCTCATACCGAAGGCGATTGCCGTCAGCGTAGGATTTGCGAAGCTTCCGGAAGGAAAGGTCGCAGCGCCGGAGACGTAGAGATTGTCAGTGCCGAACACCTTCAAATTCCGATCCACAACAGCCTCCTCGGCATTCTCGCCCATACACGCGCCCCCCATATGGTGATAAGAGTCATGGCAGCTGGTCAGAAAAGTCTGGTCTTCATCGAGGATGCGGGGATCGATTTGAATCTCGCCCAGACCAGATGCGCGAAATTCTGCATCGATCGCCTTGCAGACTTCGTTGGCAGCTCGCATTTCCCGACCATCGAATGCCCAGTGGAGAGCAATCGGAGCATCATCTGGGTGTTGAGACGCATCGAGCCTTAAATAGCTCGCCGCGGTAGGAATTTGCTCGATTTCGAGGCCGAGAAATACGCCGTTATCGAGCAAACTGGTCGCGCGGCGTTCGATCAGGTATCGCCAGGCAAGCGGGAGCAGAATGCGAGCCATTTTGCTGGCATCATTTGCTGCAGCCAGCGATTGCCGCCATTGCGACAAGTCGACGATCCGCCGCGCCAACATAAGCGAATCTCGAAACAGCGAACCTACACCATTGGGTGTGTTGATGGTGCCCACGCAATTCGCAATCTTCATTCTCTCGGAAAAGTCATCTGTAGTGCGAATTTTCACACTATATTTATGCCGGTTGTAGAACACGTGATCAAACAGATCGCGCAGCTGATTCTGATCCTTAACAGCGATCGCTCCTGCAATTCCGTGCAAATGGTCGATGAAAAACTTTCCTACGTTCTTATTATGTTGAAGAGGAGAGCCGGGCGTTTCGACGGCGCGCAACAGGAGACGCACCGCCTCAAATGTGCCGTTGGCGAGAACGAGCTGCCGACAGGCGAGGCGGCAAACTTCGCCGCCGGCAATGGCAACCTCAAGTCCGCGAACACGACGCCCCTCCTCGAACAACAGGCGCTTCACTTCCGAGTTGGTGACGATCTGCGGCCCCTTTGGGTCATGCAACCAGCGCCTAAAGAGCCGGCTGAAGTCAGGCTGCGGCAGCCAGAGATTCATTCCCAACGTTAGGTCTTTTCCAAATTCGGGAGGTCTCTTTGTTACGGCTCGCCAAACGCGTTCCGTGTCCTGGACCCCCTCTCCCACGCCCAAGATCTCGAAAGCTTCACTGAAGAACGGTTGGATCTCGGCGTACGATACGGGCCAATGTTTCTTGCCATCGTAAGAGCGGCTCTCAAAGTCCTTTGCTTCGAACGGCACCAATTGTCCGCCCCAGAGGCGGGTTGTCCCTCCCAATGCCTTCATTCTGCCTTGGCGCAAGCCCCGATGCTGCAAGCCATAATTGATTCCTTCATTCGACTGGATGTAGTCGACGCTGGGAGACGTATCGCCTGCCTCTAGAACGACGACTGACTTGCCGAGTTGTGCCAGCCGAATTGCCAACGTGAGTCCGACGGCTCCCGCGCCGACAACTATGACGTCGGCCTCCAATTGATCAGCACTGCCGGAAAGCTGAGATCCGTCGACAATCATGACTCAACTCGTTGGCGCAGCAACGATGTTCGCCGCAGTCGGGCGTACAAGCACGACGACCCATGCGCTCCGGAAAATCCGAACACCTTCCTCAGTTTCGCCGGAAGAGGCCAACATCGTCATGCGCTTATCCGCGACAATGACGAAGCCAAGATCACTCGCAAAAAAGAAAATGAGAATGATCGATAGCGACACCCATGGGCTGCACACTTCGTTGCCCAGTGGAATATCAACATCGGCACGCGCAAAGGCTGTATGCCCGCAATCATGGGCTGGTCGTAGGCGCACGCTTCTACCTCCAGGGCAGCGCAAAAGCTTGAGGACCGCTTCATTAATGTTCTCACCGTCTCCATAGGCGATCGTCGCGATCGACACCCGGGATTCCCACCTCGAAGCCATCGCGCGATAAACGGCGGGCTAAGCTCTCTCGGCTGGCGATATCGGCCTGTTCTAATCCCGCAAGGAGCGACGCGCGATGTTCCCATCCGATAGTGGTCAGGTTGATAGCTGCTGCGTCAATGAAGTCTGAGTCAACCAACTCGGAAAATTCGGAAACGACGGCCTTCTGCGTTACATCGCTCAACAGCGCAAATACCGCCAGGGCCAGCCGATTGCGTCGGAGCGCAATCCACCCCTCGTGCGGCCCGGCGATATAGGACTTTTCAATAAAACTGATGTACGCACGGTCAAACCCATTGCGGGCTGTCTCAACTGAATACAGCATCAGCCAAAGGAATGCGCTAGATGGGGTGGCCGAAAGCGCAGCCCTGAGCCTGCGCTCCGCACCACTGATCTCGCGATCAAACTCGGAGCTATTGCTCTGAGCGGCCATTTGGCCCGTACTTAGTCCCATCAGCGCCTGGGCTTCATAATACTCGGGTTGCACTATGCCGGGAGGAGGAGCAGCCTCCATTTGGGAAAGCATCTCCGGCAAGACTCCCGGCTTGAAGCGCTCCTCCGCGATGATCCGCGCCGAAACGTTACGGGCTGGCCCAGTTAGCCGAAACGACGGCAAGGCAGCGTAAGACCAAATGACGCCTAGCAGACCGCACAGCAGAAAATGGCTGCGAAGGGTCGTTACTGCCAGCCAGTGAGCGCTATTCGACATACCCATAACGGGCGTAGTATTTCTGATAGTAGTAGCGGCCGTGATAGGACTCGTACCGCGCGAGGGCCTTGGTGTCAGCCTTGTTCAGGACGACGCCGAGCAGCTTGTCGTGGATCTCCGGCGCATTGCGCAGATTGTGCCGCACGACATCTATCTTGGTCTTGCCCCACTCCACTACGAAGACGTAGGAATCGACGAAGGGCGAGGTGACGCGCACATCCACCACCGGAGCCATTGGCGGCATGTCCAGCACCACGTAATCATATTTCGAGCGCAGCAGGCTGACCACCTCGTACATGGCTTTGGAGGCCAGTATCTCGTTGGTATGCAGTAGCTTTGAGGTGGTGCCGGCCGGCAGCACCGCGAGCCCGGTCTGCGGGTCGAGGCTGACGGCATCCTGAAGCTGAACCTTCTGCCCGACCAAATCGACCAGCCCGACTTTCGCGTCCGGCCTAAGCGCGCGCGACAGCGAGGGGTTGCGCAGGTCGGCATCGACCAGGATCACCTTGGCGCCGGAATGCGCCATTAGCTGCGCTAGGTTAGTGGAGAGCGTGCTCTTGCCCTCGTTCGGCAGGGTCGATGTCACTGCCAGCACGCGGTTCTCCCGCACGATAGAGTTGAGATCCACCGCCACCTTCAGCGAGCGCACCGCCTCGGAGAAGCGCGACAGCGGATTGTCGACGACATAACGAAGAAGATCGGGCTGCGGATTGCCCTTCCTGGCAAGCTTGCCGCCCAACACTTTTTCGCCAAGTCCCTGCGCAGAGACCGTGTTGCCGAGCGCGGGCAGGATGGCGATGCAATTGGCCCCGAGTTGCTCCTCGACCTGAGAGGTCGTGCGGAACACCTTGTCTGTGAATTCGCGCGCCATCGCGGCGCCGAAGCTCAGCAGCATACCCCCGAACAGACTTACGGCCAGGATGATCGGGGTCTTCGGGTAGCTCTTCACCAGCGGCGTGGTCGCCGCGCTGATCACCCGCGCCTCGGTGATCGGGAAGGATTGCTGCTGCACACTCTCCATGTAGCGCTGCAGGAAATTATCATACATCGCCTGGTAGGACTGCGCGTTGCTCTCAAGCTCGCGGAGCTGCACCTGCGCCTGGTTGGTGAGCTGCGATTCCGAAACGACGTTGGCGAGGCTGGTCTTGATGCTTTCTTCGCGCGTCACCGCGATGTCGTAGTCGCTCTTGTAGGATTCCTGGATGCGCTTCAGCTCATCGATGATGTTCTTCTTGATCTCGGCCATCTGCCGACGCAGATTGACGGCGGCCAAGTGATCCGAACCGTATTTCATCGACCAGATCGACTCCTTGGAGGCCAGGTCGACATATTGCCCGCGCAGCTTGACGATGGTGTCGTTCTTCAGCGCGTCAGCCACTGAGGCATCCGGAATCTCCTGCTTGAAGATATCGTTCAAGCGGTCCAGCCGCGCCTTGGCTTCGGCGGTCGCCGCATGCGCCATGATCAGCTGACTGTTGACCTCCGCAAGCTGCTGCTCGTTCATCAGCCCCTTGCCGGTGGCGATGATGTTGTTGGCGGTCTTGAAATCGACGACCGCCTTCTGTGCGGCGGAGGCCTGGGTGCGCAGCTCCTTGATACGGTCCTGGAGCCAGACGCTGGCGCGACGGGTCGCTTGGTACTTCGCCTCGAGCTGGTCGACGATATAGGCATCCGCAACGGCGTTGGCGATCCGCGCTGCTTTCTGCGGGTCCCGCGAGGTGAAGCCGATCTCCATCACATAGGTGAGGCCGAGCCGCTTGATGGTCCGATTCTTCTCGAACTGCCCAAGCGCCTTGCGCGTTAGCTCAAACTCGGACGGGACGCGAGTTGATGAGAACAGGCCCGTCGCTGCCCCAATGATCGTGCCGAGCAGGCCGCCTCCGCTGCCGGTGAACTCGGGGTCCTCAATCAAATGCAGGTCGCGGATCACGGCGAGGCTGATGTTCTCCGATTTCAGGATCTCGACCTGCGTCTCCACCGTCGCGGAATCGATTGCGATGTCACCGAGCACGGATTGCTGCTGGAACAGCTGCACCTTGCGGGTGTCGATCACCATCGAGGCTGTCGAGGTGAACAGCGGCGCGGCGGTGAACAGATAGAGCAGCGCCAGGATCACGCAAGCCGAGACAATCGCGACCATGGTCGGGAACTGGCGCCTGATAATGTCGAGATAGGAGGTCAGCGTCTGCGACGCCGAGCCGTCGGCCTCGGCGAAATCACGGTTGATCTCCGAGGTCGGCTTATTCACCTGCAACATCTAGCAATTCCTGAAAATGGATCGATGTGTCTTTATTGGGATTAATGTTCGCCAAAAGCCTGCATGCGTCCGCAGCAAACCTGATGCCAAAGCCCGCGCTCCACGAAACACTAGCACAATCCCGTCCGCAATTGAACGCGCATGATGCAGCGCACAGCTCCGCTTGCACGACATTTTGCATGAAGCTTAACGGCCCAAACGTGAAAGCGGCGCTCGATGGCGCCGCTTTGGTTAGGTCGTGAATGAGGCTGCGCGGAGGGCTTGGTCTCCGGGCAAATACGGGTCAGCGCGTGCTGATCCGATTCGCGGCGTTGGTCGTTCCGGTCACGCCGGCCGTTGCGTTCGGCGAGACCGTCGTCGCATAGTGCAGGCCACCGAAGGTCGGTGCGCCGTTCGCGCTGCCGCCGGTGTTGCCGGGATTGCCGACCGGTCCGCCCGAGCCGGAGCTGCCGCCGCCGCCGCCACCGCCGGTCGCGGCGATCGCGACGTCGCCGGTCGCGGCCTGGTAGGCGGCGATCACGTCGGCGTTGCCGGTGTTGGCGATCGCGGCCTGGATCTCATTGGCGAAGGCCTGGTCGCTCGACGCGGCCATGCGGGCGATCTGGGCGAGGCCGCCGACGATCGCGCGCATCTGGTCCTTGGTGGTGGCGGGATCCTTCAGGAGCGCGATCAGGCCGGGAAGCGTGGTCGGATCGGAGGCGCCGAGGTCGCGCACGCGCGAGATCAGCTGCGGGCCGCCGGTCGGATATTGCTGCAACAGGCTGTTGGGGGAAGCCTTGAAGTCGGAAATGACGGTGGCCGGCAGCTGGCGCTGCGGCGGGTAAACGGCAGCGCTGGCGGCCGACGTGATCGTCGCGGCGAGGGCCGCGGCGGCAGCCATGCGAAGCGCGGTTCTGATAACGCTCATAAATCAACCTCCAAAAAATCAGCTGCCCCGATGTGCTTCCTCGGCCCGGGCAAATGGCTGTGCAGTGCGGAACCTAACCGAAGAGAAAAGAGCTGTCCACTTATTCTAAAGACTTCGTAAACGACGCAACTGCTTCAAATCTAGACACTTTTATGAAGCTGAGGCACCCGGCTCGGCGCTGCGCCAGCGGTTGTCGGATGGCCCTCGCCTCGCCGGCTGGTAGCGCCCGCCTCCGCCATGGGGCGGCTGTCCTTGGTGCGGAAGGATTGCGCCAGGCCCGCGCCGAAAAGCGCAAAGAATGGAATGCTGTAACCGGGCACCTGCAGCGTGAAGTCCAGGCACGAATGCAGCAGCGACAGCGTCGCGGTCGCCACCGCCGCCAGCGGGATGATGGCATCGCGCCGGCGTCCGAACACGCCCCTGGCCAGCACGAGCAGCATGATGGCCCAGCCGAGCGCCACCAGCAGCGCCATGGGAATGCCCACCTCGGAGGCAAGCTCCAGCGGCGTCGAATGCGCGGCATCCCAGACACCGCGAATCGAGATGTTGGGGCTTCGATACGGCGGGAAGGCCCATTGGAAGGTGCCCATGCCGGTGCCGAACCAGGGATTGTCCGCGATGATTTTGAGCGTCGATTTCCAGGCCTCGACGCGGCCCTCGTCGACCAGGCCATTACTGTCGAAGCGGCTGGAGACGCGGCCGCCGAGCAACTGCAAGAGGCCGAGCGCGACGGCTAGGCCCGAGCCGAGCGAAATCCAGATGCCGGTGCGCGGCGGCAGGTCCTTCCTGAGGAACAGCGTGAACGCGACGATCATCGCCAGCAGCGACAGGCCGACGCCGGCACGCGAGGTCGTCATGAACATCGCCATCAGGCAGATCAGCAGGCAGCCAAGCTGCGGCAGGATCTCTTTCGGCGGGATCGCGCGCAGATCGAGCGACAGACGCCGCCATTCGACGTGCCGCTCCGGGAGCCGGCGGCGGACATCTTCCAGGATCAGCAGCATCCAGATCACCGCACAGGAGCCGAAATACGCCGCCGCCGTGTTGCGGTTGATGAAGGTGCCGGTGACGCTGCCGAGATAAGCCGTCTTGTCCCGCCACAGGATCATGGTGGGCTCGATCAGGAACGAGAGCACGCCGTAGAGGGCGTAGGCCGCACCCGAGATCGCGATCACCCACAGCAGACGGCGGGCGCGGTCACGATCGGCGCCGACGGTGATGCCGAGAACGATGGCGAGGATGTTGGCGAGCGGCGCGCCGAGCGCGAAGAACGCCTCGTTCTTGACGATGGAAGCAGAAGGAGCGATCGGCACGCCGAGCAGATCCGAGGCCTGCTTCCAGATCGGCTGGAATGGCGCGACCCAGGGATGGTCGGAGAGCTGCTCGTGCAGCACGAAGGCATAAGCCGCAACGATCACGCCGATGCCGGCGAGCAGCCACAGATGCGGTGCCCGCAGATCGCGCGTCGGCGCGAAGATCACCGCGATCCCGAGGCACAGGCACCAGAACGCAATCGACAGATCATTGGTCGAGCCGAACGGAAACGGCGCGCTGGCCACCACGAAGAACAGGATGAAGGTCGCGGGCAAGCTCCATGACCAACGAATCCTGAACCAGCTCATATTGGGAGGCCAAAGGCGCATCGTGCTTTCTTGAGGCGAGCTTGCTTTAGACTTAGAGGAAGCAATCGATCGGATAGATCTTCAGATCCACGTTGAGGCGGCTGTTCCGGGTCTGCGCCCGGAAAGCCAAGAATACTCCAAAGCTATCACTGCCCGGATCGAGTTTTATTCCAGGGGTTAATTCGTCGGGCGGGACCAGGACGCCGATGTGCCGGTTGATGGCCGAAATCTCGATCCGCCCCTCCCCCTCGCCAAAATGCCCGCCGAGCTGCGTCACCGTGACTTTAGGCAGGCCGCGGCGCTGATGACAAACCTCCTCCTCCCATAGCTTGGTCTGCTGGACCAGCGGCTTTCCCGCACCATCGGGGACAACGATATCCGGGAAGGACGGGCGCAGCATTCCGAAGAACTTGCTCTCCTTGGAGTTCGCCGACAGCCGGACTGTGAACGACAGCTCGCCCTTGGCTCCCTTGAGGCGCGACAAGACAGGAGCGTCAGGCTCCGCGGAGACCATCACGTCGATGCGGTGGCGGACGCCTAGCTCTGCAGCAGCGCCGAGAGCCTGCCCGAGCGGTGCAAGCCCGAAGCCGACGGGGACGAGAGCCAAAAGACGGCAAAGTGTCCGAAAGCGCATGAAGCCCCTTGCAACAGTGCGGGGTGCCCGATGACCGGCGCCCTGCCCAGTGGCGCCTTGATCTTTCCCGAACTCGTAGCCGCAGCAGAACGGCTTCGATCTAAACGAAAATGGCACCGGGACAAAGCCCCGGTGCCATCGGTTTCGCTGGATCAAGTCGGCGTCTTACGGCGCCAGCTTGACGTTGTTGCGGAAGATCAGGGCGTCGTTGGAGAGATTCACCGCATCCGAGCCGGTGGCCATGATCACGCGCAGGAACTGCAGGAATTTCGTAACTTCGACGTTGCGGGAGTTCGAGACGTAGATCACGTCGCCGTTCTTCATCATGACCTTGGTGGTAAGGAAGAAGCCGCCGGGATCGCGGAGGTTCACGTTGAAGATGACCGGAACGGTCTCTGACGTGTACTTGCTCACGTCGATACCGAGCTGGGCCGCAACCTCGCGCGGCTCGCGGCGATACATGTACACGGCGGCCGGATCGGCTTGGCCATCGAGAAGACCGCCGGCCTTGCCCATGGCTTCGCCGAGGTTGATGCGCCAGGCATCGAAGTTGAACTCGCCACTCTGGCCGCTGGCGCCGAACGCCAGGAACTTCTGCTGCTCGCGATAGACGTAGATGCTGTCGTCGGGGCGAACATAGACGTTGTTCTCGGGCGCCATCACGAGATTTTCGAACGGCACGGTGGCCCGCCGTCCGCCACGCTCCAGCATGACCCAGGTCTCGAAGCCCTGGCCCTTGATGCCGCCGGCGCGGGTGATCGCATCGAGCACCTTGTCCTTTGCGCCCGCCGCGCTCGCGGGATAACGCGCCGGCGAATTGACTTCGCCGAGCACGCTGATGAGCTGGGTGCGCTGCGAGGACATCGCGACGACCGCCTGCGGCTCGATGGCGCGGTTGCCGATCTTGTCGATGATCGCGCGCTGGATTTGCACCGCCGTAAGCCCCGCGGCCTTGATCTGGCCGGCATAGGGCACCGTGATGAAGCCGTCATTGTCGACCGACTGATCCGGGATCGTCACATAGTTGCCCGGACGGACGCCGGCTTCCGCCGGAATGAACAGACCGCCTGCCGCGGCTTCGAAGATGGTGACGCTGACGACGTCGCCGATGCCGAATACGATGCTGGCCGGCGGCCGCTTGTCCGTGAACGCTCCCGCGAGCCCCTTGGGCTCATGGGTGTGCAGGATCTTCACCGTGGCGGGATTGAGCGGCACCAGCTCGTAGGCCGGAGCGTTTTCAGTCTGAATCTTGTTGTTGACGTCGTCCGTCAGCGGACCCGAGCCGGGATTGGTCGAGCACGCTCCGAGCGCCAAAGCGGCGGCCAGAAATGCTGGCTTGAAAAGATATGACTTGGCAAAGGAATGCATGAATCGCGCGCCCCAAGAGACCCCAATTAGCCCTGATTGGTACGGCCTAGGGGGTGGTGCGACAAGGGTTCCCGGTGGTTAATGGAGCGATCCGTCGGCTACTGTTGCGTGCGGGCCACTCTTTGGGGCTTGGTTTAACCCTTTGTGACCATTTGTTGTATTTCGTGTGCCCGGTCGGCGAGCAAACCGCCCAACTCAAGGGCTCCGTGTGTCGAGCGCGAGGCTTCTTGACCTCTCTCCGCTCTGCTAAGTCTGGGCCGTTAAGGATAGGAACTCCCATTGTCTGGCCTCCTTCTTGTCCCGCTGTTGGCAGGCTCCCTCCTTGGCGCCGCTGATCGACCATGGGGCTCTGCTACCTCCTGCGCTGGCAGCGCGCGGTCCTCGTGCCAGGGCACACCCATTGTCGAGGTGGCCGCCCCCACCCTCTCCTCGGTCTGGAAGTTCAGCCGCACGCAAGGGGCTAAGGACGGCGAAAGCTTCGCCGCCATCACGAAGACCGCGGATACCACCCAATCCGACCCGGACTTTGCCGGCCTCATCGTGCGCTGTGCGCCAAAGGGCAAGATCGACGTGCTGGTGGCCCTGATCCGGCCCTTTCCACCACGGAGCCACCCCAAGGTCACCATCGCCGCGAGCGGCGGCGGCACCCTGACCTTTGACGCCAGCATGGCGGCCGCAGGCGCCGCGGTGCTGCTGCCCGACGAGGTCTCGGCCTTTGCCGCCGGCAAATGGCAGACAACGGCCTCGCTGTCGGTGGTGGTCAGGGAAAGCGACAGCGAGATCAAGGGCGTGGTGGCCCTGAACGGCTTGCGGGAGGCCTATCATTCGCTGCTGGCAAATTGCAGCCAATAGGCCGAATTTAGCCATACAGCTTAAGGGTCTTTTTAGGGTGGGGAACCTAGGGTCCGAAGCACGGAGAGTGTTTCGGATGACCGCGTTTTTGATTTTCAGCTTTTTGGTAGGTGCCGTGCTGGGCCAACGCTTTCGCGTCCTGGTGCTGCTGCCGTTGACCTTCGCCATGGTGCTCGCCGCCATCCCGGTCGGCTTGGTGCTCGATCTCACTTTGCTCGAGAGCCTGAAAGGCGTGGCACTCACGGCCATCGCCCTCCAGGGCGGCTATCTGTTCGGCTCGGCCGCGCGCTTTGGCCTTGCCGCCGCACGTGCCGCCCGCGTCTTCGGCCGTCCGATCAAGGCCACCCGCTGATCGCGCCGATCAACGCTGCGACGAGCCCGCGCGCAAACGGCCCGAGGTTTTAAGCGCTGGACCAAGGCAGGCCTCTGTTTGAAAACCACCCGCTCGCTTGTATGGTGACCTGACCGTTTCAGGATTCCCTTCGAGCGCGCCGTTTGTCCCTCGCTTATTTTGCCCTCATCGTTTCCATCGTCTCCGCTTCCGCTCTCGAAATTGCCGGCGCCAAGTTTGGTGCACAGCTCGGGACGATGGCCGCCGCGCTAAGCCTGCTGGCGGCCACCGCGAGCGCGCGAAAAGCCGATTACGATCACTATGTTCGCGCGACCTCCTGGGGCCGCTGGATCCCGATCGCCATTCCGCTGTTCATCGCGGCCCAGCTCGTCCCGCTTCCACTGAGCTTTGCCCATCCGATCTGGGCCAGCACCCGCGATGCCATAGGTGGCCTGCCGTTCGGACCGATCACGGCCGATATCGGCCTGACCGTCAGCGCGCTGCTGCTGGCGCTTGCAGCGATCTCGTTGCTCGGCGTCACCATCCTGGTGGTCCGCAACCGCAGCCGGGCCGAGCTGGTTCTCTTTGTGCTGAGCGGCGTAACTGGGGTCTCTGCTTTGATGTTGGACCTGCATCGGCTCTCGCCGTCACTTGCCGGGGCCGCGCCCTCGGATTTCACGACGACTTTGGCCGGCCTCGGTCTCATGCTCAATCTGGCGGTGATGCAGCTCGCTGCCGAACGGGCCGAGACGCATCACTCGGTCCTTCGCTCGGTGGCGATCGGCCTTTGCGGTCTTGTGGGCGCACTGGCAAGCGCGCTTGCGGTGTTCGGCCTGTCGGGCACGAACAGCGCGATCGCCGCGACCTTTGGCATTGTGCTGATCCTGCTGATCCTCGTCATTCGCAGGCTCGATCTATCGCCGCTCGCAGCGGGCGCCTTGTCGGCCGCCGCCTTGATCGGGGCTGCGATCGTGCTGTCGTTCCTGTTCGAAAAGGGCTCCGGACCGGTCCTGCTGCGGCTCGTCCCGGATATGGGGGCCGAAACGCGGGCCGCGCTGGAGCGCATGTTGACCGACACGCGCTGGTTCGGCGCGGGCGCCGGGACCTTTGCTGCGGTGGGCCGTATCTATC
This sequence comes from Bradyrhizobium sp. 23AC, assembly GCF_054863025.1. NCBI lineage: Bacteria > Pseudomonadati > Pseudomonadota > Alphaproteobacteria > Hyphomicrobiales > Nitrobacteraceae > Bradyrhizobium > Bradyrhizobium sp. 23AC. The sequence continues at coordinate 85,491 of NZ_JAVAYN010000010.1, forward strand.
AGAGCGACGTCGGAGCCGCTTTGACGGCGCCGTCGACAGCCACGGCGGTCTTTGCCGGCATGGGATGGATCGGCATGGCTGCCGCGCTGGCGGTGAGCCTGATCGCGCTGGTGCGCCTGTTCTTCGGCGCTTTGCAGCGCGGACGCGACTCGTTCTTCCCTGCGGCCGCCGCGGCCTGTGTTTTGTTTGCGCTGATTCAGAGCTTGGCCGGTCCCGGGCTGCTGCGGCCCGCAGCAATCCTGTGCCTTTCCGTGATCGTGGGACTGGGGCTGTCGCAGAGCGTCAGCCAATCCGGATCACGATAGAGCGCGGATGATCAGACCGCGCGATCGCCGAGTGAGGCCCAGTAATTCGGGTTCTTGGGCGACTGAATGCGGACCCAGCGATAGGGCTTCTTCGACCACGGCAGAATGTGGCCGGAGAGATTGTCCAGCACGAGATCGCCGGCGAAGGTGCGCACCACGACCACGAGATGATGCTCGCCCCAGGTGGTCACGACCTCGCTGAGCAGCACCGAGCGCGCCGGAAAGCCCTTAGCGATCAGTTCGTGGCGTTTTGTCACAGCGTAATCGTTGCAGTCGCCGCTGGTCGGATGCAGCAGCCATTTCTCGCCGCGCAGCCCTTCCAGATTGGCCTCGGGACGGATGGCGGTATTGACCTTCTGGTTGACCTCTTGCATCTGCGCCAGCCGCTCGGCCGTAAGCTTCAGGCGCCCGCCCCTGAACACGATGTGCTGCGGCCGCGGCTTGCACTCGTCCTTGTACTTCAGGCAAAACAGCGTGAACGCCATTGGCGCCAGCGTCGGCTGGTCGAACTTGATGTACTGGATGGCGCCACGCAGCCCCAAGGGCGCACCGACGAATGCGGCTTCAGCGCGCTGCTGCACCCCTGCAGCAACGACGATGGCGGCCACGGCCGCCAGGAACTTTACAACTTTGCGCATGTCGCGCTCCCCGTTTTTGTTGGGGAGACGCTACGCGAGACGTCTTGAAATACGGCTCAAAGGCCGCGCGATCCTTTAATCAAAATGCAGGCGCCTTGGTCGGAAACAATTAAGAATACCGATGTGTGACTTGTTCTGCTAAGAGCCATCGCGACGTTCCGCTCGTGACGCTGGAAGCGATTCGACCGACCTGATGGGCCTTTCCTCACGCTTTCGAAAGAAGACCAAGCCTCGGCTTCCCGACGGCGTTCGCGTCTATGCCATCGGCGACGTGCACGGCCGCGCCGATCTGCTTCAATCGCTGTTAACCGTCATCGACGTCGATCTGGCCCGCTCGGCCCCCGAACGGGCCATCCAGGTCTTTCTCGGCGACTATGTCGACCGCGGCCCGGACTCGCGCGGCGTGCTTGATCTGTTGATCGAACGCTCGAAAACACACGAGACGGTTTGCCTCAAGGGCAACCACGAGATCTTCTTGCTCGAGGTCCTCAAGGACCCCGCCCGCCTGCAGGAGTGGCGCCACTATGGCGGCCTGCTGACGCTGGTCTCCTACGGCATCACGCCGACCATGAATCCGTCCGCGGAGCAGCAGGTCGAGCTGATCGAAGGACTGAAGCGCGCATTGCCGCCCGAGCACCTGGCCTTCCTGCAGCAATTGCCCTCGTCCTTTACCTGCGGCGACTTCTTCTTCGTCCATGCCGGCGTCAAGCCTGGCGTGCCGCTCGAGCGCCAGAAGGATGAGGATCTGCTCTGGATCCGCGAGGAATTCCTCGCGTCCGAGGAGCGCTTCGGCAAATACATCGTTCACGGTCACACCCCGGTCAGCGCGCCCGATATTCGCCCGAACCGCATCAACATCGACACCGGCGCCTATGCGACCGGAAACTTGACGCTGCTGACGATCCAAGGTGATAGTCTGCTCGCAATTTAAGAGCCCTGCTCTCGTTTCAATCCCGTGCTCGCTTCGCCCTCACAGGCCTCGTCGATTTCACCATGAACCGCATATTCCGGCTTCGCGTCATCGGCATCTGCACCGCCATCGTGCTGGCGCTTCATGCCGGCATCGCGTTCTACGGCGATCTCGTCCGACCGAACTTTCGCGCGAGCGATTTGTTCTCGGGCGAGATTCCGCCCGAGAAGGCGAAGCTGGCGGCCGGCGGTGTCCTGGCATCAGTTTCGCTGGATGGCGACCTGCTCGCGAATTACGCGGCGGCAATGGCCGCTGACGTTCTTCACCGTCCTTCAACCGATGCGGCCGGACGGGCCAGCGAGAACAAGGCCGCCCAAGACGCCGTCGTCGCTGCCTTGAAGGTCTCACCGATCAGGCCCGCGCTGTGGCTGACGCTCGGCACGCTGCAGGCCCAGGCAGGCGAAGCGGCGACGCCCGCTGTGAAGATGTCCTACTTGACCGGATCGGTGCCGATCGACGTCGCCTTCGCTCGCGTCCGGACCGTGACCTCGAGCGCGGCTGCAACGGACGAGGAGATCAAGCTGCTGGCGCAATCCGACATCCGCGCCGCGCTCGCCAATCGCTCGCGTTACGAGCCGCTGCTGATCGCGGCCTATGTGCAGGCAACTCCGCAAGGCAAGGCGCTGCTGCTCGACACCACGAAAGTGACCGATCCCAAATTCAACGAGATCTTGCGGCGGTACTGAATTTCAGCGCACCGATTTCGGGTTGACCGGCACGAAGTCCTGATCGCGACGCGGTTGGTCGGATCGCCCCTGATAGACGAACATGCCCTTCTTGGTCGTGACGATATCGCCTCGCTGCAGGCTATCGTCGCGGAGAAGGCGTTCGGTCGCGACAAGGTCCGGATCTTCCGGAATCGGCTTGTAGAGCTCGGGATGCTCCCGCCGCTCGCGCGAAGCTTCCTTGGCTCGGCGCCGTGCGTCCTCGATCCGCTGCCGCCATTCGTCGCGCGAGACTTCCGGCTCGCTTGGCGGAAGGTAGTCGCTGATGGATGGCTCCGGCTCAGTCTGAGCACGACATGAGAGCGGGTAGGCAGAGAGGGCCAATCCGACAGCGGCGGCCACGGCCGCCTGAACCGGCGCTTGCCCGGATATCGAGCGATCCGATGTGGACTTGCGGCGAATGGATCGCACTCCGATGACTCCCGAGCGGGCCGAGCAGCATCCAGCGGCCCCCTCAACTTCAGCTCATGCGGCTGCCAATTGCAAGATTTTAGGAACGCGGGGCCGTCCCATCAAAAATCGAAAAACAACCCCATGCACAGTAGCCGGCGCCAGCCATTTCAATCAGTTACGTCTTTCCCGAAATCCGATTTGATCCGTCGGGCAAAACAGAGGTAGGATGGCATGATCTGGAGAGAGCCGACCGGATGATCGCGCTTTCTGAGATTTACGTGTGATGAGCGGTCAAAGGCAAACAGCTGCGTTCCAAGACCTCGTCAAATCGTCACCGTTAGATTTCGGCATAAACTGGTGGAGTTGCCGAGAATGCGTACAGGACCGGTATTGCTGTCAGGTGTTGTCCTCGCGGCGTCCGCCATGTCTAGCCTCGCGGCGCAGGCCAGCCCCATCTGCATCAAGGAACGGACGCCGTTCGCGTTGTCGCACGATACGGTGAAATGGACGATGTCGATCGCGCCGGGCGCGGAGTGCATCCAGGGCCTGCGCTGGTCGTACATGCAGATCTTCAAGGTATCGGTCGTGAGCGGGCCATCACGGGGACAATTGGCGGTGGTCGGGTCCGGCTTCCGCTATTCGGCAGAAGCCGAGGCGCCCGGCAGCGACAAGTTCACGCTGCTGATCTCGGGCAAGAACCGTCAGGTTGCGGGGACATCGACACTGGAGGTCGAGGTCAATCCGCAATAGCCGGCCCTGGGTCTTGGCGGGTGTTCAGCGCGACTAACGGCGGCTCGAGCCACTGCCACTGCCCCGGGTTCTATTCCCGTGATAGGGTCGGGCGTATCCGCCGCCCCTCGTCACCGGCGGCTCGATCCGGCTCGGGATGTTACGCGTCGCGTTGGGCGGCGCGGGCTGCGACGGATTGACAATGGTCACGTTGCGGTTGGGCGTCGAAGGATCGTTGACGCCCTGGGCCCAGGCAGCGGCGGGCACAAGCAACGCAATGGCGATCAGAACTGGTCGTTTCATACGATATCTCCCGAGCATGAACGTCAGGGAGGCGATCACCGTTCCTTCACGGTTCGTTGGGCGGCGGCCTCAGCGGGGAACGGCAACCAGCTTGCCGTCTCGCCAGACGCCCTGGGCCGACTTTCCAGCAGGCAGCCTGCCTGAAAGGTTCCGAACGGCGGTCGGCCGCGAGGCAGCCTGATTGGTCTGCGCCTTTTTCGTAGGGGTCGTGATGATGCTGGAGCTCGTGGTGTTGGCCTGATCCTTGGTCCCTTGCGCAACGGCAGGCGAAACCAGGAAGGTCAAAACCGTGAGGACTGCTAGAACGCCGCGCATGGTCGAGCACCAGAAAGAGAAGAGAGCTTGGCGAAATGTCACAGGTTCTCGCCCAAAAGCAAGCACCTTCGAACACCGCGCGAGGCCTTTGCGGACCCGCCAATCGAAGCCAAACCGCCTCAACTCGAGACGTTTGAAGCGGAAAGACCTAGCGAAATAGCCCTATCCGGGCTACTTGATCGACCTTGATGACCGACTCCGGTGAAACTGCGGCCAACGCTCCCTCGGCGCAACAGATCAAAGCCGGGTTTATCCGTCTCCTGTCGAGCCGCATCCGCGCCGTATCCGACGATCCCCGGCAGATGCGGGAGATCGTCTATGAGCTGGCGCGCGTCAAGCTTCTGGAGCAATTCACGCATGCCGATGCGCGGGAATCGCGCGAGTTTCAGCAAGTCCTCGAACGTGCCATCAAGGAGGTCGAGCGTTCCTTCGAGCGTAGCGCCGCGTCCGAGCCGCAAAAAATTGTCGCGGCAACCGACGTTCCGGTCCCGCCCCCGGGCCATACCCCCGCTCCCCCGCCCATTCCGATGTCGTCAGCCGTTTCGGCTTCGCCGCCTGCTGCGAAGGACGCGGGAGCACCGCGCCGTCCCGTGGCTTCGCCACGATCGCCGGATCAACCCAAACGGAGCGGCGCCTTCACCTTTCTGGTTCGACTGGCCGGCATTCTCCTGCTCATGGCCGGCGCCAGCAGCGCGGTGATCTATTGGCCGCGTTTGAGGACACAGGTGTCCGCACTGTCACAATTGGTGCTGCCATCCGACCGCGCGCCGGGCACCCCCGAGCCCCGGCCGGCCACCGCCCCGACCCCATCGGAGAGCGCGAGTGTCGAACGATCGCCCGACAGCGCAAAGGAGCCGGCACCCCCTGCACACCCCTCCATGCCTTTGCCGACAACCTTCGGCGTCTACGCGCTGAACGAGGGGCAACTCCAGGAACTGAAGCCGGTCCCCGGAAAGATTCCAGACCGCCGCGTTGCGATCTCGGCGGCCATCAACACGCCGAGTGCAACGACCCTGACAAGCGGAGATGTCAACTTCATCGTGTTCAGACCGGACGGAAGCATTGAGGCAAGCGTGACCGAGGTTCGAGTCGTCGCGAAGGTGTCCCGGTCAATGGGCGTCGATGCCTCCGGCAAGGCCGCCATAGTCAACGCGGGCGATTCCTGGGTCATTCGCAGCATGTCCTACCCCTACAAAGTGGGGCCGGTCGAGGATCAGCAGAGGATGCTGTTGCTGCAACCGGAGCAGGACGGCTTCACGCTTTCGCCGGGTCGCTACATCGTCGTCGTCAAAGGCATCGGCTACGATTTCACGGTGGCAGGGACGATCACCGATCCCAACCAATGCGTCGAACGCATCAACGCGGCGAACGGCGCGTTCTATTCTCCCTGCCCGCCGCCGCGTTAGATCAACGGCCGCTACTTACTAGGCTTACCGTCCTTGGCCGCCTCAGCCGGCGCGTCGTCGACCTTACCGTTGTTCGCGACGCACTTTTGGAAGTATGCCCGCTGATCCTTGGCCGTTCCCTTGGCACTCCCGGCCGCCGGGTTGCCGATTTGCCTGGGCGGAAACGCCTTGGCCACCGCCGCTTCGCATGCGCGCGCCACTTCGGCAGTGATGGCCGACGCCGTCGCCGGCGCAGCCAACGTCAACACGCATGCCAATCCAACCAACCTTCGCATATTCCTGACCGGCACCTTGCTGCTCCCTCGAAGCGTGAATGCTTGCCGGGACCATAGCAAAAAGGATCGACGCGCCAAACGACAAAGCGGCGCCGAATTGTCACGCGGTCTGCCCTGTGTGTGGCAGGGCTATCGCATAGGACTCTCGGCAACGGCCTGAGCGCACGCCTCGTCCTTCGAGCCGCAGACCGCGCTGTCCTCAATACTAGCTGTTGAGCTGCGGCGGCTTGAAATTCGGAAAACGCGTGAGCATTGCGGTCTTGACGAACTTCAAGTGAGCAATGGTGCTTGCCAGCTCCTTGAGCCGCCGCTGGCCATTGGAGATGTCCGCCGCGAAGAGATCCTGGTGATGATTGTCGAGCGCCTCTCGCTCGAGATACTCATCGGTGCCGTTTCCGAAGGTGACGGATGCACGCGCCAGCGCGTCATCGACACGTCGACTGAGCCCGACCTGCTCCCTCTCCGCATCTCGTAGCGCGGTGTCAATGGCAACCATGACGGCGTCGACCCTCGCGCGGTCCGTCTCCGCATCACGCTCGGCGGAGCGGGCTTTGAAGCCCTTGTCCTCGCGGCGCGAGCCGAGGAGATTGTGCGCGCGTGCTCTCAGGAACAGCTGAAACATGTGGGCCATCCCCATTTTCGAAATCTAAGCCGCTACCATCGGTCAGGCATAGTTAACAAAGCCTAAATCCTGCGTCCGCCCCGCCTGGCTTTGTGCGATCCAGGCCCGCCAGGCTCCTTCGTGCTTGGAATAGAGCTCGAGCCACCGAACGTCGTCAACCGCGGCCGCTCCCGTGCCTGCGCGGGTTTCGGCCACGATTTGCACCGTCTCCTTCGGTGCAAGATCCAGCGCCTCGAATTCCGCCGTCTCCTCCAGCGACAGGCCTATCAGAACACGATGCCCTTGCGCGTCAACAAAATATCTGCGCGGCGCGTTCTGCCGTTGATCAATCATTTGAATGACCCTCGCTCATGATCCAAGGACCTGGAAGATCTCTCAGATGCCGGCCATAGCTACAAACAAACGCAATCAAAATAAGAGCGCAAGTCGTCGCGCCCAGCAACGCAATCAGCCACGTCATCTACGCCTACCCGCGCGCGCCCTCCGGAAACAGAGGGCCCGAACTCGCAATGAACTGATCCGTCTTAGGTTGCCTTTCCTGGGCCCTCAAGGACGGCGACAGATTAACCTAACCGCACATGGTTATTTCGACTTCGCCACGACCATGGGGCAGCACGCGCGCGGCCCCGCGGTTACGATGGCCGCTGGGTACGACCGGCTTCCATCGAGGCAGGGGTATAGGGTGCATAAAGACGATATCGTGCCGATCGCTTCCGCGAGCGCCACGCCCGTACGGCATAGCCGCAGCCAAAACCCGCTGCGAAAATCGAAATCAAAACCAAAGCAGCTAACATTGGAATATTCCCACGTTTGCCGGAACGTTCCTCCCGCGCTCATTTTCATCTTTTCGTTGTGTCGACTTCAAGATCGTCACCGCTGAAACTTTTGTCAGACGAAGATGAAGTTTGTGCAACGTGATGCTTGAAGATTGGTCGGCACGCGAGCGCAGAGCGCGGAGAAGAGGCTCCAGTTCTTTTTACCAGAACTCGACAACGCGACACCATGAACCCGCGTTCATTTGGCGCTTCAAACGTCGAGCCGCACGGATGAGACCGCAGTCGGAGGGCGCGCATCGGATTCGCCAGCGAAACACCGTTGTTATACGGAGCATCGCGCATCGATTTCATCGCGGTAAGGTTGAGCAGTTAGCTTAATCCGCGTTGTTTGTTGCGAAGTCTCACCGATCGCATATCCATCTTGCACCGAGCTCCCCCAAGCCCGGCCCCACCCAAGCAAAGCCGTCGAGCGAACATGGGTCGCTTGGCGGCTTTGTCGTTGTGTCGACAAGAGGATGATTTCGGTTATGGCGCGCAAGCCCTGGTCGTTCAAAGAAGACCGCCGGCTCATGGAGCTGGCCAAGTCTTCGGCTTCGCTGGAAGAGGCGGCGAAAGTTCTCGGACGCTCGCCTGATGCGATCAAGCGCATGGCCTTGCGGCTTGGTCTTTCGCTGAAGCCGAAGACGGGAAAAAAGAGCTAGCCTCGGAAATGCGACGGTGCTCGCCTTGAGCCCCGCAGCACGACCTCCCGCGCTGCGGTGAATGACGACCGACCTCACTGATGGGGCCAGCAGGTCACTGCAAAAGACTCAGAGGTCACGCCTCCGCAGATGCGGGCGTCAGCCTACAGTCTTTCGAAACAGAGTAATCATGGCTTGTCTCGCCGGGACGGAACCAGACCTACGTTCGGGTGTTAGTTCGAATCTCACAGCGAGGTCTGGCAGTGCTCCACTTTGCCATTTCCGCGGTTTTGGTTTGGCTGGCGATCAACATCGCCTTCGTGGTGCTTCGGCTGCGGGCCGCCCGTGATCCCGCAGCGCCCCGCACCGACAGGTCAGGCAGAGCTTATCCAGGGGCCGTCTCCCCGCGCCCCCGATGAGCGCGACCAAGCTGGCCTGACCTAGTTGCGCGTCTTCTTCTGGGACCCCATCCCAGGGCTCGTTCCATAGTTGGGTGTCCCCGTCCCCTTGAAAGCTCCGCCCATGCTGTCCGAACCGGAATTCGTCGCCGTGCCGCTGCGGGAGGTGGGCTGAGTGCCCGATGGCTGGTCTTTGGTTCCCTGCGCCCAAGCCGCGGAGCTTCCGACGACGAAGGACAGGAGGAGGAGGCTTAACGTCCTGATCATACTGCTCAACTTTCCATGCTCGGGCCGCACGACATCAGTCAGCCAACCCCTCGGTAGCCCTTCCGGACCGGTCCGCCCGTTAAACCCTATCTTAGCCCCCGCTGGCTAGAATCAATTCCCAAAATCAGTTCCAAGATCAGTCACCAAGCCTCTCCTGAATTTCGCCTGGACCGGATGAGATTACAGCGGCCGAACCTCTCGTTTGCGGCGCTCGTTATTGCGAGCACGATGGCGTTCGGGCTGGCGGGCCATTTTGCGGCAGACGGCGTCATTCGCCACCAGCAGGCGCACCAACTGAACGAGCTGACCGAGGTCGTTCTGCGCCGCTCCGAATTTGCGGTCGATTTCGCCGCGGCCAGCCTCGACGAACTCGCCAAGCGTGATCTTGCCAGCTGCGCACCGGCAGCGCTGCAAGCCATCCGGCTCCACGTCTATCAGCGCTCGGCGATCAAGGACGTCCGTCTCGTCAACCCGGACGGATCGGTGATCTGCTCGGCCTATTCCGAGACGCTCGAGTTCGACAAGGGATGGGCGGATCGGCGCGACATGCTGCCCTCACACGACAAGAGGCTCTCGCTGTTCCGCGTGGAGCAGTTCGGCGGCGACGCGTTGGGCGTGCTCAGGGACGTCAATCGCAGCTCCGCGCTGGTCGCCATCGTCGGCATCAACGCCGGCCTGTTCGATCTCATGCCCGCCGAGTTGCGCGCGCACAGCGAGGTGATCCTCGCCTTGAGCAATGGCGAGAAGCTCGGCGAATTCCGGCTCCATGCCGACAGGCCCTTGCCAGGGCCGATCAGCTTCGACAGGCATTCCACGCGCTTCCCGCTTCACGCCACGATCCGGCTCGAGCACGCCGTGCTTTCGAGTTGGAACAGCGAGGCGTATTGGCCGGCGCTCGCAGTCGCCCTTGGGCTTGGTGCACTGTTCGGCATCCTGCTGGCACGCAGCCGCCGGATGGAAGGGCCGGTCGCCGATCTCGATCGCGGCCTCGCGGCCGGCGAATTCAAGCCATACTACCAACCCATCTTCGACCTCAGGACCGGCCAGATCACGGGCTGCGAGATTCTGGCGCGCTGGGTTCGTCGGGACGGCTCGGTGGTGCCGCCGATGAACTTCATTCCGCTGGCCGAATCCAGCGGGCGCATCCAGGTGATGACCTGGCAGATACTGAAATCGGCACTCGCCGACCTGCAGGGCGTGCTGAAGGCGGACAAGACCTTCAAGATGTCCGTGAATGTCGTGCCCAAACACCTGCTGAGTGCCGGCTTCGTCGAGACGCTGCGTCGCACGGTCCTGGCGGCGAGAATCTCCGCACGCCAGATCGTGGTTGAAGTCACCGAACGCGATGAGCTCGACGATCTCGCGCACGCCGCGACCGTCGTGGCCGAATTGCGCGACCACGGCTTCCGCGTCGCCATCGACGATGTCGGCGTGGGTCACAGCGGCCTGTCGCGGCTGAAGGGGCTCGGCGCCAACACGATCAAGATCGACAAGTTCTTCGTCGACACCATCACCGTGGATGCATCGACCACGACGATCGTCGAGATGTTGGTCGCGCTGGCCAAGGACTTCCGCATGACGGTCGTTGCGGAAGGAATCGAGACCGAGGAGCAGCGCCGCGCCCTGATCGCCTCCGGCGTCGAGGAAGGACAGGGCTATCTCGTCGCCGCACCGCTGCCGTTTGCGAAATTCAGCGAGCTGGTCGATTCACGCCGCCACTCCGCATCCGCAGCGCCGGCCGGCGGCGTCCTGGTGGCCTGACCATCTTCGCCGGACTGCCTCCGGGCCGGCGATGGCGGGCAGGTTTTGGGCGGCCCGCGCCCTCGGAAGAACGACGAGGCGTTTTAACGATGTTCTCGTCTTTCGAAGCGGAATGGCCTTCAAGCGGCTATGGTGGGCCATGCGTCGAAATCACCTCATCGCAGCCGCGGGAATCTGCCTTGCCCTCATCGCCTATGCCACCTTGGCAAGGCTGGCGGGACGGCCGGCGCTGTTGGGGCATCACGAGGCCTACTGGATCGTCGTCATCGAGCGCTTCAGCGCCTATGGCCTGTTGGGCTTCCTGCTGGCCTTCCTGTTGCCCGGCCGGCTCGCTTTGGCCTGCTCGCTCGTCATCGCAGTCGCAATGGGGCTGGAAGTCCTGCAAACGCTGCCCCCCGATCGTGATCCGGGTTTCCTGGACGTGCTGCAAAAGGCGGCAGGAGGCACCGTCGGCGTCATCCTCGCCCAGACGATCCTGGCGTTCTTACCTCGGCCGCCAGCCTGAGGTCCACGGCGCTGACAAATTCTTCAGCGCCACGGCGACGTCCCCCTACTTCATCATCTGCCCGCGCAATTCGCCGCCTGGGTTCGCGGCCGTATGAATGTTCGCGTACCATTTGCCGGCCAATAGATCCGCTGCCTGGGCATCCGTGAGCGTGGCGCTGCCCTGGATAGGACTCTGGACCGTCTTGAAGGGCAAGGCGATGCCGGCGTTCTTGCCCGCATCACTGGGGCCATGAAAATGCGCCCCCATCGCCGGACCAGTCAGATTGGCAAACGTAATCGTATAGGTTAGGATTTTGGTCTGGGTGTCGAACGCGGCCTCGGCCTTGCCCGAACCGGACGAGCCGTTCGGAGGCACTTCATTGCTGCCCTTGAGGTCGGCCTGCAGCTTGACGACCTCCGCACGTGACGGCGCGGTTGTGACGATCAGCAGCCCACCGAGCATCACCGTTCCCAACAGCGTCACGCCGACCCGATACTTGGCTTTCCTCATGGCATTCTCCTACAGGCTCTACGGCCCGATGCGGTTGAAACCCCGGCCCCGGCTTGAAATTCCGGAGACGAGTCTATGCCTGATTCGCGAAAAGCTGGCGGGGATCCACCGGTGGCGCGTGGAACGATCTGCGGGGCCTGACGCCAAGCGAGCTAGGCTGCCCCGCGCTCGCGGAACCCGGTCGGGGCCAGGAGTTCGGCCATCTGCCTGTGCGTGCTCTGGAGCGCCTCGATGGCGCCGTCGAGATCGAAATCCGCTTCGCGGATTGAGGCGAAGAACTTGGCCGTCAGCGCCAGGTCGAGCTTGACGCGCGTTGCGCCGTCGCGGCTCTTGCGACGGTCGAGCGACAGATGGATGGCGCGCATTCTGGCTTCTGCGGCCGTACAGCCGCTGAGTGTCGCCAATTCGTCGTATGTCATCCAGATCTGAGGCATGGTCTCGTGCGTCCCTTATTGCCGCCTCATCCTAGCTTTCCGCGCCTGAATGCACCGTTGCCGCGGCCCGCTTCGCTGCGATAGCGTCAACGCAAGACTAAGATGCGGGAGGCCTGGAAGGCGCAGGAAATTGGCGCGGCCGCGAACGGCTGTCGAGGCCCTTGGGCAATTTGTCATTGAGCTTCACGACGGCGCCTCGCGCTTCCACAGCCGGCGCATCTTCCTGGCTGTAGATCAGCGTCACCTCGAACATGACGTCAGGCGCTTCCCTGGCCGTTCCGGAGCAGGTCGCCATCGCACCGCTGCACACGCCGGCGAGGCTGACCTCGACCTCGTCCAGACCGAACACGGTCGGCGGCCCCTCGGCATAGCGCCGCGTGGTCAGGACGGCCGTGAAGCGCTGATCGTCATCGAACTGATACGAGCCGCCATAGGTGAAGAAGCTGTCGCTGCCGGAAATCCGTCCGTCCGCCAGATGCACGATACCCGTGCCCTGGCCGCGCGGGGTCCTGAACCAGGCCGCGTATTTGCCGTCTCGCATCATGGAAATGTCCGCCGTAAAATTCACTGGTATTTGCAACCAACTCTGGGGCGCGGCAATGACCGACGCGGCGAGTATTCCGCGACGGTTAACGCCCTGCAAAGCCGACCCGTCAAATTGCCGCCGCAGCACGTGGCGACGCAATCAAAACAATTCTATGCCGTCATCCGCAGTCTCGACCGCCTCGACCCGGCGCGTCGCGGCGATCGACTTGAGTCCGAGCACTTGCAGGAACTCGCGATGAACATCCCGCTCGCGCTCCATCGTGTAGCGCGCGAAGAGATCGTCGAGGATCGCCTGATCCTGCGGCTCCGGCTGTAGCCGCTGCGCGCCCGCACTCGCGGTCTCGAGCCGCGTGGCGACCGCAGGCAAGGCTGCGGAGCTTTCGCCGAGCCTCGTCATCAGACCCTGGGCCGAATTCATCAGCCTCTCGAATTCCGCGCCTTCGTCGACGAGCCGGCTCATCAGCTTGCCGAGCCGTTCATTGCCGGCCTCGACCTCGCGCAGCGCCTGAAGGATTTGCGGCTCGAGCTTGGCAAGCTGGGTGGGATCACCCTGCACGCGAAGCTCCTTCAGCTCATTGGCCGAGCGCTCGATCCCGTCGAGCACGGGCCTCAGGCGCGCGGCCCCCGCGGAGACCTGGTCGGCGGTCGCCTTGAGCTCGTTGGCGATGACGACGAAGGCGCTGCCGCGGCTGCCGAGATGGCTCGCCTTGAGGCCGGCATTCATTCCGATCAGCGTGATGTCGACGGTCGCTTCGGCAAGCCCGGCGATCGCCTGGCGAAATTTCGTCAGCGTGTCCTCGACGATCGCGAGCGCCTCGTCGACCGAGCGACCGGCGCTCTCGCAGGTGGCGATCAGGGTCGATGCATGCGCCAGCGTCTGCTTGATGCGCGTCAGGAACGACGACGAGCCGCCATCCTCGCCGCCGAACAGCGTGCGGCCGTGGCCGACGACGCTGCCGGCATCGTGCAGGATCGCAGTCAGCGCGCCGACGATCTGGCCGACGTCGCCGCCGAACTCACGCTGGGCATCCCTGAGCTGGGACGCCTGCAGCCGGCAAATTGCACGCACGCCGTCGTCGCTCGGCACCGTTTCCGGGACGAGGCTCGGCGCTGATTCCGACACAAGGCCGAGGCCGTGGGACACGTGCTCGAGACGTTGACGCGTGCTGTCGCCCGCCTGCAGCGAGATGATCGCGCTGCCGACCGCCTCGGCGATCTTCCTGGTGCTGGCACTGGCACGGTCGGCCAAATGGCTGCTCTTGCTGCGCTGGTCGCGTAACCCGGAATAGGCCGCGCCGAGCTCCGCGCTCTCCGACATCAATTGAGCGCGATACCGGCTCTCGAACTCCTTCTGCCGGCCGGAGGCGGTGGCAACCGCTTCGGACAGGCGCTGCTGGTCGCGTGCGCAGCCTTCGATCGAGCGCTGCACGGCCCTGCCGAGATCGTAGGCTTCCTGGGTGAAGGCGAGAAAGCCCTCGCGGTCGCCGTCGAGCGAGGCCGCCTCGATCCGCGCGCTGCGCGCGATGATGGTGATCATCCCGATGTGCTTGAACAGCGGCTTGAGCAGCGAGGACGCCTCCGCCGTGCTCTTGCCGATCGTCTCCAGCAGCGCGCTCTCCGCCGGCAGCGCCTGCGCCAGCTCGCTGAGCCTCGCGGCGATCTCCTGCAGCGCCGTTGCCGCACCCTCGATCTCGGCGCCGGAGAGCTCACCCGAGAGCGTAGCTAAGCCCTGGTTCAGCTCCTTGAAGATGAGGTGGCCGCGTCCGAGCTCGTGACCGACGCGCGCGAAGACGTCCTCGATGCGCGAGGAGACGTCCTCGATCGCGGTGGTTGCCTCGGCGAGCGTGTTGGCCGGAACGGGCGACATGGCCATCAACCCGCCACCGCGGCGTGCCCGGCCTGATACCAGAGCATGATCTCGCGCGGGATGTGATGCAGCGAAACGACCTTCTCGACACCGCCATGGGCGATGGCTTCCTTGGGCATACCGAACACCACGCAGCTCTCTTCGTCCTGCGCCCGCGTCGAGGCGCCGAGCTTTCGCATCTCCAGCATCCCGCGCGCGCCGTCGTCGCCCATGCCGGTCATGATGACGCCGAGCGCGTTGGCGCCGGCATGCTGGGCCGCCGAGCGGAACAACACGTCGACTGAGGGGCGATGCCGCGACACCGGCGGGCCGTCCTTGATCGCGATCTGGTAGCGCAAACCGATGCGCTGGAGCAGCATGTGGCGGGCGCCGGGCGCGATATAGGCGCAGCCCGGCAGCACCGGCTCACCGTCCTCGGCCTCCTTGACCCTGATCTGGCAGACGCCGTCGAGACGCTTGGCAAAGGCCGCGGTGAAACCTGCCGGCATGTGCTGGACGATGACGATCGGCGGACAGTGCGGCGGCAGCATCTCGAGGACGTCGTTGAGCGCTTCGGTGCCGCCGGTCGACGCACCGATGCAAACGATGCGCTCCGTCGTCGGTCGGACCCTGCCCTGCACCGGCGGCGGGATGATGGCGTCGGCGGTCAGCTTCTTCTCGATGGCCCGGCGTTCCGCACGCGGCCGCACCCGCGCGCGCGCAGCCGACTTCACCGCCTCGCGCAGCCGCGTCGAGCATTCGAGCAGCGCCAGGCGCGTGTCGATCTTCGGCTTCGGCACGATATCGACCGCGCCCGCCTCGAACGCCTCGAACATCACGTTCGAGCCCTCTTCGGTCAGCGAGGAGCAGATGATCACCGGGATCGGGCGTTGCGCCATGATCTTGCGCAGGAACGTCATGCCGTCCATGCGCGGCATTTCCAGGTCGAGGATCATGACGTCGGGAATCTCGTCCTGGAGACGCTTCGCCGCCACGAACGGATCGGAGGCCGTTGCCATCACCTCGATATCGGGGTCCTCGTTGAGGATCGTCTGCAGGATTTGGCGCACCGACGCCGAATCGTCCACGATCAGCACGCGAACCTTCTCCCTCGGCATCTTGGTTGCGCTCCGGCTAGACCTGGAAAATGGTTGGCTGAACCTGCTTCAGCCCGGGCACGGCACTGTGAATCATCGATTCCGAATGTCCGACCAGCAAATAGCCGCCCGGACGCAAATGGCTGCACAATTGCTCGACCACCTTGCGCTGGGTCTCGCGCTCGAAATAGATCAGAACGTTGCGGCAGAAGATGATGTCGACGTCACGATCGACCGGATAGGACTTGTCCATGAGGTTCATCCTCATGAAATGTGTCGCGCGCCGCAGCTCGGGTACGACCCGCACCTCACCGCGCGACTTGTCCCGCGAGGTCGAAAAATATCGTTTCACGAATTGCTCCGGCACCGGGCCGAGCACGTCGCGCGTGTAGATCGCCGTCTTGGCGAGGCGCAGCACCGCGGTCGAGATGTCGGTCCCGAGGATGCGGTACTGGAAGCGCGAGCCGTTCCGCGTCATGTCGTCCAGCACCATCGCGGTGGTGTAGGCCTCCATGCCGGTGGAGCTCGCCGAGCTCCAGATCTTCAGGTTCGCGTTCTTGCGTCCATGCGACTTGAGCAGGCCGGGAATCGCGACGTCGCGCATGAAGGTGAAGTGCTGCGGCTCGCGGAAGAAGTCGGTCTTGTTGGTCGTCACCACATCGATGAGATGGGTGAGCTCGGTATCGAAATGATCGGCCTCAAACAGGGTCTCGACATATTCATTGAGACCGGAGAAGTTGAGCGCGCGCACGCGCTTGTGCAGCCGCCCCTCCAGCATCAGCCGTTTGCCCTGCGGCAGCTTGATGCCGACCTGGCCCTCGATCAGTTCGGCGATGGTGCGGAAATGGCGGTCCGACAGATGCACGGCCGTATCCTGTACGGCGGGCATCATGGCCGCCGGCCCCGGTCCGCGACGGCCACCTGCACTGAATGTCGGGCCGTACGGGCCATCTCGAATCCTACGGGTTTAAACAACCGCTGAAAGAAGACCGGTCCACCGTCGCAGGGCAGACCGGCCCGCAAAAGTCCTAGCGCTGAAAATCGGCGTCCCGATCATCCTCGCCGTCATGCATGTCGAACGCAAAGCCGCCGCCGGCAACCTTCACGGCGCGCGCCGGCCGGGCCTGCACGACCTTTTTCGCCGGACGCTCGGCAGCCGCCATGGTGGCCGCCTTGGCGCGCAGCTGGCTCACCGCCCGGTCGATCGGCGCCGGTGCCTGGCTCTTGGCGCCTTGCTCGATGCGGAAATAGGCAATGGTGGACTGAAGCTGTTCGGCCTGCGAAGCGAGCTCCTCGGAGGTCGAGGACACCTGCTCGGAGGCGCTGGCGTTCTGCTGACCGACCTTGTCCAGCTGCTGGATCGCCTGGTTGATCTGGGCCGATCCGACGTCCTGCTCGCGACAGGCCGCTGTGATCTCCTCGACCAGCTCGGCGGTCCTCTTGATGTCAGGAACCAGCTTGGAGAGCATCGCGCCGGCCTCCTGTGCCACCTTGACGGTGTCGGCCGAGAGCGTGCCGATCTCGGCCGCGGCGGCCTGGCTGCGCTCGGCGAGCTTGCGCACTTCGGAGGCGACCACCGCAAAGCCCTTGCCGTGCTCGCCCGCGCGCGCGGCCTCGACCGCGGCGTTGAGCGCGAGCAGATCGGTCTGGCGTGCGATCTCCTGCACGATCGTGATCTTCTCGGCGATGGTCTGCATCGCGTTGACGGCGCGGCCGACCGCGGCACCGCTGGCTTCGGCGTCCTTGGCCGACTGCGCGGCGATCTTCTCGGTCTGATTGGCGTTATCGGCGTTCTGCTTCACGTTGGAGGCCATCTCCTCCATCGAGGAGGAGGCTTCCTCCGCGGACGAAGCCTGCTCGGTCGCGCCCTGCGACAGCTGCTCGGCGCTCGCCGAGAGTTCCTGGCTGCCGGCGGAGACGTTCTGCGCCGCGGTCAGAGCTTCAGACACGATCTGGCGAAGCTTCTCCACCATGCGCTCGAGCGCAAGGCCCAGCGTGTCCTTGTCCGACAGCGGCTTGGCTTCGATCGTGAGGTTGCCCTGCGCGATCTCGTTGGCGACGGCCGCGGTGGCGTTCAGATTGGCGGTCATCGCGTTCAAAGATTTCACGAGATCGCCGATCTCGTCGTTGCTGGAAGCATCGATCTTGTGGCTGAGATCGCCGATCGCGACGGCATCCGCCAGCCCGACCGCCTTGGCGAGGGACCGACTGATATTGATCGAGATCCAGACTGCGCCAATCGCGGCAACGATGAGCGAGACGATGACGAGGACGATCAGAACCAACTGGGCGCGGCGGCTGTCTTCGTTGGACTGCACCGCCTGCTCGGCCATCTGCCTGTTCGTATTGGCGACATAGGCTCCCATCGCCTCGGTCGCATCTGCAACTACCTTGCGCCCGTCACCCATCGAGCGCTCGGTTGCCTTGGTCTTATCGGTCTTTGCCAGCCTGATCGTCTCTTCCTGATAGATGTTCATTCTGGCGTAGGCGCTGGCGAAGTTATCGAGCAGCTTCTTGCCGCCTTCGCTTGCCATCGCATAGACCTCGTCCCTGATCTTCGTGGCCTCGTCGCGGAGCTTGGCCGCGTTCACCGCGAATTCCTCGGCCTCGCTTGCCGTTCCCAGAATTGCGTTCTTTTCCGCCCTGACCTGCTGCCAGATGATCTTTTCGACCTCGGCTGCTCTCTCCATCCGCTTGGCACGAAGCACCATGGAATCTGCGGTCGCGGCCATGTCGGACAACTTTATGTAGCTCACAGCGCCTGCTACCATGAACAGAAGAATGACGACGCCAAACGCGCTGGCGAGCTTAGCTTTGACGGTGAATCTCATTTTCAGTCTCGTTGGTTCGAATTGGGGAGCTTACGCGTGACCACGCTTTACTCTTGCAAACTCAGGCGGCGCGAGGCGCATCTGTAGCCGTGTCGCGGCCTTCCGGAACTTCGTCATTGGCCATCAGCTTGGCGAGATCGAAGATCACGACGAACTTCTCGCCCTTGCGGCCGATGCCGGCGGCGTAGTCCGACTGCCATTTCCCGCCGACCTCTGGCACGGGCTCGATCGCCTGTTCGTCGATGTCGGTGACCTCGAACACGCAGTCGGCGACGAAGCCGACGCCGACCAGGCGGTCCTTCATCGGCACGTCGAGGATGATGATGCGGGTCGCTTCGGTGGCGGCCACGCTGGGCAGGCCGAGCTTGTTCCTGAGATCGACGATCGGATAGCCGCTGCCGCGCACGTCGATCATGCCGAGCAGAAAATTCGGCGCATGCGGAAGTCGCGAGATCGGCCGCATGTCGAGAATTTCGCGGACGTTGCGGATGCTGATGCCGAACGTCTCGCCGGCGAGCCCGAGCGTCAGATATTGCGAGGTTGCGGCCATGATGCAGTCCAGGATTCCTGGTTGGAATGGGCGCGGTCCGGCATTAGGCCGGACCGGTTGATCAGCGTTGGAACTCGGCGTCGCGGTCGTCTTCGCCGTCATTCATGTCGAAGGCGAAGCCACCGCCACCGGCGACTTTCATCGCACGTGCCGGCTTGCGGACAGGCACCGGCTTCTTCATGCCGCGATCGGCGGCCGCCATGTGCGCAGCCTTGGCCCGGAGCTGACCGACGGCGCGGTCGATCGGCTCGGCCGTGGCCTTCTCCTTGCGCGTGGCGTGCTCGATCCGGAAGAACGAGATGGTCGACTGCAGCTGCTCGGCTTGCGAGGCGAGCTCTTCCGAGGTCGACGACACCTGCTCGGAGGCGCTGGCGTTCTGCTGGCCGACCTTGTCGAGCTGCTGGATCGCCTGGTTGATCTGGGCCGAGCCGACGTCCTGCTCACGGCAGGCCGCGGTGATCTCCTGCACCAGCTCGGCGGTCTTCTTGATGTCGGGCACGAGCTTGGACAGCATCTGGCCGGCTTCCTGGGCGACCTTCACGCTCTCCGTGGACAGCGTCCCGATGTCGGCCGCGGCGGCCTGGCTGCGCTCGGCAAGCTTACGCACTTCGGAGGCGACCACCGCAAAGCCCTTGCCGTGCTCGCCTGCGCGCGCGGCTTCCACGGCCGCGTTGAGCGCGAGCAGGTCGGTCTGGCGTGCGATCTCCTGCACGATCGTGATCTTCTCAGCGATGGTCTGCATCGCCTCGACGGCACGGCCCACGGCGACACCGCTGGCTTCGGCGTCCTTGGCGGACTGCCCAGCAATCTTCTCGGTCTGGTTGGCGTTGTCGGCATTCTGCTTCACGTTCGAGGCCATCTCCTCCATCGAGGAGGAGGCTTCCTCGGCGGACGAAGCCTGCTCGGTCGCGCCTTGCGAGAGCTGCTCGGCGCTGGCGGACAGCTCCTGGCTTCCGGCGGAGACGTTCTGGGCCGCAGTGATCGCCTCGGCGACGATCTGCCGGAGCTTTTCGACCATCCCATTCAGCGACTTGACGAGATCTCCGATCTCGTCGTTGCTTGCCGAGGGAATGGTCTGGCTGAGATCGCCCTCCGCGACCGCACCTGCAAGGCCAACGGCTCTTCCGAGCGAACGGCTGATCGAGATGGAAATCCAGAGCGCAGCCCCGATCGCAACCGCCAGCGAGATGCCGATCAGCGTCATCAGCAGGAATTGGGCCTGGTGCCCCTCTGCCTTGGACTGGACGGCCTGCTCGGCCATCTGCTTCTTCGTATTGGCGACATAGGCGCCCATGGATTCCATCGCGTCTGCAACGACCTTGCGGCCGTCACCCATCGAGCGCTCCATGGCCTTCGTCTTGTCGGACTTCGCCAGCCGGATCGTCTCTTCCTGGTAGGTATTCATCTTCGCGTATGTGGCTGCGAAGCTGTCGAGCAGCTTCCTGCCGCCCTCGCTCGCCAGCGCGTAGACCTCATCCCTGGTCTTCATCGCTTCCTCGCGAAGCCTGGCGGCATCGGCGGCAAACTGTTCGGCTTGAGCCTCCGTACCGAGCACCGAGTTCTTCTCGGCGCGCAGCTGAAGCAGGATGTCCTTTTCGATCTGCGTCGCCTTTTCCATGCGGTTTGCGCGCAGAACCATGCTGTCAGCGGTCGCCATCATGTCGCCGAGCTTCATGTAAGCCACGCCGCCCGCGATCCCGGACAGAACGATGATCACGCCGAACGCACTGGCAAGCTTTGCCTTGACGGTAAATCTCATTTCCAGCCCCTACCCCGGTCTCGCCCGAGACCTCATCTCAATTTAGAATGCGTTCCATGTTCGGAACGATGACGAACTCTTCACGCCACTTGGCAATGAAGCGAATGAACTCCGGCTTCCAGTGCATGCCGACGCGCGGCGTTTGCTGCACGTCGGTCTGGGAGATCTCCGTGACCTCGTAGACCTTGTCGGCGGTGACGCCGACCAGAACCGGCTCGCCGTCGAGCTCGAGCTCGATGACCACGATGCGCGTATCGGCGGAATCATCGAGCTGCGGCATGCCGAAGCGGATGCGCAGGTCGGCGAGCGGAATGACGTTGCCGCGCACGTTGATCACGCTGGGAACGAAGGCGCGCGCGCCCGCCACCTTGGTGACGGGGACGGGATCGATGATCTCGCGCACGAGGCCGGCGTCGAGCGCGAACTTCTCCTCGCCGAGGCCGATCATCACGACCTGCATCGCGTCAGCCTGCCGTTCGCCAGCCAAACCATCGTTCATCACGCCGCCTCGCTGATATGCTGCTTCTCGACCTTCGACTGCGCCAACGCGACGAGCTGCGCGACGTCGAGGATCAATGCCGCCGTACCGTCGCCCAGGATGGTCGCGCCGGAGAACATCGTGACATCCGAATGCAGCTTTGAGAGCGACTTGATCACGGTCTGGTGGTTGCCGATGATCTGGTCAGCGACGAGGCCGACGTGAGTCTCACCGGTCGAGATGATAATCGTCTTCTGATGACGGTCGGGCGTGCCCGATGCGGTCATGATCTCGCGCAGCCGGAGGAAGGGCACGAGATTGCCGCGCACGTTGAGGAAATTGCGACCGCGCGAGCGCTCGTCCTCGGCGGTCAGCTCGATGCATTCCTCGACCGCGGACAGTGGAATGATGTAGCGGCCTTCGCCGACGCGGATCAGAAGACCTTCGATGATCGCCAGCGTCAGCGGCAGGCGCAGCGTCACCGTGGTGCCCTGGCCCGGCCTGGTCGACAGGTCGATCGAGCCCCGCATGTTCTCGATGGTACGCTTGACCACGTCCATGCCGACGCCGCGGCCTGATAGCGCCGAGATGGTCTGCGCGGTCGAGAAGCCGGGATGGAACAGGAATTGATGGACCTCATGATCGGTGAGCACGGCTCCGGGCGCGATCAGCCCCTGCTCTTCCGCTTTCGCACGGATGCGCGCGGTGTTGAGGCCGCCGCCATTGTCCTTCACGGTGACGAGCACCTGCGCGCCGGAATGGACGGCGGCGAGCTCGATCCGGCCCTGCTCGGTCTTGCCGTTGGCAGCGCGCGTGGCGGTGTCTTCGATGCCGTGGTCGATGGCATTGCGGATCAGATGCACCAGCGGATCGGCCAGGCACTCGATCATGGTCTTGTCGAGCTCGGTATCTTCGCCCGATGTGACGAATTCGACCGGCTTCGACAAATCGCGCGACAGGTCATGTATCAGGCGGCGGAAGCGGCCGAACAACGAACCGATCGGCACCATGCGCGCACCCATCGTGGTATCGCGCAAGGAGGAGGCGAGGCGCTCGATCTCCTCGGCGATCATCTTGATCGAGAGGTCGGAGCCGGAGGCGGCGAGCTGGGTCAGCCGCGCCTGGGCAATGACGAGCTCGCCAACGCGGTCCATCAGCTCGTCGAGACGCTCGGCCTGGACGCGAACGGTGGCGATGCCGCGATCGTCGCGCTTGGCCTCGAGCTTCGGTTCAGGCTTTGATTCCGATTTCGGCTCCGCTTTTGCGACGGGCTGCTCGGCGACGGGCGCGGCAGCAGCCTCGACCAGCGGCGCAGGCATTTCGACTACCGGGGCCAGCTCCTCGTCGAGCAGCTGGAACAACGGTGCCGGCGCAGGCGCTTCGACATGCTCCAGGGGCGACAGCGTCAGCTTCATCTCGTCCTGGACGAACATGAAGACGTCGTCGATCGCATCCTTGTCGCAGGCCGCGTGCAGCTTGACGTCCCACTTCAGATAGCAGTCTTCCGGCTCCATCTCGTCCAGGAACGGGACGCCGTCAGTGACAGGCACGACGAAGCAGGGGCCGAGCTTGCAGAGATCTTCCAGCAGGTCGAGCGGGTTCGAGCCGTTGCGCAGGATATGGGTTTCGAATTCCAGATAGAGGTGCCAGCCGGCCTGCTTGCCCCCGGCGGGAGCCAGCGGCGGGGCTTCGGCGATCTCCGCGACCGCTGCAACCGGCTGGTCGGCCGAGACGAAGCGCTTGAGATCGTCGAGGATGGCCTCGCCGATGATGTCGTCGGTCGACTGGGGATCTTCGATCAACGCGCGGATGTAGTCCTTGGCGGCGAGCGCGACCGAGATCAGCTCCTGGGTCGGCTTGATCTCGCCCTTGCGGACGCGGTCGAAGGCGGTCTCGAATTCGTGGGTGAAGGAGGCGACCTTGTCGAAGCCGAACATGGCGCCCGAGCCCTTGATCGTATGCAGGGCGCGGAAGGCGGAATCGACCAGTTCGCGGTCGTCGGGACGCTGGCCGAGATCGAGCAAGGCCCCTTCAAGAACTTCGAAGAGCTCGCTGGCTTCCTGACGAAAGACCTCGGTCGGGTCCATTGCGCTCATGCGCGCACCAGCTTGCCGACCACGGCGAGCAACTGCTCAGGCTTGAACGGTTTGGTGATCCAGCCGGTGGCGCCGGCGCTCTTGGCTTCCTGCTTCACCGTGTCGTTGGATTCGGTCGTCAGGAACACGATCGGCATGCCGACCGCGCTCGGCAGCTTGCGCAGCGCCCGGATCAACTCCAGCCCGTTCATGACGGGCATGTTGAGGTCGGTGATCACGAGATCGAGCTTGCCGGCCTGCGCCTTGGCGAGCCCTTGCGCACCGTCGCCGGCCTCGATCACGCTGTGACCGGCCGGCTCGAGCACCACCTTGATCATTTGCCGGATGCTGGGGGAATCGTCGACGGTCAGAATCGTGGCCATTAGGTGCCATCTTTCTTTTGCGGGAAATGCTGATCGATCATCGCCTCGCTGGTGAAGCCGGCGCGGCGAAGGGTGTTGCGAAGAGACTGTGAGAATGAGGTCAGCACCACCGGGCGGCCCTGGGCCTGGCCCGTCTTGGCTGTCGACAGCAGAAGCTGGATCGAGGTCACATCGGCCTTGTCGACGCTCGAACAGTCGATCTCGAGCCGCTCCTGGCGGCCGAACGCCTCCCGAATGAGCTCATAGACATTGCGAATGGCCGCGATGCTGCAATCGGCGGGCAACCGCAACGACCACTTCGGCTCCGTGGGATTGAGCGCCATCGCTGCCCCGCCTTTGCTAAAATTCCACTACTCGTTTGACGCGAATCCGGTGAGCAAACCCCTAACGCGGGTATCCGTACAACTACGGGTCACATTTTCGCGGAATTCGCGCAACTACATGCAGACGTGTACAGCCTCCTGAAATCCTTCATGCACGGCGCGCATATCCGCGGCGCGGGTGCTCCCGTACGGCGCATTTGCTTCGCGTTAAATTCGCTCGGGTTATGGCTTGGGTTCGTGTCTTTGCCAGCGAAGAGAGCCCCGGCCGCCGATGCTGACCCAAGCGCTTCTGGTTGACGACAGCCGTTCCGTCCTCAACTTCCTGAAACGTCACATCGAGGCCGAAGGCCTGGTCGAGGCCACCACCTTCCTCGATCCCGTTGAAGCGCTGACTTGCGCGCGCGAGCGCGGCTTCGATCTCGTGCTGGTCGACTACGAGATGCCGCACATGGACGGCATCAGCTTCATCCGCACCTTCCGTGCCCTGCCCGGCTGTGCCGACATCCCGATCGCGATGATCACGTCGCGACAGACCGATGACATCAAGATGGAAGCGCTGCAGGCCGGTGCAACCGATTTCCTGCCCAAGCAGCCGCAGAGCGTTGAGATGACGGTGCGCCTGCGGAATTTGATTCAGCTTGGTGCAGCCGTACGCAAGCTCAACGACCGTGCGGCGCATCTGGCCAGCGAAGTCGCAGCCGCGACACGGAAGCTCGGCGAACGCGAGGAGGAGATCATCCTGCGGCTCGCGCTCGCGGTCGAATACCGTGACAACGACACCGGCGAGCACACGCTGCGGGTTGCCAGGTACAGCCGCATCATCGCCGAGCAGCTCGGACTGCCGCCCCGACTTTGCCGCGACATTTATCTTGCCGCGCCCCTGCATGACGTCGGCAAGGTCGCCATTCCCGACAACATTCTGCTCAAGCCCGGCAGGCTGACCGACGACGAGATGGCGGTGATCCGCACCCATGCAACCATCGGCGAGCGGATCCTGGCGGACTCCGGTTGCGAGCTGATCCAGCTCGGTGCGCAAATTGCCGCAGGCCATCACGAACGCTGGGACGGTGCGGGCTATCCAAACGGTCTGAAGGCAGACGAGATTCCGGTCGCCGCGCGCGTGGTCGCGGTGGCCGACGTCTTCGACGCGCTGACGACACGACGACCATATAAAGAGCCGATGCCGATCGAGGTGGCCCGCGGCTATTTGGTCGAGAACAAGGGCCGGCAGTTCGATCCGGCCTGCGTCGAGGCCTTCTTGTCGCGCTGGGACGAGGTGGTCGAGATCGCCGGTGAGCGGGCGACGCCGTTTCACAAGGCCGAGGCTCCGTTCACTCCGATCATGGCGTCTCCGGCCGAGGGCCGTTCGCCTGAGGCTGTCACCGCCGCCTGATTTCGCCGTCCGGCCAACAACTTGGCACCCTCCTTTGTCGGCGATGGCCGGCTTGAACCACTTCCTGCTAGAGTGCACCAATAATCAAAGAGTGATTCTGGTCACACTTGCCTGGGCGCCCCGATGCTAACAATCGCGCCGGGACGGGGACCAGCAAAGTATCGGTCGAATTGAATGAGAATAGTCATGAGAAGCCTGATCGGCGCTGTTGTCGGCGCGTTCTGTACTGCGGCCCCTGCCTTGGCAGAGACGCCGGCCGCGATCGTCGAGGATGTGCAAGGCAAGGTCGATGGCGTCGAGTTCATGGACTATGTCGCCGCGGGCAAGATCATCAAGCTCGGGCCCAAGGCCAGCATTACCCTCAGCTATCTCAAATCCTGCCTACGCGAGACCATCAGCGAGGGCGTCGTGCTGGTCGGCGCCGAGCAGAGCACCGTGCAGCTCGGCGACGTGCAGCGCGCCAAGGTGCCCTGTGACACCAAGGCGGCGCAGCTCTCCGAACGCGAGGCGAACCAGAGTGCGGCGACCACGTTCCGGACCATGCGGTCCGACGCCAAGAGCGCTCCGTCCAAGCTGCCGACGATCTATGGCGTCGCGCCCCTGATCCAGGCCAAGAGCGGCAGCACGCTGGTGATCGAGCGCACCGACGGCAAGGAACCCACGATCAGCGTGCCACTCAAGAACGACATCATGATCCGCGGCAAATTCTATGACTTTGCCAAGGCCGGGAAATCGCTGACCCCGGGCGGCAGCTATCTCGCGAGCCTCGGGGCCAAGCGTTACACCTTCCAGGTCGATGCCAGCGCTACCTCGGCGCCGACCCCGATCATCGGCCGCTTGCTGCGGCTTGAATAAGCAGCCTGCGACCGGGCGATGCGGCGGATCGGGGGACGGGACATCGTTGCGGCGACCCTGATTGCGCTCCTCACGGGCGCGATCTTCACGTCGCCGCCGCTTCAGACCCTGCAAGGCCTTTCGCTCGACATCCTCACGGCGATGCGCGGGAGGCTTCTCGGCGACAGCCGCAACACCGCGACATCGCCGGTCGTCGTCGTGGCCATCGACAGTGAAACCTACGACACACCACCGTTCAAGGGATCGCCGACGCAGACCTGGACGCGCGAGATCGGCCGGGTGCTCGGCAGCGTCACCGAGGGCGGCGCCAAGGTGATCGGCTTCGACGTCATCTTTCCGAGCTCGATCGAGCAATCGGAGATTCCTTTTGGCGACACCGCCGTTGGCGGCCGCATGAAGGGATTCGATCGGAATTACCTGACCGCGCTTCGGCAAATCTCCGACAGCGGCAAATTGGTGCTCGGCGAAATCCTGAGCAATGACCATCCGGAAGTGCCCTATCGCGCCCAGCAAGTCGCCGTGCGCAACACCGTGCGGGCGCTCAATGTCCACACCGACCACGACGACGTCATCCGACGAATGCCGCTGAGCTTTGCCATCGAGGGGCGGCCGGTCCCCGCGATGGCGGTCGAGCTCACTGCGCGCGCGACGGGCGCAAAGCCCGAGATTGCGCCCTCTGGCGCGACCGAATTGTCCGGCTATGCGATCCCGAGTGCCGTGCCGAACACAATGACGCTCAACTTCCGAGGGCTGGGACGCGACATCCCGACCTTCTCCTTCGTCGATCTGCGCGCCTGCGTCGAAAAGGGTGACCGCGACTTTTTTCGCCGCGCTTTCGACGGCAAGGTCGTTCTGCTTGGTACGGTCCTGAATTTCGAGGACCGCAAGCTCACCTCGATGCGCCTGTCCGGCGGGTATGACGGCACGCCGGCGGCACGATGTGCCCTGCCCGCGCCGGCAAGCACTGTGCAAAAGTCCCGCAGCGACATTGCGGGCGTGTTCGTGCACGCCACCGCGGTCCGAAATCTGATCGAGCGCGATGCCGTGACCGAGCTCGGCTTCCCGATGCGGACCATTCTCACGATCGCGTTCGCGGCGATCATCGCCTGCGCGGCCTGCCTGCTCGCACCGGGTGGCGCGCTGATGGCCTGGTTCGGCCTCACGGTCGCCTACGCAGCCGTGGCCGTCAGCGCATTCGTCCATGCCTTGGCGCTACCGCTGACGGAGCCGGCACTCGCCAGCCTTGCCGCGCTCGCGATCATGATCGGCTACCGATTCATGCTGGCCGATCGCGACGAGCGCTTCCTGCGCAAGAGCTTTGCCTTCTACCTCGCGCCCGAGGTCATCGAGACCATGGTCACCTCCGGCAAGATGCCGGCGCTCGGCGGCGAGATGCGCAACGTCACCATGTTCTTCTCCGACCTCAGCGGCTTCTCGTCCATTGCCGAGACCATGACACCCGGCGAGCTGGTGACGCTGATGAACGAATATCTGTCCGCCATGACGGATATCATTGAAGGCCATGGCGGTTACGTCGACAAATACATCGGCGATTCCATCGTCGCGATGTTCGGTGCACCGGCCGACGATCCCGCACACGCCGCCAACGCCGTCCGCGCCGCGCTGAGGTGCCATGAGAAGCTTGCGGAGCTCAATGCGGGCAATCCCGTCTTCGCCGGTCACGGCCTGTCGCATCGCATCGGGCTGAACAGCGGAGAAGCCGTGGTCGGTAATATCGGCTCGCGCCGCCGCTTCAATTACACCGTGATGAGCGACACCGTGAACGTCGCCTCGCGGCTCGAGGGCGCCAACAAATATTACGGCACCGCGATCATGGCCTCGGAGACGACGATGACGCAGAGCGGCGACGCCTTTGCCTGGCGCGAGCTGGATGCGATCAGGGTGCTGGGGCGCGGCGAAGCCATCAAGGTGTTCGAGCCGCTGGCCGAGAAGGGCGCGGAAGGCGCCGAGCAGGCGAAGGTAGCCGCAGATTATGCTGAAGGACTGGCGTGCTGGCGGGCAAGGGAGTTTGCGAAAGCGGCTGATGCGTTCCGAAAGACGGCAGAGACGGATCCGGCGTCGGCGTTGTTCGCCAAGCGCGCAAGAGCGCTTGCGGCAAATCCACCAACGTCGGATTGGGCGCCGGTCAATATTCTGGAAGGGAAATAGCGATGGCTCATCCTCCCCAGGAGGGAGGGTGAAAGTCGCGACTGCCTAAAACGGCAGCCCCACGTAATTCTCCGCGAGCAGGCGCTGCGCCGTTTCGGACGAGAGCAGATAATCCAGCTCGGTCTGCTGAAGCCGATCCTCGTATTCGAGCCGGTCGGGAAAGCGATGCAGCAGCATCGTCATCCACCAGGAAAAGCGCTGCGCCTTCCAGATCCGCGCGAGCGCCTTGGCGGAATAGCCTGCAAGGCCGGAATCATCACCGCTCTGATAATGCGCGAGCAAGGCGTGGTAGAGATAATAGATGTCGGACGCGGCGCTGTTGAGCCCACGCGCGCCCGTGGGCGGCACAATGTGAGCGGCATCACCGGCGAGGAACAGCCGGCCATAGCTCATCGGCTCGGCTACGAAGCTGCGCAGGGGCGCGATGCTCTTCTCGATCGACGGCCCCGTGATCAGGTTGCCGGCGACCTCGTCCGGCAGGCGGCGCTTCAGCTCGGCCCAGAACGCATCGTCGCTCCAATCCTCGACTCTGTCGGTCAGCGGCACCTGGATGTAGTAGCGGCTCAGCACCTGCGAGCGCAGCGAACAGAGCGCAAAGCCGCGCTCGTGCTTCACATAGATCAGCTCGGGCGACACTGGCTTGGTGCGCGACAGCACCCCCAGCCAGCCGAACGGATAGACCTTCT
Organism: Bradyrhizobium sp. 23AC; assembly: GCF_054863025.1. Lineage (NCBI taxonomy): Bacteria > Pseudomonadati > Pseudomonadota > Alphaproteobacteria > Hyphomicrobiales > Nitrobacteraceae > Bradyrhizobium > Bradyrhizobium sp. 23AC. The sequence continues at coordinate 114,476 of NZ_JAVAYN010000010.1, forward strand.
CATATTCGCGCAGCACGTCCTTCGGGATCGACTTGCGGCTGACGCCGTGGAAACCGTCGGCGCCGACGATATAGTCGCAATTGACACGGACGGTCTCGCCGTTCGCTCGATAGGTCACGTAGGGCCGGTCCGACGTCAGATCATGCGGCGTCACGTCCTGCGCATTGTGCACGACTTTGCCGCCGAGGCGGTCCCGCGCCTCATAAAGATCGCGCGTCAGCTCGGTCTGGCCGTAGACCAGCACCGAACTGCCGCCGGAATGCTTGTGCAGATCGATCTTGGACAGCACGCCGTCATGGGCGATCTCGAAACCGGTGTGGATCTCGCCCTCGCGGTCCATCCGCTCGCCGCACTGCGCCTCGCGCATCAACTCGGCGAAACCATGCTCGAGCACGCCGGCGCGGATGCGGGCGAGCACATGGTCGCGGCTGTATTTCTCTAGCACGACCGCGTCGATGCCCTTCAGGTGCAGCAACTGGGACAACAACAGCCCGGACGGCCCGCCGCCGATGATACAGACCTGAACCTTCATTCTTGCGTCCTCCCGTCGGCACTTTTTTGCAGATTTGGCGGCGCAGACCGATGGAGGGTTTCGTCATTGTCTTGTACTATTCGAACATGAGAAGCGCGCTCCCTGCCCCGGCCATCCGGGTCTACAATTTGTTCGGCGAGTCCGGCGATCTGCCTGATGTCGTGCATTGCGAGACAATTGCGTCCCGCTCCGTGCTGCACGACTGGACCCTGGCCGTGCACCGCCATGCCCGGTTGCACCAGGTGCTGCTGATCGAGCGCGGCGGCGGCGAGGCGACGCTTGACTGGCGCGTGGTGCAGCTGAAGCCGATGCAGATCGTCAACGTGCCGGTCGGTCACGTCCACGGCTTCCGCTTCGTGCCTGATACGCAAGGGTGGGTACTGACCATCGCCGCGGAAATTCTGGACGAGGCGCTGCTCGCCGCCGAGGGCCTGCGCGGTGCGCTGTCGCGCTCGGCCGTGGTGCGCGGAACGCCGCAGATCCGCGCCACCATGAAGCAGATCTTCGCCGAACATGCCGCGCGCGATTTCGGCCGCGCGCATGTGCTGCGGGCGTTGTCGTCGGCCATGATCGGGCTGGTGGCCCGCGCGCTCACGAGCGAGAGCGGCGGCAACGGCACGGTCGAGTCCAGCCTGTTCCGCCGTTTCGAGGCGCTGCTGGAGCAGCATCACCTGGAACGCTGGAGCGTCGCGGACTATGCCGAGGCGCTGGCGGTGACGCCGACACATCTCAACCGGATCACGCGGGCGGCGACCGGTGATACCGCCTCGCACCTGATCCTCAACCGGCTGATCCGCGAAGCGCGGCGCAACCTCGTCTATACCAATTTGCCGATCTCGACGATTGCCTACACGCTCGGCTTCGAGGATCCCGCCTATTTCAGCCGGGTCTATGCCGCGGCCACGGGAGTGTCACCGCGCGCCTTTCGCACCCAGCTGCATGGTGATGAAATTTGACACGTCGGACGAAAGACCGAGCGCGCCCATGGTTGAAGGCGACATTGCCGCAATGGCCTTTGTTGCCGGCGCAGCCACTTACCTTCGTATATCGGGCCCTATCCTTTGCATAGAAGCCCCTTACCTCAGTACAATTGAGCAGGGCCTGCTCGCGCCCTAGCGTGGCTGCATTCGGCGCCCTGGCGCTGGTGGCATGGAACCTCCCTTACCTTGGCGCAAGACGGCCACCCCTGTCCGGTCGTCTGCGCCGTTTTTTCAGCGAGCCATCGGCGCCTTCAGTATTTCCGGCCGACATACCGTACCCTGACAGCTGATCGGCCAGCTTTCGTGTGGAACTGGAGATTTGAGCACAATGTCTTCGATCGAGAAGATCGCACTCTTTATCGATGGCTCCAATCTCCATGCCACCTCCAAGGCGCTCGGCTTCGACATCGATTACAGGCGTCTGCTCGGCGAATTCCGAAGCCGGGGCGTGCTGTTGCGGGCCTTCTACTACACGACCCTCATCGAGAATCAGGAGTATTCGTCGATCCGCCCGTTGATCGATTGGCTCGGCTATAACGGATACACCGTCGTCACCAAGCTTACGAAGGAGTTCGTCGACACCACCACGGGCCGCCGCAAGGTGAAGGGTAGCATGGATGTCGATCTCGCCGTAAGTGCGATGGAGCTCGCCAAGCACGTCGATCAGATCGTGCTGTTCTCGGGCGACGGGGATTTTCGTTCGCTGGTGGAAGCCCTGCAACGCCGCGGCGTCCGCGTGACGGTCGTCTCCACACTCTCCACTCAGCCACCCATGGTCGCCGACGACCTGCGCCGACAGGCCGATGTATTCATTGACCTGGCAGAACTGAGACAAAAAGTGGGGCGCGATCCGGTCGACCGGCCGGGATCGCGCGAAATGCGTCAGTCGCCGCAATTCCTCGCCCGCGGAGCGATCAATCGCGGCGATCCGGTGGAGTGATCCTGCCGGACGGCGGCCGGATCCTCACACATCGAAGAACACCGTCTCCTCCGGCCCCTGCAGATGGATCGTGAAGGAATACACGACCTTGCCGGCGCGCTCGCTGCGCTTTGCGATCAGCGTCGAACGCCGGGCCGGCTGTTCGATCAGGTTGAGCACGGGGTCGGCGGCGTTGGCGGCCTCTTCATCCGAGAAATAGAGCCGCGTGTTGAGACCGATGTTGATGCCGCGCGCGACGATCCAGACGTTGATGTGCGGCGCACATGTCCGGCCCGCCTTGTCGAGGATCGCGCCCGGCTTGATCGTCTCGAAGGTGACGAGACTGCTCTCGAAGTCGGAGCCGGCGCGGCCCCAGCCGCGAAACTCCTGCTCCAGCGCGCCGGCCGAGCGATCGGCCGGATGGTTGTAGCGGCCGCTCGCATTGGCCTGCCAGATCTCCAGCAGTACGTCGCGCAGCGGCGTGCCGGTGCCGTCGAGCACCTTGCCTTCCAGCGTGATGCGCTCGCCTTCCGTATTCGGCGTTGTCAGGACATTCGAAAAGTTCTTCTCGAAGATATCGAAGCCGGCCATCGCCGGGATCAAGCCGATATGGACGTAGGGCCCGGCCGTCTGCGAGGCGGTTTCCTTGAGATAATTGAGCGGCTGCGGCATGGCTCAGTTCCCCGCGGTGCGGTTTTCAAAATAGGTGGAGCGCTGGCCGCGCAGGACGATGTCGAAGCGGTAGGCCAGCGAGTCGAACGGCGTCGAGGCGTTGAGGTCGAGCGGCGCCACGAGGCGGTCGAGCGCATCCTTGTCCGGAATCGTCGTCAGGATCGGACAAACCGGGATCAGGGGATCGCCCTCGAAATACATCTGCGTGATCAGCCGCTGAGCAAAGCCCGATCCGAACACCGAGAAATGGATGTGGGCGGGACGCCAGCTGTTGACGTAGTTGCGCCAGGGATAGGGCCCCGGCTTCACAGTGCGGAAATAATAGTAGCCGGTGTCGTCGGTCAGCGCGCGGCCGCAGCCGCCGAAATTGGGGTCGACCGGCGCCAGATAGGTGTCCTTCTTGTGCCGGTAACGGCCGCCGGCATTGGCCTGCCAGAACTCGACCAGCGTGCTCGGAACGCCCCGGCCGGTCTCGTCCAGCACGCGGCCGTGGACGATGATGCGCTCGCCAACGGGATCGCCGTCCTTGGCGTAGTTGCGGATCAAATCATTGTCGAGCGGACCGAGATCGTTGTGGCCGAACACCGGCCCCGTGATCTCCGAGACCGAACCCTCCAGGGACAGCAGCGACTGGCGCGGCGAGCGCAGCACCGAGGATTTGTAGCCCGGCGCATGCGCCGGCGGATGAATCGAACGGTCCCGCTGGAAGAAGCCGCCATCGCCGAGCGGCGGCGTGAACGGATCGGGACTGTTGAGGCGGGGATCCCGCAAGGCTGTCGCCTGGGCATTCATCGGCGTTATCTCTCCCTGTGGCGCCCGGTCCGGGCGCGCGGCTTATTGAACGATAATGCCGCCACCCATTCTCAAGATAAATAGATCGATTATAATGAATTACATGAAAGAAATCGATCATTTGGCCCTCGACGGCCACGCCCTCGAACTGTTCCTCGCCGTGCTGGAGGAAGGCTCGGTCACGGCGGCCGCCACCCGGCTCGGCCTGACGCAATCCGCCGTCAGCCACGCCCTGAACAAGCTGCGGCGGATCGCGGGCGATCCGCTGTTCGCCAAATCCGGCCGTGGCATCGTCGCAACTGCGCATGCGCAAGCGTTGGCCGCAAAGGCGCGCGCACTGATCGACGAGATGCGGAGCTTTGCCGGCGGCGTCAGCTTCGAGCCGCCGCGCGCGCAGCTTTCGCTGACGGTCGCCGCCAATGACTTCCAGCGCGATCTGCTGCTGCCCCGGTTCTTCGATCATGTCGCCGGCCAGGTGAAGAGCCTGAACCTGCGCGTGATCCCCTCGCAGTCGCCCTCGCCCGCGATGCTGCGCGAGAACCGCTGCGACCTCCTGATCACGCCGCTGCCGCCGTCCGGCATCGACATCGTGCAGAGACGCCTGCTCCAGGACCATTACGTCTGTTACTTCGATGCCAAGGCACGCACCGCACCGGCCAGCCGCGGCGCCTATCTCGCCGCGCGCCACATCACCGTCGTCTATACCGACAATGAGCGGCTCGATTTCGACCGCCGGCTGGCGGCCAACGGTCTTCACCGCGACATCGCGATCTCGGTGCCGAGCTTTTCCGGCGTGCCGACCTTCCTGCGCGGCTCGCAGATGCTGGCGAGCATGCCGAGCCTGCTCGCATCCGGCGTGATGCGCGGTTTTGCGCAAACGCGGATTCCGCTGGCGTCCCGCACGCGGACGCTGGCCGAGCTGCCCATGTTCATGGTCTGGCACCAGCGCTATCAGAAAGATCCGGCTCATCGTTGGGTCAGGAGCCAGCTCGAGACGGTCGCAGCGACGGCCGCCAAGGCTTGAAAAGACCTGGTCGCCGATACCGCCTTTCGGAAGACCACCCCTCGCCAAACCCACTGGTTGCGCGCGGGCCGCCGCGCTAAAATCCCCCCATGACAGTGACCGATATTGCGAGCCGGACCTACAATCACAGCTGGCGGCTGGACCCCATCATCCGCAGCCTGCTTGATACCGACTTCTACAAGCTATTGATGTTGCAAATGATTCGGGAAGACTACCCGGATCAGCAGGTGACCTTCTCGGTCATCAACCGCTCGCGCCATGTCCGGCTTGCCGAGATCATCGACGAAGGCGAGCTCCGCGCCCAGCTCGACCATGCCCGCACCATCCGCTTCACCAAGAAGGAGCTGATCTGGCTGGCTGGTAACACCTTCTACGGCAAGACCCACATGTTCTCGGCGGACTTCATCCGCTGGCTGGCCGAATTCCGCCTCCCCGAGTATGAGCTGCGCAAGGTCGAGGGCCAGTACGAATTGCATTTCCACGGACCGTGGACCCACACCACGATGTGGGAGATCCCGGCGCTCGCGATCCTCAACGAGCTGCGCTCGCGCGCGGCGACGAAGGGCCGCGGCCGCTTCGAGCTCGACGTGCTCTATGCCCGCGCCAAGGCCAAGCTGTGGACCAAGGTGGAGCGGCTGCGCAAGCTGGAGAATCTGCGCCTGTCCGACTTCGGCACACGTCGCCGTCACGGCTTCCTCTGGCAACGCTGGTGCGTGGAGGCGGTGAAGGAAGGCCTCGGTCCGTCCTTCATCGGCACCTCCAATGTGCTGCTCGCGATGGATAATGATCTCGAAGCCATCGGCACCAACGCGCATGAGCTGCCGATGGTCGCCGCGGCACTTGCCAGGGACGACGAGGAGTTGCGCTGGGCGCCCTATCGCATTCTCGACCAGTGGCGCCAGACTTATGGCGGCAATTTGCTGATCGCGCTGCCCGACGCCTTCGGCACCAAGGCCTTCCTGCGCGATGCGCCGGAATGGGTCGCGGACTGGACCGGCTTCCGCCCCGACAGCGCGCCGCCGATCCAGGCCGGCGAGGAGATCGTCGCCTGGTGGGAAAAGAAGGGGCGCAATCCCAAGGACAAGCTGCTCGTTTTTTCCGATGCCATGGATGTCGGCTCGATCGAGGAGACCTATCACCACTTCGCCGGCCGGGTGCGGCTCTCCTTCGGCTGGGGCACCAACCTCACCAACGACTTCGTCGGCTGCCCGCCGGACGGCTCGTTCAATCTCGATCCGATCTCGCTGGTCTGCAAGGTGTCGTCGGTCGATGGCCATCCGGCCGTCAAGCTCTCCGACAATCCGGAAAAGGCGACTGGCATGCCCTCGGAGATCGAGCGTTATTTGCGCGTGTTCGGCGACGCCGGCCGCGTCCGCAAGCCGGTGCTGGTCTAACGGCGCCGTCGAGACTGTCTCGATCGGGTAAACCGCGCACGACGAATGCGAGGCATTGGTTCGTCGATGCCGCGCCTTGTCCGATTTGCCGGCATTTGAAGCGATCTGCGCATATCGGCTTCACAGCGCTTTCACCCTGCGATGCAGTCTCCTCCGCCTTTCAGGCCGAGTTAAGCAACCATATCCTCTACTTCGCGTTGTAGGCGCAGCGCTCCGCTGGGGGTCATTGCGCGATTTGGGGAACGCAGGGTGTTTCGCAGAACAGCGACGTCGACGAAGGGACACAGCTTCCTTCATGTCATCAAGCTCGTCTCGCCTTTCGTGACGGTCGTCGTGCTCCAGGCGGCGATCGCGGGATTCAGTCTCGAGGTGATGTCGTCGGTCCGCGCCTATGTCGCGGGCGAAGCGATGTGGTCGCGCTCGCAGAAGAACGCCGTCTATTTCCTCAATCTCTATTTGCATTCGGGCGATGCCAACCAGTTCACGCAATACCAGGCCTCGCTTGCCGTTCCCATCGGCGACGAGTTCGCGCGCTGGGCGCTCGAGCGCGATCCGGTCGACGTCGAGGCCGCCCGCATCGGCTTCCTGCAAGGCGGCAACCACCCCGATGACGTCCCGGGATTGATCTGGCTGTTCCGCTACTTCAACCGCGTCAGCTTCCTTCAGGAAGCGATCCGCGAGTGGACCGCCACCGACCCAATGCTGCTGGAGCTCAGCGTCTTCGGCGAAGTCATCCGGTCCGAATTGGAGAACGGTCCCATTCAGGACACGAACCGCCTGCAGTTCCTGTCGTCGCGGCTCTCCGAGCTCAACACCCAGTTCACGGTGCATGCCAACCGGTTCTCCACTGTGCTCGGCGAAGGCTCCCGCGCCATCAAGCTGGCGCTGACCGGCATCAACATCGTCACCGCCGTGACGCTGATCCTGCTCCTGATCTGGCACACCAGGCGATTGGTGCTGCAGCGGCAGGCCTTCGAAGATGCCCTGCATGCCGAGAAGGAACGCCTGGCGTGGCAGGCATCGCATGACTGGCTGACCGGCCTGTCCAACCGCCGCGCCTTCGAGGCGCGCCTGCAAAGCGAACTGGACGTTGCCGCGGCGGGTTCGCTGGGCCTGATGCTGCTCGACCTCGACCAGTTCAAGAACGTCAACGACAGCTGCGGGCACCTTGCCGGCGACAGCCTGCTTTGCCAGGTCTCCCGCCTCCTGCAACAGGATCGGCATCCGCGTGACCTGGTGGCCCGGCTCGGCGGCGACGAATTCGGCCTGATCCTGCCGCAGTGCTCGCCTGCGAACGCGGTCGACATCGCCGAACGGCTGCGGCGATCGCTCGAGCTGTTCAACTTCGCCTGGGACGATCGCTACTTCGCGGTGACCGCCAGCATCGGCGTCACCTGCATCGCCGACGCCAACACCACGCTCGAAGGCGCGATGCGGCGTGCGGATGCCGCCTGCTATCGCGCCAAGGAAAAGGGACGCAACCGCGTTCAGGTCGACGGCGGAAGACCTGATGTCGTCGTCGTTGCGGCCCGGCCGCGCGAGGCCGCGCGCGCCTGACGCTCGCCGCCGTCACCGCGGCGCGATCCCGAGACCCACCAGATGCGCATCGATGAATTGTTCGACCTGCTGACGCAGCATCTGCGGCGGCACGGCCACCATGCGCTCCTCGAGACCGAGCGAGATGATGCCATGCACGGCAGAAAACAAGGTGCGCGACAACAGCGCGATCTTCACGTCATCCGCATCCGGTAGCAGCCGCACCAGGGGCGGATGCATCAGTGCAAAAGCGTCCATCACCATCTGCAGGATGTCGTCGGGATAAGGACGGTCGTCCTCCATCCGATGCTCGAACAGCGAGCGCAGCAGATTGGCGTGCTCCGCGAAGAATTCGAGATAGGTCTCGGCAAGCCCGTAGAGCTGGCGAACGGGATCTTCGGCCGGAACCCCGCGAAGCCGGGCCGTGAGGGCCTGAACGGTCTCCCGATTGACGGTCAGGATGACCCCGTCGAAGTCGCCGAACTCGTTGTAGACGCTGCCAACGGAGCAGCCGGCGGCCTCGGCGACGTCCCGAACCTTCAACGATCTCAATCCTTTAGTCGCGATAATCCCCCGGGCAATCTCCAGGATCTGGAGCCGCCGCCGATTTTTTTTCTGATCTCGCAACGATTCTTCTTGAACATTGTTCATTTTCGAGCTACTCATGTGAACATTGTTCAAATTAACCCGGAGACGACCAAAATGCAAACCCTCGCTGTTGATATCGCCGCCACCTTCGTCGACGACGCCACCGCCCTGGTGACCGGCCTTGGCCGCGCCCTGCTGCGGTTCGCCATGACGCCGATCGATCGCATCGCAAATGCCTGCGACATTGCCGGCGTGCTCGCAGAACGCCGGGCGACCTTCCGGATGTGGCAAGCGAGCCGCACGCGCGCCCGTCAAGAGGGCCGCCGATTCAGCCTGCTCCGCCGCCTCTCGCCCTTTCGTCACCTCGCCCATCTCACCTGAGGCGCACGCGACCTGCACAGGCGGGTCGGCTCGAATGCAAGAACTGGTTGCAAGGAAGGACTCACCATGTCCCGATGTTCGCGGCCGATCTCGCCAGACTTCAGTGACGCGGTTCAGCTTTTCCTCATCGCTCGTCGCATACCCGGTAAGGCGCGCCAGATATTTTGCGAACCTAACGACACCGCTTGGAGACCAACAGGATCAGAGGGATCGAGGGGACAAGGCAGGTGGCGATCAGCGCCCGCAATCGTTCGTCCCCTCCCCTTCCGGTCGTGACGCTTCAAAGACACCGTAACGAACCTCATTCTGCCTTTCCAAAACAGGACTAGTCATGATCAGGGAATTGATGTCGTCACGCCGCTTTGCCCCACTGTTCTGGGCGCAATTCTTCTCGGCGCTCAATGACAACGTGCTCAAGAACGCGCTCGTCATCATCCTGCTTTACAGTGCCGCAACCGGCCACGGCGATGCGCTGGTGACGGTGGCAGGCGCCGTCTTCATCTTCCCCTATTTCATTCTGTCCGGGCTCGGCGGCCAACTCGCCGACAAATACGTCAAATCCGTCGTCGCAAGGCGGCTCAAGTTCGCCGAGATCTTCGCTGCTTGCTTTGCCGCCGCCGGCTTCTTCCTGCACTCGGTGCCGCTCCTGTTCGCAGCGCTCGCACTGTTCGGCACCATCGCCGCGCTGTTCGGGCCCGTGAAATACGCCATGCTTCCGGATCAGCTCGAGCTCGGCGAGCTCGCGACCGGCAACGCGCTGGTCGAAGGCGCGACCTTCATGGCCATCCTGCTCGGCACCGTCGCCGGCGGCCAGTTCGTGGCGGGATCCGCGCATATGGGCTGGGTCGCATCGGCCGTGGTCGTGCTGGCCCTGCTGTCCTGGGCCTTCGCCTCCCGCATTCCGCAGACGACGCCGTCGGCGCCCGATCTGCCTGTCGACGCCAATCCCTGGACCTCGACGGTGAGCCTGCTGAAGACGCTGCACGCCGACCATCGGCTGTGGGACGGCACGGTGATCGTCTCCTGGTTCTGGCTGGTCGGCGCGATCGTGCTGTCGCTGCTTCCGGCGCTGGTCAAGGATGTCGTCGGCGGCACCGAGGGCGTGGTGACGCTGTGCCTTGCGATCTTCGCAATCGGCATCGCCATCGGCTCGCTGTTTGCCGCGAGCCTCAGCCACGTTCGCCCAAATCTCGCGCTGGTGCCGATCGGCGCCATCATCATGGGGTTTGCCGGCCTCGATCTCGCCTGGGCCATCGGCGCGACCGCCAAGGGCCAGGACATCACCGCGGCCGGTTTCGCGACCTCGTTCGCAGGCCTGCGTATGCTGATCGACTTCGTCGCCTTCGCATTCGGCGGCGGCCTGTTCGTCGTTCCCTCCTTTGCCGCGGTCCAGGCCTGGTCCGCACCGTCCGAGCGCGCCCGCATCATCGCCGCGGGCAACGTGCTGCAGGCCGCCTTCATGGTGGCCGGCTCGCTGTTCGTCGCACTGCTGCAGGCGGCCGGCCTTCACATCGGCTGGATCTTCTTCGGGCTCGGCGTCGCCAGCTTCGGCGCAGTGTGGTTCGTGCTGACGAAATGGGGCAAGGAAGGCGTGCGCGATTTCGGCGGACTGCTGTTCCGCGCACTGTTCCGCACCGAGGTTCGCGGCCTCGAGAATCTGCCTCCTCCGGGCACGCGCATGCTGATCGCGCCGAACCATGTCAGCCTGATCGACGGCCCGATGCTGCACGCCGTGCTGCCGATCGACGCGAGCTTCGCGGTCGACACCGGCATCGCCAAGGCCTGGTGGGCCAAGCCGTTCCTGCGCGTCGTCAAGCACTACACCATGGATCCGAGCAAGCCGTTGGCTGCGCGCGACCTGATCAAACTGGTCGCCGCCGGCGAACCGGTGGTGATCTTTCCGGAAGGACGCATCACCGTCTCCGGCTCGTTGATGAAGGTCTATGACGGCACCGCGATGATCGCGGACAAGGCCGACGCGGTGGTCGTGCCCGTTCGCATCGAAGGCGCGCAGCGCTCGCATCTCAGCTACCTCAACTCCAGCCAGATCAAGCGCTCGTGGTTTCCGCGGGTGACGGTCACCATCCTGCCGCCCGTCAAGCTTCCGGTCGACCCGGCGCTGAAGGGCAAGGCACGCCGCAATGCCGCCGGCGCCGCACTTCAGGACGTGATGATCGACGCGATGGTGAAAAACGCCATGCTCGATCACTCGCTGTTCGAGGCGCTCGGACACGCCTATCGCGATCGCGACACCGGCAAGGTCATCATCGAGGACGCGCTCGGTACCAAGCTGACCTATCGCAAGCTGATCCTCGGCGCGCAGGTTCTGAGCCGGAAGCTCGAGACCGGCACCGCCGTGGGCGAGAATGTCGGCGTGCTGCTGCCGAATTCGGCGGGCGTCGCCGTCGTCTTCATGGCGCTGCAGAACATCGGCCGGGTCCCGGCGATGCTCAACTTCTCGGCCGGCCCGGTCAACGTCCTCGCGGCCATGAAGGCCGCGCAGGTCAAGACCGTGCTGACATCGAAGGCCTTCATCGAGAAGGGCAAGCTCGACAAGCTGATGACTGCGATCTCCGCAGAGGCGCGCGTGGTCTATCTCGAGGACGTCCGCGCCTCGATCGGTGTGGCCGACAAGATCAAGGGCTTGCTCGCCGGCACGACGCCCCGCGTCGCCCGCCAGGCAACCGACCCAGCCGTCGTGCTGTTCACGTCAGGTTCGGAAGGCACACCCAAGGGCGTGGTGCTGTCCCATCGCAACATCCTTGCGAACGCGGCGCAGGCGCTGGCGCGGGTCGACGCCAACGCCAATGACAAGGTGTTCAACGTGCTGCCGGTATTCCATTCGTTCGGGCTGACCGGCGGGATGATGATGCCGCTGCTCGGGGGCATTCCAATCTACATGTACCCCTCGCCGCTGCACTACCGGATCGTGCCCGAGCTGATCTACCAGACCGGCGCCACGATCCTGTTCGGCACCGACACGTTCCTGACCGGCTATGCACGGTCGGCGCATGCCTACGACTTCCGCACCCTGCGCCTCGTGATCGCCGGCGCCGAGGCGGTCAAGGACCGCACGCGGCAGGTGTTCATGGAGCGCTACGGCATCCGCATCCTCGAAGGCTACGGCGTCACCGAGACGGCGCCGGTGCTGGCGATGAACACGCCGATGGCCAACCGTCCCGGCACCGTCGGCCGCCTTTCACCGCTGATGGAAAGCCGCCTCGATCCGGTCCCCGGCATCGAGGAGGGTGGACGCCTTTCGGTGCGCGGACCGAACGTGATGCTCGGCTACTTGCGGGCCGAAAATCCCGGCGTGCTCGAAAAGCTTCCCGAGGGCTGGCACGACACCGGCGACATCGTGGCGATCGACGCCGCCGGCTTCATCACCATCAAGGGCCGTGCCAAGCGCTTTGCCAAGATCGCGGGCGAAATGGTGTCGCTATCCGCGGTCGAGAGCATCGCCGCGACGTTGTGGCCGCAGGCCGCATCGGTCGCCGTCTCGATCCCCGATCCGCGCAAGGGCGAGCGCATCGTGCTGCTGACGACGGAGAAGAATGCCGAGCGCAGCGCAATGCAAGGCCAGGCTAAGACGATCGGCGCATCCGAGCTGACCGTTCCCGCGGCGATCATCGTAGTCGACAAGGTGCCGTTGCTCGGCACTGGCAAGACCGACTACGTCACCGCAACGACGATGGCGCGCGAGCAGGCGTCCGCGCCGGAGCGCGAGGTGGCGTAAGGCAGATGCACGAGGCGCCTCAATCAGGCGACGCGCGATGCCCGGGAGTGGTTCTGCTTCATGGCATCGCGCGAACCTCGGCATCCCTGAAGAGGCTGGAGCGGGCGCTCCGCGCGGCTGGATTTGCGGGTCACGCTGCAGTCCGCCGCTCCTGCGCATAGCGCACCAGCGCGGCGAAGCGATAGATGCCGTGCACGAACTTGCCATAGGGCATGGTGACGAACAACGCGAACACCGCGCCGAGATGCAGCGCCAGCAGCGGCCCCATCGCGGCGGTCTCACGCAGGACCAGAAGCGCCATACCGGTGAGGCCGGTCAGGAACAGCATGGCGATGAAGCCGACATCCATGCCGTAGCGGTACTCGTCGAGCAGCGCCGGATCGCGTCGCATCCTGGCCATGAACAGACCGACCGGTCCGACCATCAGACCGATTCCGCCGAGCGTGCCCAGCACCACCGGCAGGTCCCACCACGGATACGGCGCCTCGCGGCCGAGCAGATAGTGATACAGCGTGGCAACCGAGGTGGCGGCGAAGCACAGCAGGAAGCCGTAGAAGGTCAGGTGGTGATACAGCTTGCGCCGGTCGGTCGGCTTGTCGTCCTCGTTGTAGCAGCCGACACCGCCGCCATGGAGATAGCGCAGCTCGCCCGCATCGCGGATCGCCTGAAAGATCGAACCGCCGTCGGCGCGGCCGCCGACGGGTGCGCCGATGTCGCGCCAGAAAGCGCGCACGCTCATCACGAGCGCAAGGATCGCATAGAGGAACGCGACGCTGAACAGCGCCGCCATCGCGTTGTGCGGCATCAGTTTGTAGAACGCGCCGGGGCCGGTGTGCACGCCGAACAGCACGCTGCGGTCGTTCAGGGCGGCGAAGCCAAGGATGAAGGCGGCCATGCTGAGCGCGGCGACGATGCTGATGACGAGGCCGTTGCGGGCGAAGGCGCCGGACAGCGCTCTCGGCCAGGCATAAGCAGCATAGGACTCGGCGCGCGCGACCGCGAGCGTCTGGGGAACGTTGACGTTGAACTCGTGCGGCGGCGAGAACTGGCAATCGACGTAGCAGGCGCCGCAGGAATGGCAGAGATTGGCGAGATAGTTGAGGTCGCCGTCGGAAAAGGCGCGGCGCATTTCCATGGCGGGAAATACCGCGCACAGCCCCTCGCAGTAGCGGCAGGAATTGCAGACCGTCATCAGACGGTCGGCCTCGTCCAGGATTCGGGTTCCGTGCATGGCTTTACTTCGTCAGGCCCTTAGTCTCGAGCCATTTCTGAATAAGGCCCGCGACCTCGAGGTTGTTCTTGTCCATCATCACCATATGCGAATTGCCCTTGATGCCGGCCTGTGGGAGGTCGACGACGTCGACGCTGCCGCCGGCAGCCTTGATGGCGTCGGCAAAGGCGATGCCGTTGGCGCGGATCTTGGGCCAGCGTGAATCGCGCTCGATATAGTCGCCATAGATGATGAGGGTCGGGATGTTCTTCAGCACATCCGCCTTGGCGGGATCGCCGATGCCGGCCGGCTCGATCGCGATCAGCGCCTTGACCTTGTCGGGCCGGGCTTGCGCGACCTTGAAGCCGAAGCTGCCGGCCTGGCTGTGGAACAGGATGACCGAGGGGCCGACGCGATCGATCTCGGCGATATAGGCAGCGACGATCGCATCATCCGTCGTGGTCCAGCGCGGCACGTTCTGCTTGACGAAATTCTCGTAGCCCTCGACGGGAAACTGGTTGCCCGGCAACAGCTTTCGTTTGGCGGGATCGGCATCGTAGGAGTTTGGCCCTTCGCCGATGCGGAAACGCTCGAACGCATTGGCGGTGGTGAGGAAGACCGGCTCGCTCTTGAAGATGTCGGGGTATTGCGCCCAGCCAGCGCGCCCGCGCTCTACCGCGTCGGAATTATAGACCGACCATCCCTTGCGCAGGAAATAATTCAACCAGCCTTCGCGCCCGTCGGGCGTGGTCTCGTAGGTGACGCCGGTCAACCCGCCGCCATGCCACATCAACAGCGGATAGGCGCCCTTCTCGTTCGCGGGCAGGAAATACTGCACGTACATCTGCTCGACCTGATACGTGCCGTTGGGATCGACCTTGGCCGGCACGCCGCCGGGCGTGAACACGACCTCCTTCACCGGCTTGCCGGAGATTTCGACGAGACGCCCTCCGACATGAAACGAACCCATGTCGCGCAGGCTGATCGGTTCGGCAGCGTAGGCGTGGCCGGCGATCAGAAGCGCCGTGATCGAAGCAATGGCAATGCGCGACATGGTTCCTCCCAGAGTCTTTTCTTTAGTTCTTCGCATGGCGTGCCGCTTCCCGTCCTGCGATCCGCCCGAACACGCTGCCGATGGTCATGCCCATGCCGGCGGCATAGCCCTTGCCGAGCACGTTACCGGCCATGATCTCGCCGGCGGCGAACATGTTGCCGGACGGCTTGCCGTCAGCCATCAGCATGCGCGCCTCCTTGGTCACGCGCGTGCCGAGATAAGTGAAGGTGATGCCGGGCCGCACCGGATAGGCGAGATAAGGCGGCGTCTCGATCTTGCGCGCCCAGTGCGTCTTGGGCGGCGTGATGCCTTCGGTGCGGCAGTCATCCAGAATCGTGTGGTCGAAAGTCCCGGGCCGCACCGCGTCGTTGAATTCCGTAATGGTCTTTTCCAGCGCGGCCGGGTCGAGCTCCAGCTTGCCGGCGAGCTCGGCCACGGTCTGTCCGGCGATCGGCGGGAAAAGCGTCGGCATGAAGCTCGTGACCACGGTGGAATCGAAGATGATGTAGGCGATCTGGTCGGGCTGCGCCGCGACCAGCCGGCCCCAGATCGCATAGCGCTTCGGCCAGATATCCTCGCCCTCGTCGTAGAAGCGCTGAGCGTGCTTGTTCACGACGATGCCGAACACCACGGAGTCGTGCCGCGTGATGATGCCGCCGTCGAATTTCGGCGCGCGGGCGTCGATCGCGACCGCATGGCACTGGGTGGGATCACCGACCTCCTGCACACCCTTGTCGAGCAGCATCTTCAGGATCGAGCCGCGATTATAGGGCGTGCCGCGGATCAAGAAATTGTCGGCAGCTTCGCCCCAATATTGCTTGAGCCATTCGATGTTGGCCTCGAACCCGCCGGCTGCCGCGACCAGCGAGGTCGCGCGGATCTCGGTCTCGCCCCTGATCGGCCGCTTCAGACGCGCGGCGAGGAACATGCCATCCTCGATCACGAGGTCGGTGACCTCGGCATCGTATTCGACGTCGACGCCGAGCTGCTCTGCAGTGAGATAGAGCGCATTCAGCATCGCGCGGCCGCCGCCGAGGAAGAAGGAATTGGTGCGGCCGAGGCTCAGCGTGCCGCCGAGCGAGGGCTGCCAGCGCACGCCCTGCTCCACGATCCAGTTCAGGATATCCTTGGACTCGCGGATCATGTGGCGCGCGAGCACTTCATCCGTTTGCCCGCCGGTGACGCGCAGAAGGTCTTCCCAGAATTCCTCCTCGGTATAAGGGCCGGTCAGGATTTCGGTTGCGGCGTCATGGGCGCAACGCATGTTGCGGGTGTGGCGGGTATTGCCCCCGCGATAGAATTTCGGCGCGCCTTCGAGCACCAGCACCGAGGCACCGCCGCGCCGCGCCGCGATCGCCGCGCACAGCGCCGCGTTGCCGCCGCCGATCACCAGCACGTCGTATTTGCTGCCCATGCCGTCCGTCCGATGCGACGAAGTTGGAGACATTCTATCCGCCGGCGGCCCCGGTCAACCGCACCACCATTGCGTACTTTTGTATACAAAGATATACAAGGGCCGTGCAAGCGTCACCTCTGCATGGGCAGGATGCGCCTTGCTTCGAGGGAACATGGCGAGGCGCCCGGCAAAGACAGGCGGATCGATCGCGCGCGGCGGCGGCGTTGCCCTAGGCGAGGCCGTGTTCCGCTCGCTGTGCGAAGCACTCCAGGCCGGCAACTACCGCGCCGGCGATCGCCTGCGTGAGGAAGAGGTCGCGCAGCGGCTCAAGGTCAGCCGTACCCCGGTGCGCGAAGCGCTCGGCCGGCTCGCCGCGCGCGGTTTCGTCGAGCCCGCCGGCGGCCGCGGGCTGATCGTGCGCAATCTCGACATCTCCGAGGTACTTGAGCTTTACGCCATGCGCGAGATCATGGAAGGGGCCGCGGCGCGCCTTGCCGCCGAACACGCTTCGGCGCCCGAGGTCGATGCGCTCCGGGATATCGAGCAGGCTTTTGTCGAAACTCCCGCAGCAGACGCGGCCGAGATGGCAAGGCTCAACCGCAGCTTCCACGAGGCCATCTGCCGGGCCGCGCGCAACCGCTATCTCGACAACGCTTCGCGGGAATTGCAGGACTGGATCGCCCTGCTCGGCCCGACCACCTTCACGGTATCGGGCCGCCCCTCAACCAGCCATGGCGAGCACCAGGCCATCATCGACGCCATCGCCGCGCGCAACGGCGACAAAGCAGAGCAGCTTGCGCGCGCACACATCCGCGAGGCGTTGCGCTGCCGACTGAAGCTGTTGCAGAAGCAGTGAGCGCGCGGCGCCTCAGGCGATCACGTCCGCGACGACCGCCTTCAACGCGTCCCGCACATCGGCCGGCCTCAGCCGCACCTGCAACCCGCGCTGGCCGCCATTGAGATAGACCTGATCATGCCCGAGCGCGCTCTGTTCGATCACGATGCGCACGGGTTTGCGCTGACCGAACGGGCTGATGCCGCCGACCTTGTAGCCGGTGACGCGCTCGGCCTCGGGCGGCTTCATCATCTGCGCCGACTTGCCGCCGGCTGCGGCAGCAAGCTTCTTCATCGAGATCTCCTGATCGGACGGAACGATCACGCAGACCGGCTTGCCGTCGACCAGCGCCATCAGCGTCTTGAGAACGCGCGCCGGGTCTTCGCCCAGCGCGGCCGCCGCCTGGAGCCCGATGCTCTCGGCATCAGGATCGTAGTCGTAGGCGTGGACGGTGAAGGCAACACCGGCGGCGGTGAGCGCGCGGGTGGCTGGGGTGACCTTGGACATGGACGGTGTTTACCATCGTCAATCTGAGGAGCGAAGCGACGAAGCAAACCAGCATCCTGCCGGTGTGGGCACGTATGCGCGCCAAACTCTCGGTGTCATCGCCCGGCTTGACCGGGCGATCCAGTATTCCAGAGGCCGGCATTGGAGAGCTCGCTCTCACAACCTCCGCCGCGGCGTACTGGATGCCCCGGCCAAGCCGGGGCATGACAGCAATTGCTGAGGCGAGCCTCGTGCGCGGGGACGACAGCGGAGTTGGGAGCGCGATGCCGCCGAACTCCGCTGAGACGAACCCTACTCCGCCGCGTCCCGCATTTCCACCCGCTCGGCTCTGGCCGCGCAGAACTTGAACTCCGGGATCTTGCCGAACGGATCGAGCGCCGGGTTGGTCAACAGGTTGGCCGCTGCTTCTGCGTAGCAGAACGGCATGAACACCATGTTCTCCGGCACGTCGCGGTCCGAGCGCACCTTGACCTCGACCGCGCCGCGGCGGGTCTCCAGGCGAATGAAATCGCCCGGTGTGAGGTTCTTCTTGCGCATGTCCTTCGGCGACATGAACGCGACGGCCTCGGGCTCGATCTGGTCGAGCACCTGCGCGCGGCGGGTCATCGAACCGGTGTGCCAGTGCTCCAGCACGCGGCCGGTCGACAGCACCATCGGATACTCGG
The DNA here is from genome assembly GCF_054863025.1 of Bradyrhizobium sp. 23AC. Classification (NCBI taxonomy): domain Bacteria; kingdom Pseudomonadati; phylum Pseudomonadota; class Alphaproteobacteria; order Hyphomicrobiales; family Nitrobacteraceae; genus Bradyrhizobium; species Bradyrhizobium sp. 23AC. The sequence continues at coordinate 132,697 of NZ_JAVAYN010000010.1, forward strand.
CGTCGGGGATCTCGTCCGGCGGGATGACCTTGGCCGGCACGATCTTGCCGCGGCCGCTCGCGGTCGGGAATCCCGTGGTGAAGATGATCTCGTTGCCGGGCTTGTTGGGATCGTCGACCGGATAGGTCACCGCGCCTTCGCGGACCAGCCGCTCCCAGGTGATGTTCTTCAGCGACGGCATCAGCTCTGCCATCTCGGTGAACACGTCGCCGGGGCCGGCGTAATTCCAGGGCAGGCCCATGCGCTTGCCGATCTCCTGGATGATCCAGAGATCCTGCCGCGCATCGCCCGGCGGCTTGATCACCTGCCGCGCGAGCTGCACGCGGCGATCGGTGTTGGTGAAGGAGCCGTCCTTCTCCGCGAACGCCGAAGCCGGCAGGATGACGTCGGCATGGAACGCGGTCTCGGTGACGAAGAGATCCTGCACCACGAGATGATCGAGCATGGCGAGTGCCTGGCGCGCATGCTGCAGATCCGGATCGGACATCGCGGGGTTCTCACCCTCGATATACATGCCCGTGATCTCGCCGGCGTGGATCGCATTCATGATCTCGACCACGGTCAGGCCGCGGACGGGATCGAGATCCTGCTGCCACAGCTTTTCGAAGCTGCCGCGCAGATCGTCGCGACCAACCGGCTGATAGTCCGGCAGGAACATCGGGATCAGGCCGGCGTCGGAGGCGCCCTGCACGTTGTTCTGGCCGCGCAGCGGATGCAGGCCGGTGCCGGGACGGCCGACCTGGCCGGTGATCAGCGCCAGCGCAATCAGGCAGCGCGCATTGTCGGTGCCGTGGACATGCTGGCTGATGCCCATGCCCCAGAAGATGATTGACGATTTTGCGCGGGCATAGGTTCGCGCGACCTCGCGCAAGGTTTGCGCCGGGATGCCGCAGATCGCTTCCATCTTCTCCGGCGTGAATTCCTTGATCTTCTCCTTGAGGTCCTCGAAGCCTTCGGTGTAGCCGGCGATGTACTGGTCGTCGGTCAGGCCTTCGGTGATGATCGTATTGATCATCGCGTTCAGCATGGCGACGTCGGAGCCGGGCTTGAACTGCAGATGCTTGGTCGCGTGGCGCGACAGCGTCTGCCGGCGGGGATCCATCACGAACAGCTTTGCGCCGTTCTGCTTGACCGCGTTCTTGATGAAGGTCGCGGCGACCGGATGGTTCACGGTCGGGTTGGCGCCGATCACGATGATCACTTCGGCATCCATCGCAGCCGAGAAAGGCGCCGACACCGCGCCCGAGCTCAGGCCTTCGAACAGCGCCGCCACCGACGAGGCGTGGCACAGACGGGTGCAATGGTCGACGTTGTTGGAGCCGAAGCCGGTGCGCACCAGCTTCTGGAACAGATAGGCCTCTTCGTTCGAGCCCTTGGCCGAGCCGAAGCCCGCCAGCGCCTTCACGCCCTTCTCGTCGCGGATCTTGACGAGGCCCTTGGCGGCGATGTCGAGCGCTTCCTCCCAGCTCGCTTCACGGAAATGCGTGAAGGGATTGGCGGGATCGACCTGGTCGTTGGAATCCTTCTTCGCGTTCGGCAGCCGCACCAGCGGTTTGGTCAGGCGATGCGGGTGGTGGATGTAGTCGAAGCCGAAGCGACCTTTGACGCAGAGACGGTTGCGATTGGCGGGGCCGTCGCGGCCCTCCGCATAGATCACCTTCTCGTCCTTGACCTCGTAGGTCACCTGACAGCCGACGCCGCAGAACGGGCAGAGCGAATCCACCTTCTTGTCGGCGTAGGTGACACGGGTCTGCTTCTCGTCGAGCATCACGGCCGGCATCAACGCGCCGGTCGGGCAAGCCTGCACGCATTCGCCGCAGGCGACGCAGGTGGACTCGCCCATGGGATCGTCGAAGTCGAACACGATCTTCGAGCCATGGTTGCGGTAGGCCATGCCGATGACGTCGTTGACCTGGACCTCGCGGCAGGCGCGCACGCACAGGCCGCACTGGATGCAGGCGTCGAGGTTGACGCGCATCGCCGGATGGCTGGCGTCGGTTTCCCAGCGCTCGGCGGCCGGGAAGCGGCTCTCGGTGACGCCTGTCGTCTCGGCCCAGTGCCAGAACTTCGAATCAGGATCGTGCGAGGTCTCGCGCGCCGGCTGGTCGGCGACGAGCAGCTCCATCACCATCTTCTGCGCCGACACCGCGCGCGCGGACTCGGACTTCACCTTCATGCCGACCGACGGCGTGCGCTTGCAGGACGCGGCCAGCACGCGCTCGCCCTCGATCTCGACCATGCAGGCGCGGCAATTGCCGTCAGGCCGATAGTCGGGCGCGGGCGAATAGCACAGATGCGGGATCTCGCGGCCCTGGCGTTTTGCGACTTGCCAGATCGTCTCGCCGGGATTGGCCTCGACCTGCTTGCCGTCGAGCTCAAACGTAATCTTGGTCATTCGGCCGCTTCCTTGAACTCGTCAGGGAAATATTTGATCACGGTGGCCAGCGGATTCGATGCCGCCTGTCCAAGCCCGCAAATCGAGGCATCGCGCATCGCCTGGCTCAATTCTTCCAGAAGAGCGCGGTTCCACACCGGCTTCTGCATCAGCAGCGCCGCCTTCTGGGTTCCGACGCGGCACGGCGTGCACTGGCCGCAGCTCTCGTCCTCGAAGAATTTCATCAGGTTCAACGCCGCCGCGCGCACGCTGTCCTTTTGCGACAGGATCACGATCGCGGCAGAGCCGATGAAGCAGCCGTATTTTTCCAGCGTGCCGAAATCGAGCGGGATGTCGTCCATCGACGCCGGCAGGATGCCGCCGGATGCGCCGCCCGGGAGGTACGCATAGAACTGATGGCCGTCGGCCATGCCGCCGCAATATTCGTCGATCAGCTCGCGCACGGTGATGCCCGCGGGTGCGAGCTTCATGCCGGGATTCTTGACGCGGCCCGAGACCGAGAAGCTGCGCAGGCCATGACGCTCGTGGCGGCCATTGCCCTTCCACCAATCGGCACCCTTCTCGACGATGTCGCGCACCCACCACAGCGTCTCGATGTTGTTGATCAGCGTCGGCAGGCCGAACAGGCCGACCTGGAACGGATAAGGCGGCTTGTGCCGGGGCAGGCCACGCTTGCCCTCGATGCTTTCGAGCAGTGAGGATTCCTCGCCGCAGATATAGGCGCCGGCGCCGCGGCGCATGTGCAGCGTCGGGCCGCCCGGCGGAAGCTTTGCGATCTCGCGCTCCAGGATCTCGCGCGAGGCCGGATATTCGTCGCGCAGGTAGATGTAGACATCGGAGGCCTGCACCACATGCGCGCCGATCAGCATGCCCTCGATGAAGCGATGCGGATCGCTTTCGAGATAGACGCGATCCTTGAAGGTGCCGGGCTCGCCCTCGTCGCCGTTGATCGCCATCAGCCGCGGACCGGGCTCGCCGAGCACGGCGCGCCATTTCCGTCCCGTCGGGAAGCCGGCGCCGCCAAGGCCACGCAGCGAAGCGTCATCGAGCCCCTTCAGCAGATCGTCCTTCGACAACTCGCCGGAGCGCACGCGATTGAGCAGCTTGTAGCCGCCACCCGCGACATAAGCGTCGTAGTCGACATATTTGGGCAGATGGGCGTGGGTGTCGCCGGCCTTCGCGGCCGCCATCACATTGGCGACGGTCGCATGATCGACGAAGTTGTGGCCGACTTCCGCGGCTGGCGCGGTGTCGCAGCGGCCGACGCACGGCGCGCGGACGACGCGGATGCCGGGACCCGATGAGTTCTGCAGATCCTCGAGCAGCTTCTCAGCCCCGAGCATCGCGCAGGTGATAGAATCGCAGACGCGGATCGTCAGCGGGGCGATATCCGGCTCGCCTTCCTTCACCACGTCGAAATGCGCGTAGAAGGTCGCGGTCTCGAACACCTCGGCGAAGGCGAGCTTCATCTCGTCGGCGAGCGCGGCCAGATGCGCGGCCGAGATCTGATGATATCTGTCCTGGATCAGGTGCAGATATTCGATCAGGAGATCACGCCGCCGCGGCCTGTCGCCGAGCAGCTGCTCGATCTCGTGCGCGGCGGTGGGATCGACCTGCCGCCCCTTGGGCGTGGCCTTGGCTCGCTTGCGTCCCTCACCGGGATGCTCGAACGGGCGGACCTTGTGCACGTCGTCGTGGCTCATCGATTCGTCTCGATCTCGTCTTTTAGAACGACTCCAGTTCTAGCTCCTGGCATGCCAGATGCCAAGCAAATTATCATGCTCACGGAAGCAGTTAAGCGCAGCCCAAGGGCAACCCTGGATCGCTGCCCGGACACGGCCTTGCGTTCGTCCAACGCGCCAATCGATAGAACGAAGCCTGAATTGGTCTGGAGATCAATAAAGGCTTCCCATGCTGCGATAGCGAAATCGTATCGAGCTCCGCTCCGAGGCTGCAGGTGACCTCTCCGCGCCCCGATGCTGACGGGTCAGCTCTTGCCCATGCACTCCTCGATATAGAACCAGCGATCGTCGCCCGCGAGGCCCTTGGCCTTCACGTCCTTGCGGCACTCCCTAAGCTTCGGCTTGTTGGCGATCCACTTGGCCTTCATGTCCTTGAGCTTCTGCGCGGTCAGCTTGATCTTGCCGGGCTTGGCCTCGGTCGCGGCGGGCGGCGTTACAGCCGGTGCAGCGGCGGTCTGCGCGGATGCGGATTGCAGGGCGCCGGCAACGAGCAGCATGGCGGCGACACAAACGAGTTTACGAACCATCGAATTCCCCCAGGGGTGATTTTGAACTCTCGAAATGAGCGGCGGGAGCGCGCGCATGGCGCGCTCCCGCTCGCGATGAAATGGGCGATCAGAATATCTTGACCGCGCTCTCCAGCGTCTTCCAGACACCCCAAGCCAAGGGAACGCCGACGAAGGCCCAGAATAGCGCCGCCTTGGCGTCGAGCCCGCCAAATCCGATGCCGTAGGAGCCGTGCGGCCCCGCGGCAGCGGCGCTGGCGCTCGCCGCCTGCAACTTGGCGACGTCGGCCTCCTTCATGTGCCACTTCGAATCGACCGGCTTGACCAGATAGTTGCAGATCAGGCCCGCGATCAGCATCGCGCACAGGATGTACATGGTCGTGTTGTAGAGCTGGTCGCGCGGCACGCCGGCCGCGAGCTGGAACTCGCGGATGTAGTTCACGACGACCGGGCCGATGATGCCGGCCGTCGACCACGCCGTCAGCAGCCGGCCGTGGATGGCGCCGACGAACTGGGTGCCGAACATGTCGGCGAGATAGGCCGGCACCGTGGCGAAGCCACCGCCATACATCGACAGGATGATGCCGAAGCCGAGCACAAACAGCAGCTTCGAGCCCATCGCCGCGAAGGTCGGCGCCAGTGCGTAGAGCACGATGCCGAGGATGAAGAAGGTGTAATAGGTGTTCTTGCGCCCGATCTTGTCAGACAGCGACGCCCAGAAGAAACGGCCGCCGATGTTGAACAGCGACAGCAATCCCGCGAAGCCGGCGGCGATCGCCGCGATCTGCGCCTTCTGCCCGGCATCGAGCGCGTTGAAGCCGACGTCCGGCAGGCCGATCAGCTTGCCGCCGAAGATCTCCTGGAGCATCGGCGAGGCCATGCCGATCACGCCGATACCCGCCGACACATTGAGGCAGAGCACCCACCAGATCAGCCAGAACTGCGGGGTCTTGTGCGCGTCGTTGAGATGGACGTTGTTCTTCGAGATCATCGCGTTGGCCTTGACCGGCGGGGTCCAGCCCTCGGGCTGCCAGCCGGGCGGCGGCAGGCGATAGCGGAATGCGCCGATCATCATGAACACGAAGTAGATGACGCCCATCGCGACGAACGTCTCCCAGACGCCGACCGAAGTCGGGGTCTTGAAGTAGTTCATCAGCAGGTTCGCCAGCGGCGCGCCGATCATGGCGCCGCCGCCGAAGCCCATGATGGCCATGCCGGTCGCCATGCCGCGGCGGTCCGGGAACCACTTCACCAGCGTCGACACCGGCGAGATGTAGCCAAGGCCGAGGCCGACGCCGCCGATCACGCCCGATCCCAGCCACAACAGCCACAGCTGATGGGTGTAGACGCCGATCGCACCGAGGAAGAGTCCGCCGCACCAGCACAGGGCCGAGACGAAGCCGGCTTTGCGCGGACCCACTCGCTCCAGCCAGCCGCCCCACACCGCCGCGGCAATGCCGAGCAGCACGAAGAACAGCGTGTACATCCATCCCATGCTGGCGACCTTCCAGTCGCAGCTGGTCGTGAACAGCTCCTGCAACAGCGAAATGTCACCGCAGGTCTTCGGCGCGGTCACGCCGATCGCGCGCGACAGCGGCAGCCAGAACACCGAGAAGCCGTAGGCCATGCCGATGCAGAGATGAATGCACAGCGCCGCCGGCGGCACCAGCCAGCGATTGAAGCCGGCGGCCGCGATCGTGCGTTCACGATCGAGCAAGCCGGAAGCACCAACCGGTGCAAGAACGGTATCGGCAGTCGTCATAAGCATTCCCTCCCAAGCGCGGCCTTGCCGGCACATCGGTTTGAGACCGGTCGTGTGCGTGCTTGTCAGCCGCGCATGACAGGTCGGACTTCATTCATGCCGAAGTGGAATCGTCTGGTGCGCATCCGTCTTGTGCGCCGAGCAAGCAACTGATCGCGGGCGATGTCCCTTCGCCTCGCAAGCAGCGTTGCCGTGACGGCTATCGCGCCCTCGTCCCCCTCAACACCCTGTCTTTGGGAAGAGCAACGCGCGTGCCAGAAGTCGCATCGTGACGATTCAACGACTTCCCGCAGCGCAACGTGCCGCGCCGGACAGAATGTCCCGAATCCAAGGACAAAATGTCCAATCAGGTCGCTTCGGGCAGCCACATCGTGAAGGTGCTCCCGGAACCGAGGTGGCTTTCGGCCGTGATCTGTCCGCCCTGGCGCTTGATCAGCGTCTGGCTGATGGAGAGGCCCAGTCCGGTGCCTTGCCGCCGTTTCGTGGTGTAGAAGGGGTCGAATATCTTTTCGATCACGTCTGCGCTCATGCCGATGCCGGTATCAGTGACCTCGATGGCGACACCTTGATGGCCGTCGCGCTCGGCATCGAAGGAGCGGAGCGTCAGGGTTCCGCCGTCCGGCATGGCGTGGATCGCGTTGACGATGAGATTGACCAGGACCTGCTGCAGCTCGTTCCGGTTCATCAGCACGAGCCGGCTGGCGCGGTCGTCCCTGACCACGGCGATCTCGGTCTTGTTCAGAAGATGCTGCACCAGCGGCAAGCAATCGGAGATGACGCTTGTCGGCGCATGGCGCTCGACATAGCCGGCATATTCCTCCGGCCTTGCAAACTGCAACAGCTTGGTCACGATCTGGCTGATGCGGTGAATCTGCTCGTCGAGCAGGCGAAACTCGACCTTCGCCTTGTCGGCATCGGCCCCGAACACGCTGCGGATGACGTCGAGATTGCCCTGCATCACCGCGATCGGATTGTTGATTTCGTGCGCAACGCCGGCGGTGATCTCGCCGATCGCAGCCAGCTTCTCGGACATGATGAGCTGCTTGGTGGTTGCCTCGAGCTTGAGATTGGCGTGCTCGAGGTCCCGAGTGCGCTCCAGCACGCGGACGTTCAGTTCCTCATTCCATTCCCGGAGCTGCCGGTCGCGTTCCTGGATCTGGTCGAGCAGGCTGTCGAGATGAACCGCGACGCGGCCGATCTCGTCACCCAACACCGGCATCTTGGTGCGGGCGGAGAGGTTCCCGCGCTCCACCTCGCCGATCGTCGCCGTGACGCGCTCCAGCGGCATGAAGATGGAGGTCGCCCAGCGCAGGAAGATCGGTACGGTCGCGGCGGTGATCGCGATGAACGCTGCGATGATGATCACCAACGTCTGGTATTTGGCTTCGCTGAACGGCTTCTCCAGAAAGCCGACATAGAGCATGCCGACCCGCTTGCCATAACTGTCGACGAGCGGCTCGTAAGCGGAGATGTACCAGTCATTGACCACGAAAGCGCTGTCGAGCCAGGTGTGCCCCTCGCCCAGCACGGCCGAGCGCACCGCCGCCGACACGCGCGTGCCGAGCGCGCGCCGTCCCTCGAACAGACGGACGTTGGTCGATATCCGCACGTCGTCCAGGAACAGCGTCGCGGTGCCCTGGCTGCCCTCCGGCAGGCTCGCCGCGCGGTAGACGAGATCGTTGATCGTGTCGATGAATTCGAGATTCTGGTTGAGCAGCGTGCCGCCGACCAGCGCAGCGGCGCCTCCGTCAGGCAGCATCGCCCGGCTCGCAGCGTGCACGACCATGCCGCGCGTCTCCGTGCTGCGGTCGGTCGGCACCGCGTTCGGGGTCGGCACCAGATCCAATCGCGCGCGCTCGGCCAGGGCCGGCGAAATTGCGGCCAGCTCGTCATTGCCGAAAATATCGACGCCGGTCGCAGGGACCTGACCCGACAGCGCCGACATGATGATCGGCCAGTCGCCTCTCGGTTGATGCTGCAGCGGCGGCGATGAGGCCAGAACGTCGCCGCGATCGTTGGTCAGGTACAGGAAATCGAGACCGATCTCCTTGCGGGTCTCGTCGAGCAGGTCCTGCAGCGAGCCGCGTGCATCCGGCGCCAGCACCTCCTGGAAGCGGGCCGACAGGCCGAGCGCCCGGATTTGGACGCCGGTCTTTTCCAGGATGCGGGCGAGATATTGATGGGCGATGGTGAGATCGCCGTTCACCTTGGAGATCAGGGCCGCGTCGAATTTCGCGTTCCAGCGATAGATTGCAACGCCGAGCAGGAGCGGCAGGATGACCAGCATCGGCAGCAGAGCGATCGCGAGCAACCGGAAGCGGACGGAGCGTCCCCGCACGAGCTCACCGCTGCGGCGCGCACCATCAGACATCCCATAACGCGCATTTGCGGTCGATGGTCTTGCGCGAGATACCGAGGCGCCGAGCCGCCTCCTCGCGATTGCCATTGACCTCCTTCAGCACGCCGAGGATGTGACGTCGCTCAAGCTCGGCGAGACTGTCGGCGGGCGTCGACTGACCGTCGTTGCGGGGACCGGCGAAATCGTCGGGGAAGGCGCCGAGGATCAGCGTACGCTCGATCAAATTGCGCAGCTCGCGCACATTGCCCGGCCAGTCATAGCTTGCGAGCGCCGCCCGCACCGAGGCGTCGATCGGCACCGGCGGCATGCCGAGCTGAGTCGACAGCTTGCTCATGAAGATGGCGGCAAGCTCCTGCACGTCATCGCCGCGATCCTTCAGGAGCGGCAGGTGGATCTGCATCACGTTGAGCCGGTAGAACAGATCGGCTCGGAAACGGCCCTTCTCGACCTCTTTCTGAAGCTCGGCATTGGTTGCGAAGATGAAGCGCAGGTCGACCGGAACTTCACGCTCGGAGCCAACCGGACGGACGCGGCGGTCTTCGAGCACGCGGAGCAGCTTGCTCTGCATCGGCAGCGGCAGCTCCCCGATCTCGTCGAGGAACAGAGTGCCGCCATGCGCATACAGGAACAAGCCCTCACGCCCCGAATCGGCGCCGGTGAAGGCGCCCTTGATGTGCCCGAACAGCTCCGCCTCGATCATCTCGGGCGGAATCGCCGCGCAATTCACGGGCACGAAGGGCTTGTCGGCGCGATCGGACAGCGAGTGGATCGAGCGTGCTGCCACTTCCTTCCCGGTGCCGGACGCCCCGGTGAGGAGGACCGAGGTCGGCAGGCGCGCGACGCGCGCGATGGTCTCACGCACGCGCAGCGTCGCTGCCGACTGTCCGATCAGATTGTCGCGCAGAAAGGTGCGGTCGGACGAGGCGCGCAGGGCGTAGCGCAGGACATAGTTCTCGCGCTGGAGGCGGACACGGTCGAGGCATCGTGCCACCGCGTTGAGGATCTGGTTGGAGCGGAACGGCTTGAGCACGAAATCGGCCGCACCGGCGCGCAGGGCCTGGATCGCGGTGTCGAGGTCGGCATAAGCGGTGATCAGGATGGCGTCGGCGAAAAAGCCGACGGCGCGCTGCTCGGCGAGCCAATCGACGCCGTTCTTGCCTGGCATGATGTTGTCGAGAATGACGACGTCATAGCGATTGGAATCGAGCTTGCGCGAGGCCTGATCGGTATCGGCCGCCTCATCCACCAGCTTGCAGCGCGGCCCCAGCGTGCGCACCAGGAAATTGCGCATGCCCGGCTCGTCGTCGACGATCAGGATCGAGGCCTGCGCCAGCGCGCCGAACTCCGGCCCTGCGGCCGTCTTGCCGGGCTTGACGGCAGGCTCGCGGCCCGCCGCGGGACCTGCGGCAGCGCCTGCCCTCGATGTTGAGAAAGTCATGCCCGACGTCTTTGAGAGTCTTGGGTTTGAGGGTCTTAGGATTGAGGGTCTTGGGATTGAGGGTCTTGGGTTTGAGAGTCTTGGGTTTGAGCTCATCCACGGCACCAATCGGCGCCTTTCGCATTGCAGCGAAGTTCCGGCCGTGTCCCGCGCAGGCCAACATAGTCAAACGTCGCCGCCGTGAATATTCGCCTTTCTACGGGGCGTCGCTCTTTTCGACCAGGAACACGATGCGCGCCTCGTTGCGCTCGGTGATCTCGACCTTGTCGCCGGTCTCGCGGATCAGGTTCGGAATGTCAATCACCGACAAGGGATCGGTGCAGTGGACCTCGAGCTGATCGCCCGGCTGTAACGGCTTGAGCGCCTTGCGCGTCTTCAGGGCGGGCAGCGGACATTTCAGTCCGGTGAGATCGAGCGTCATTCTGGTCATGGGCGCAACATGGCGGGACCAATCGATGGCGTCAACGCAAGGCCGCTAGAGCAGATCGGCGTAGGACAAAAAGCCTACGTCCTGCCCCGGCTCGACGCCCGTGACGCTCTCACCGAGCTCGACGAGACCGCCGGTCTCGACCAGCGAGGACAACAGCCCGGCCCCTTCGCGCGGGAACTTCACCGCCTCCAGCGTGCCGTCCTGCGCCCGCCGCAACGAGACGCGAACATATTCGCGCCGGCCCGCCTTCTTCTTGTAGGTGAAAGCCGCCCGCACCGGGATCGGCAGAAGCGGCTCCGGCAGGCCACCGGCGAGCGCCAGCACCGTCGGTCGCACCACATGGACGAAGGTGACGAAGCTCGCGACGGGATTGCCGGGCAATCCGATCAGCGGCGTGCCGTCGATGATCCCCATTGCCACGGGACGGCCAGGCTTGATCGCCATCCGCCACAGCACCAGCGAGCCGATGCCCTCGACCGCCGCCTTGACGTGGTCCTCCTCGCCGGTCGAGACGCCGCCGGTGGTGAGGATCAGGTCATGATCACCCGCCACCTGCTTCAAGCCATTGCCGAGCGAAGTCCGCTCGTCGCGCAAGATGCCGAGATCGCTGACCTCGCAGCCAAGCCGGCGCAGCATCGCCATCAGCATGAAGCGGTTGGAATCGAACAATTGCGAGGCCGCGCGCGGCTCGCCGGGCGAGGCCAACTCGTCGCCGGTCGAGAACACCGCAACGCGAATGCGCCTGATGACGTCGAGACTGACAAGACCGAACGCGGCGGCGAGCGCGACATGCTGCGGCCGCAAGCGCTGGCCGGCGCGCAGCGCAATGTGCCCCTTCGGGATGTCCTCGCCCGCGGGGCGAACATTGGCACCGGGCTTCAGTCCCGGCGGCAGCACGATCCTGCCGGAATCGTCGATGCGGACGTCCTCCTGCATGAAGACGGTTTCGGCATCCGGCGGCATCGGCGCGCCCGTGAAAATGCGCGCGGTATGGCCGGGCTTGATCGGCGCCTGTGCGAGGCCGCCGGCCTGGATGCGGCCGTCGAGCGGGAACGCCCGCTCCGCGCCTTCAGGAATGTCGCCGTTGCGCACGGCGTAGCCGTCGACGGCCGAGTTGGTGAAGGGCGGCAGCGGCAGGGGCGCTGCGACATCGCGCGCCAGCACACGCCCGTCTGCTTCGACCAGCGCCACGGTCTCCAGATCGGCGATCGCATTGACGCGCGTCGTGATCAGGCCAACGGCCTCGTCGACCGACATCATCGGGCCGCCGAAGGCAAAGCAATCGTCCGACAGTTGCGCCATGGTGCCTCGTCAGCGCATCGCAGCGCTTCTAGCGACCGCTTCCTCGACCGGCATCGCCGCGCGCAGCATCAATGATGCGGCTGCCGCGATATCGTCGAGATGGACAGTCGGCAGCCCAGTGTCAATGGCGGTGTCGGCCGCGATCCCGGCGATCCCGGGATCGTCGGGAAACAGCAACGGCTTGCCGTTCGCCGCGCGATGCACCTCGATCTTGCGATGCGGCTCGCGCTTGAAGCCCTCGACCACGACGAGATCGACCGCGGAAAGCTTGCCCAAGAGTTCCGGCAACCGCGGCTCCGCCGCTCCGCGCAGTTCGTGCATCAGGGCCCAGCGGTTTGACGACGCAACCAGCACCTCGGCCGCGCCGGCCTCGCGATGGCGCCAGGAATCCTTGCCGGGCACATCGACGTCGAACTGGTGATGCGCATGCTTGATGACCGAGACGCGCAGCCCTTGCGCGTTGAAATGCGGGATCAGCCGCGTCAACAGCGTGGTCTTGCCCGCACCGCTCCAGCCTGCAAGGCCGATGACTTTCATTCCAGCTCCGTGTCCGCGAGCGACTTGGCTCCTGATGGAACCACTCTCTCCTCCGTCATTGCGAGCGCAGCGAAGCAATCCAGAAATGTATCCGCGGTGGCACTCTGGATTGCTTCGTCGCTTCGCTCCTCGCAATGACGAACGGAGGCATTTCGTTTTCCGTCAGCATGCTTATATCGGCTTGACCCGAATGTCATGCTAACCTCGCCGCCATGATGAAGATCGACAAAGCCCCGGTGCCCCTGATCGTCCCTGACACGGCCGACCCGCGCCTGACCCAGAGCGTGACCGGGACCGACCAGACCGGCGCCAGGGTCGAGATCAAAGTGCCGATGGAGCGGCCGCTGACGCTCTACCTGAATTCCCAGGAGATCGTCACCATGATGACGATCGGCGATTACCCCGAATATCTGGCGCTCGGCTACCTGCTGAACCAGAACATGCTGAAATATAATGACGTGGTCACCGAGGTCGAATACGACGACGACCTCCAGGTGGTCGTGGTGCGCACCACGCACCACACCAATTTCGAGGCCAAGCTGAAGAAGCGCACGCAGACCTCGGGCTGCGCGCAGGGCACCGCCTTCGGCGACCTGCTCGAGGCGGTCGAAAGCGTCGCACTGCCGAAGGCCGAGCTGCGCACCTCCTGGCTGTACCAGATGACGCAGACCATCAACACCATGCCCTCGCTCTATCTCGAGGCCGGCGCGATCCATGGCTGTGTGCTGTGCAGGGAAGGCACCCCGCTCTGCTACACCGAAGACGTCGGCCGCCATAACGCCGTCGACAAGATCGCGGGCTGGATGTACCGCCACGGTTTCGATGCCAGCGACAAGATCCTCTACACCACGGGGCGGCTCACCTCGGAGATGGTGATCAAGACGGTCCGCATGGGAATTCCGATCCTGGTGTCGCGCTCCGGCTTCACCGCCTGGGGCGTCGATCTCGCAAGACAGGTCGGGCTGACGCTGGTCGGACGCACCCGCGGCAAGCGCTTCATCGCGCTCGCCGGCGAGGAACGCATCGTCTACGACCAGGACCTCGCTTACGTCGAGGAAGAGTCGGCGAAGCACAAGCGCAAGGGTGAAGCTGGTGACGACTGACTTTCTGCCGACGAGCGTCCCGTCGACCCTTGGCGTGCTGCTCGCCGGCGGCCTGGCGCGGCGCATGGGCGGTGGCGACAAGCCGATGCGCACCATCGGCGGCCACACCATCCTGGCGCGCGTGATCGCGCGCCTTTCGCCCCAGTGCAGAGGACTGATCCTCAACGCGAACGGCGATCCCGCGCGTTTCGCCGCGTTCGGCCTGCAAGTCGTCGCCGACGACGTGCCCGGCTTTCCCGGTCCGCTCGCCGGCATCCTCGCCGCGCTCGACTGGACTGCGGCGAACCGGCCGGGCATCGAATGGGTGCTCAGCGCCGCCGGCGACTGCCCGTTCCTGCCGCGCGATCTGGTCGCGCGCCTGCATGAAGCGCGGAGCCAAGAGAACGCCCAGCTCGCGGTCGCGGCATCAGGCGAGCAGTCGCATCCCGTGATCGGCCTGTGGCGCGTCGGCTTGCGCGACGAACTCAGGCACGCGCTGGTCGTCGAGGACCTCCGCAAGATCGACCGCTGGACCGCGCGCTATCCTCTCGCGACGGTGACGTGGCCGACCGAGCCGCTAGATCCGTTTTTCAACGCCAATACGGTCGAGGATATCGCCGAGGCCGAACGGCTGGCGGCGCTGGATGATGCATCCTGAGGCATTGCCTGTTCATGGCCTTGAGCTCCTGGCTATGAACCGGACCTAAGAAGCGAACGACCAATGATTGGGATGTTGCCCCGGATGAGCCATGGCCGACTCTCTCTTGGAAGTCATTTTCGATGTTGTCGATATCGCGTTCGATGTTTCGGACGCAATCGATCGCACGAAGCAGCTAAGCAAGGCTGACACCGTCGAAGTCCCGTCGGACCCGAAGCCGTTGCCGGCCGCCGCCCAGCGTGCGCTCGCCGAAGCCGAGGAACGGGAGCGCAAACTCGATCAGTCCGATCAAGCCGCCAGCGGCACCGACCAGGCATCGTAGCTGCAGATCCAGCCGGTATCAGTACGCTCCTCAGCGAGGTCTTCTGCACCGTCGCTACGCAGGCCGGAATCCGGCGCGCTCCAGCGCGGCGCGGGCCTCGTTCGAGCCAAGCGCATCGAGAAACGCCTGCACCGGCGGCCGGTCTTTGCGCGCCGTGACCAGCGCGAAGTCATAATGCTCTTCCGCGAACGGAATGAAACCGAGGCCGGCCGCTTGGGCGACCGGCGCAATGGTCATGCCCCAATCGGCGCGGTGCTGCGCAACGGCTGCCGCGACTGCATTGTGCGACCGCGGCTGGTTCCAGTAGCCTTCCGGCCGCGCGCCACCGAGCAGCCGGTCGATCAGGATACGCGTGCCGGCGCCCTGGTTGCGGTTGACCATGATGCAGGCGGGATCAGCGAGAGCAGCGGCGACGGCCTCCTTCGCATCGAGGCCCTCGAAACGCCTGTCGTCCTTGCGGAAGACGATGCCCTGCATCCGCCGCCAGCCCGGCACGAGCTCGAGGCCCTCGACGAGATAGGGCGAATTGTACGTCTCGCTCTTGTCATCGAACAGATGGATCGGCGCCAAATCACATTCACCGCGCTTTGCGGCCGCGATTCCACCGAGGCTGCCGACGGCAATCGAGCGCACAGCCAGGCCGGCATGCGCGAGCTGTGCGGTGACGAGATCGAGGCCGGTGCAATGGCTGCCGACGATGACGAGATCGGGCACGCGCACATGCGGCGTGAACAGCGTCACCTCGGCTTCGGTCCCGGCCGGCATCTGGTCGGCGAGCGCGTCGACGCGCAAAAAGCCGTCGGCCTGCGCGAAGGACGTGATCGCGCCAGACCCCTTGCCGGAGGGGTAGGCGATCAGGCCGTCCCTGCCCTCGACCAGCGACACCATGACGAACTCGGTGCGGCCGAGCTCGGAAGCAATGCGCACCGGCACGGTCGCGTTCACCTTGGCATCCGAGCGCGGCGGCAAGCCGGCCAGCTTGCGCAGCACCGGCACGATCATGTCGTGGAAGGTAAACATCGCCGAGGTCGGAAAGCCCGGCAGGATCACCACCGGCTTGCCGTCGCACACCGCAAGGCACAACGGCTTGCCAGGCTTGAGCGCAACACCATGCGCGACGATGCCGGGCTGGCCGAGCCGACCGATGATGCGATGGGAAAGGTCGCCTGCGCCTTTCGAGGTGCCGCCGGACAGCACCAGCATGTCGGCATCTGCGAGTGCGGTGCGCATGGCAGCTTCGAGCCTGGCTTCATCGTCGGCAACGGCGCCGAGGAAGATCGCCTCGCCGCCATTCTCGTCGATCGCTGCGGCGACGATGGCGCCGTTGGTATCGTAGATCGCGGCGGGCGGAAGAGCCCCGCCGGGCTGAACCAGTTCGTCACCGGTGGAGATCACCGCAACCCGCGGCTTGCGCGCGACGGTCACCTCGGCAATGCCGCAAGCCGCGAGCATGCCGATCTCGCGCGAGCCGATGATCGTGCCGGCACGCAGCAGCGCCTCGCCGCGCGCAATGTCGGATCCGGCGTACGACACGAATTGTCCCGGCGAGACGGCACGGCGGACGTCGATTGCATCGGATCCAACCGGCTGGGTGTGCTCGACCATGACGACCGCGTCGGCGCCACGCGGCAACGGACCGCCGGTGGCGATCGGCGTTGCGGTTCCCGCCGCCACTTGCATCCTTGGCGCGGTGCCGCAGTGGATGGTCTCGCCGTTCAGCGTGAGGCGCCGAGGAGCGCCTTCGCCAGCCGCCGCAAGGTCGGCCGAGCGCACGGCAAAACCGTCGACATTGGAGCGATCGAACGGGGGCACGTCGATCGGCGCAGTGATGTCTTCAGCGAGCGCCACGCCGAGCGCATCGCCGAGCTTGCGCTTTTCGCTCGGAACGGCGCGCGGGAACAACGCGGCCTCGAAGCGCGCCAGGGCCTCCTCGCGCGAGAGGATCTTGAGGAACTGCTCTTGTTCGAGCGCGCTGCGGATTTGCGATTGCGGGTTCATCGACATGTCAAAATCCATATCATTCCCGCATCAGATAGGCATCGACCGGCACGCCCGCCGCAAATCCCTCGTCCGTGGCGGGAATGAGCAGCCATGCGTCCGCACCGGCAACAGCTTGGAGCGGCCATTCGCCCACGGCAAGCGGCATCCACGCGCGATGTTCCCAGGCCAGCAAAGCGATCTCGGCGATGCCGACGGTGGACGCGATTTTTCGCGCAAGCGGCAGGCTCACCTGCCGGCGCGGCCGGCGCGCCGATAGTCGGTCGACGAGCGGAAGCACGAGCGCGAGCCACGCTGCCAACGCATGATCCGGCGAGCCGGGCAAGGCGACGACGGGAACCTTTCCGAGCTTCGCGACCGCGGCAGTCCGCCCAGGCTGAAGCGCAAGACCGTGGGCAATCAGATGACCACGCTGAGCCAGCGCGGCGACGGCCGCATCGCCGCGGCCAACGCCGCTGCCGCCGAGCGTCAGGATCAGATCGCAGAAGGACGTATCGAGCGCATCGGCAATCGACGCCGCATCGCGCGCGCCGGTCTCATACGTCTTCACATCCAGTCCCGCAGCGCGCGCGATCCCGGCGATCATATGCATCGTTGCCGTTGCACCCGGCACGTTGACGATGCGCAGCCGGGGCCGACGCACGCCGAGCTTGTCCAAACCGGCAATGCGTGCGAGCAGCAGATCGGCTGCGACGACCGGTTGGCCCTCGGCGCCGGCCGGCGTGCGCTCCGCGATGTCGCTGCCGCCACGCCTGACGCCGTGCCCCGGCACGCCCTCCACCAGCACCTGCACGAGTGGCCCCGATGCATCGATCGCGTCGGCATCGAGCACACAGTCGCAGCCGGCGGGCATCGGGTCACCGGCCTCGACCCACGCGGGTGCTCGGGTCAAAGGCAGCGGCGAATAAGAGGACGCGCCGACGAGATCGTTGGCGCAGAGCGCCCAGCCGTCCGCGGCGGCGATGTCGTGATGCGGATGGGCCGCAAGCAGCGGCGTGCCCGCCGCGATGCAGCCGGCCGCTTCGCTCAGCGGCAACCCCACCGGTGCAAGCGGCTCAAGCTCGCTCAGCAACGCGGCGAGCGCGGTGTCGAGCGGCGTCAGCGATGGCGGCAGGCGCTGGGTCATGCGCCATGGTGGACCATGCATCGCCCGGTTTGGCAACCACCGGCGATGCCGACGTCAACCGCCCGACCGGTCCGCATTGGGGAAGAACAGCTGCTGTCCGTCGACCTTGTAGCCTGCGATCGCCGTCTGCCCCTCCGGCGAGGTCAGCCAATCGATGAAGGTCTGCGCGAGATCCTTCTTCACGTTCGGAAACTTCTCGGGGTTCACCAGCATCACGCCGTACTGATTGAGCAACCGCCGGTCGCCTTCGACGACGATATCGAGATCGCCGCGATCCTTGAAGGCGATCCAGCTGCCGCGATCGGACAGCACATAGGCATTGGCGGCGCGCGCGGCATCGAGCGCCGAGGCCATGCCCTGTGGCGCCTCGCGATACCAGGGACCCTTGGCCCCGGCGATGTCGATGCCGGCGACGATCCAGAGCGCCAGCTCCGCAGCATGGGTGCCCGACCGGTCGCCGCGGGTCACGAACGGTGCGCCCTTGGCCTCGATCGCCTTCAGCGCCGTCGCGATGTCCTTGCCCTTGACGCCGGCGGGATCGTTCTTCGGCCCGATCAGCACATAGTCGTTGTACATCACGTCAAAGCGCTTCACGCCAAACCCGTCGGCGACGAACTTCTCCTCCTGCGGCCGCGCATGCATCAGAACGACGTCGGCCTCGCCCCTTCGCGGCCCGTCGAGCACCTCGTCGGCGCGCCGCGCGATCACCGTCACGTCGACGCCGGTCTTGTCGCGGAAGATCGGCAGCAGATAATCGAGCAGGCCGGACTCCTGCGTCGACGTGGTCGAGGCCAGCACGATTGCGCGGTCTTCCGCGGACGAGGCCGCAACGCCCGCGGTGAGGCCGCAGAAGAGTGCGAATGCAACGGACAGGCGGCCCATAATCAGGTTCCCATTGGCTATGACCTGATCATGATGGTGATCGATTGCGCCGCGCTCGTGACGCGTTTGCGCCGATGCGCTCTCGCAATCGGGAAATTTCGGCAAAGCTGAGCGCGCTTTAGGATCGTTCACCAAAGCAGAAATCGCGTGCGAGGATGTGTTGCAAAGCAGCGAGATGATCGGGCATGGTTCCGGCGGACACGAATTGAAATGCAGAATTCCACCTGCGTTAGACGTCAAAAAGAAGCAAGAATTTGCATAGGAATGCAGGATGGAATTCCTGACGACCAGCGAAGCCGCCGACTATCTTCGGCTCGGCGAACGCAAGCTCTACGAACTCGTCACCACAGGCGCGATCCCCTGCACCAAGGTGACCGGGAAGTGGCTCTTCCCACGCCACGAACTCGATCTCTGGGTGCTCTCGGGCCTCGCGCGTCCGGCCGGCATGCTGATCGCGGAGCCGCCGCCGGTCGTGGGCGGCAGCCAGGACGAGCTGCTGGATTGGGCCTTACGCGAATCCGGCTCGGGCCTGGGATCGATGAGCGAGGGCAGCGTGCGCGGGCTCGAGCGCTTGCAGCGCAACGAGGTGATGGCGGCGGCGATACATTTCCACGGCCTGGATGCTTCCGATGATCTCGCTGGGGATGCCAGTGTCGAAGCGCTGCGGGCCGCTCCGGATTTGCATGATGCGGTGCTGGTCGCGTTCGTGCGCCGCGAACAGGGTCTCGTGCTGCCGCAGGGCAATCCCAAGCACCTGCACGGCCTGACCGACGTGCTCGCGCTCGGCGCCCGGATGGCGATGCGGCAACAGGGCACAGGCGCGCAGATGCTGCTCGACGTGCTCCTGAAGCGCGCGGGCGCCACGACGCGGGATTTGCGCCGGGTCGAGACGCCGGCCCTCACCGGACCGGATCTTGCCGAACTGGTCCGCGCCGGCCAGGCCGATTGCGGCATCGCCACGCGCGCCGCCGCGCGTTCGGCCGGCCTCGATTTCGTGCCGCTGGTCTGGGAGAATTTTGACCTCGCGATGCGGCAGCGCAGCTATTTCCGCCCCGCCATGCAGGCCTTGATCGGATTCCTGAACGAGCGGCGGCTGCGCCAGCGCGCCGAGGAGCTGACCGGCTACGATCCCTCACCCGCGGGGCGGATCCGCTTCGCAGCCTGACATTGACGCCCGCCCCAAAATAGTTGCAAAAGAAACCAATTCAGCCGGGCATACCCGGGGCAACACCGGCCAACGTGCCGGATCAGGGGAGGACAAGCGTGAATCCAATCAGATTTGGACTGCCGGTCGCGGCCGCCTTGACGGCGGCGCTGCTGTCTGGTGCGGCATCGGCGCAGGTTTCCGACAACCTCGTTAAGATCGGCGTGCTCACCGACATGAACGGCCCGGCCTCCGCGCCGACCGGCCAGGGCTCGGTGACGGCGGCGCAGATGGCGATCGACGATTTCGGCGGCACCGTGCTCGGCAAGCCGATCAGCATCGTGATCGGCGACCACCAGCTCAAGGCCGATATCGGCGGCACCATCGCGCGGCGCTGGTACGACGTGGACCAGGTCGATCTGATCGTCGACGTGCCGGTCTCCGCGGTCGGGCTCGCGGTGCAGAACGTCGCCAACGAGAAGAAGCGGCTGTTCATCACCCACTCCACCGGTACCGCCGATTTCCACGGCAAGTTCTGCTCGCCTTATGCGATCCAGTGGGTGTTCGACACCCGCGCGCTCGCGGTCGGCACCGCGGACGCCGTGGTCAAGCGCGGCGGCGACAGCTGGTTCTTCATCACCGACGATTATGCCTTCGGCCATTCGCTCGAGCGCGACGCGTCCGCGGTCGTCACCGCCAATGGCGGCAAGGTGCTGGGCTCGGTGCGGCCGCCGCTGGCAACACCTGATCTCTCCTCCTTCGTGCTGCAGGCGCAGGCCTCCAAGGCCAAGATCATCGGCATCGCGGCCGGCCCGCCCAACAACATGAACGAGATCAAGACCGGCTCGGAGTTCGGCGTGTTCAAGGGCGGCCAGCAGATGGCGGCGCTGCTGGCGCTGATCACCGACATCCACGGCCTCGGCCTGCAGGCGGCGCAAGGTCTGCTGCTGACCACGTCGTTCTATTGGGACATGGATGACAAGACCCGCGAATGGTCGAAGCGCTATTTCGCCAAGATGAACAAGATGCCGTCGATGTGGCAGGCCGGCGTCTATTCATCCGTGATGCACTATCTCAACGCCATCAAGGAAGCCGGCACCGACGATCCGCTCAAGGTCGCCGCCAAGATGCGCGAGAAGCCGATCGAGGATTTCTTCGCCCGCAACGGCAAGCTGCGGGAGGACAATCTGATGGTGCACGATCTCTGGCTGGTGCAGGTGAAGACGCCGGAGGAGAGCAAATATCCGTGGGACTATTACAAGATCCTCACGACCATCTCGGGCGACAAGGCGTTCGGTCCGCCGGACCAGGCGTGTGCGATGGTGAAGAAGTGAGTTTGGCGAGTGGCGAATAGGGAGTGGCGAATGGACCAACTCCATTCGCTACTCACCACTCGCCATTCGCTTATTTCACCACCCCTATCTCGCGAAAGTACTTCATCACGCCGGGATGGATCAGCTCCGACCTTGGCGCCGCTGCGACCGTGTTCGACGCCGTGGTCTCGCAGGCCTGGGCGAGCTTCTTGCAGAAAGTCGCCTCATTGCCGTGCAGCGTCTTTGCCAGGCGATAGGCGACATCGTCAGGCAAGTCCTCGCGCGTGAGGACAAAACTCCAGGAGCCGAGCGAGGCGATCGGCTCGGACTGGCTCGGATAGGAGCCGGCCGGCACCGTCAGTGGCTTGAGGAAGGAATGCTTGGCGCGGATGCGCGCGATCTCCTCAGCGCTGGGCGCGATGAAGCGCGCGCCTGAGGCGCTCGATGCGACCGCGGCAAAGCCGGGCCAGCCGATGCCGGCGCCCCAGAGCGCGGCGACGCGGCCGTCCTCGACCATCGCGGGGCCGTCGCCGGCGCGGTCAAGATAGATGGCCTTGAAGTCCTCATCCTGCTTCAGGCCGAGCCCATCGAGCACATAGCGCGCCAGGATCGGCAGGCCCGAGCCCTTGGCGCCGAACGCGACGGGCTGGCCAACGAGATCGCGGATCGTCCTGTAGGGACTGTCCGCGCGCACCACG
The DNA here is from genome assembly GCF_054863025.1 of Bradyrhizobium sp. 23AC. Lineage (NCBI taxonomy): Bacteria > Pseudomonadati > Pseudomonadota > Alphaproteobacteria > Hyphomicrobiales > Nitrobacteraceae > Bradyrhizobium > Bradyrhizobium sp. 23AC. The sequence goes on from NZ_JAVAYN010000010.1 coordinate 154,391, forward strand.
AACATGCCGGGGTTGGAATAAATCGCCGTGAGAATCTTCAGCCGGACCGGCGCGCGGCCGATGCCGGCGAAGGCCTCATAGGCTGGCTCGCCCGCGACCAGCGCGAGGTCGAGCTCGCCCTTCTCCAAGAGCGGAATGTTCTCGTTGCTGCCCTTGGTGTTGCGGGGCGCGATGGAGATTTGCGGATCGGCCGCGTTCATCACCTCGGCAAAAGCGTTGCCATAAAGCGGAAAGCCGCCGCCGGGCGTCGCCGTGCCCAAGCTGATCGTCGTGGTCGGAATGGCCGTGCCTCCGGTTTGAGCAGCAACGGGGCTTGCGAGCAGCGCCGCGCCGAGAAGGGTGAGGATCGCAAATCTCATGGTCGTCCCTGACAGACCTGCGTCAACACCGACTTGCGGCGATGTAGGCAGGGAGCGGATTTTGTGAAAGCATGTCGCCAACGACAATAGAACAATGGGAGGCGTCATGTTGCGAATTTTGCGTAACGGTTTTTTCGGGCTCACAGTCCTTTTAGGTCTTTTCAGCGCAACGCCTCCCGCCTCCGCCGCCTATCCCGACCGCCCCGTGCACTGGCTGATTGGATTTGCCGCCGGCGGCCCGGTCGACATCGTGGCGCGGATCATGGCGCAGTGGCTGTCGGACCGTCTCGGCCAGCAATTCATCGTCGAGAACCGCACGGGGTCCGGCGGCAACATCGCTGCCGCCGCCGCGATCAACTCGCCGCCCGACGGCTACACGCTGCTGTTCGTCGCGCCCAACAACGCGATCTCCACATCGCTCTACAAGAAGCTGCCGTTCGACTTTTTGCGCGACACCACCCCAGTGGCCAGCATCATGCAGCTCACCAACATGCTGGTCGTCTCCAACGCATTCCCCGCGAAGACGGTTCAGGAGTTCGTCGATTACTGCAAGGCCAATCCCGGCAAGATCTCCTTTGCCTCGTCCGGCAACGGCACCTCGGTGCACATGTCGGCGGAGCTGTTCAAGGTGATGACGAAGTGCGACATGGTGCACGTGCCCTATCGCGGCTCCGCGATCGCCTTCCCCGACATCATCTCCAACAAGGTGCAGCTGATCTTCGACAACCTGCCCTCCGCGCTGGAGCAGGCCAAGGGCGGCAATGTCCGCGCGCTCGGCGTGACCTCGCCGCAGCGCTGGCCGAGCGTGCCCGACGTGCCCGCGATCGCCGAGACCGTGCCCGGCTTCGAATCGGTCGGCTTCTACGGCATCTCCGCACCGAAGGGCACGCCGCCCGAAGTGATCGAGACCCTCAACAAGGCCGTCGGCGAAGCGTTGAAGGACCCGAAGCTGGTGGCGCGCCTCGCGGAGACCGGCGGCATCCCCAAGCCGATGACATCAGCCGAGTTCGGCAAGCTGGTCACTGATGAGACCGAGAAGTGGCGCAAGGTGGTGGAGTTCGCGGGGGTGTCGGTGGACTAGCAGTCAGGGCTGCCGCCGGACCATCGCTTGCCCGGCAAGACGTTTGAGGGGAGCCGTCAGCCCCCTCAACATAAAAATCGCGAAAACAACCCCATGCACAGTAGAAGAAGTCAGGAATCACAATAGGTTAGGAAAGCGCAAAGAGAGCCTCGGCCGGCTTATCGCAAGACGGGAATTGACTCGTCGGGCAACACACCGGCAGAATACGACTATTCCGAATTCAATAATCCCCCGACGCACTACGTGCCGCGTAGGCGCGCGTTCCATCTCGATCAGGCCAGCATTGCACCCCCGCCGCCATCCCTGTAAACGAACCGCGCACCGTTGCCGGCCGCGACCAAAGCGCGCCGTCTCGCGGCGGGGCCTGTAGCTCAATGGTTAGAGCCGGCCGCTCATAACGGTCTGGTTGCAGGTTCGAGTCCTGCCGGGCCCACCAGCGAATCAATGGCTGTGCGGACACCGAAAAAGTGACTCGATTCCCGAATATAACTGACTCGATTACCACCTTTAAGAGTGACTCGATTTCGTAGATTGCTGACGCGCCTCAACAATTTGGCCTGGACTTTTTCCATCTCGACTGTGATCGCGAAAGACCCAAGGGGGGTCGTTTCGAGGCAGCGACCATTTTGCGATTCCAAATTGCCCTCCCCCACCGTACGTTCCACAGCCTGTCACTGTGGGCTCGTTAAGCGGGGTTCAGTTGCGCCGAGTTCTGTTTACCGGGGATGAGCGAGAGATCGGCGGCTGCATTCACTGCGGGGGCCCAGCCGATACTCTTGATCACGTGCCTTCCAAATTGTTCTTAGATGAGCCGCTGCCGGCCAATATTGACGGCTGCGCAGCGTGCCGCCCCTGCAACAACTCGCTCGGACAGGACGAGGAATACGTAACCTGCATACTGGAATGCGCAGCGACCGGATATGCGGATCCGGAACTGGTCGAGCGGCGCAAGGTGGCGAACATCCTCAAAAATAGCCCAGCTCTAGTCCAGCGATTGAAGCGAGCCAGAGCTGAGACCGCAGCAGGCATTGTCTGGGCCGTTGAGGAAGATAGGGTGAAGCAGGTGCTCGTGAAGCTGGCTCGCGGCCACGCAACGTTCGAGCTCAACACGCCGAGGCTCAAAGAGCCGAATGTTTATTGGGCCCGTCCCCTTGTGACCCTATCTGCTGGAGACCGCGCATATTTCGAGGGGACTACAACGGGGTCCACAGGGCTCTGGCCGGAGGTGGGTTCACGGATGCTCACAAGGCTTGTTGAGCCTGAGCCAAGTGTGTTTCACGACGGCTGGATTATTGTTCAGGAGAACCGATATCGATACCGTCCCTGCTGGGACGACGGGGTTCGCATCTTCATAGAGCTGAGAGGGTATCTCGCCTGCGAGGTGGGCTGGACTGACGACGTGCGGGAGTAGAAACCAATGGCCATGCCCTACGGCAAAATCGATCTCGAAAGCGAGGCGCCCGCGCATCGCGGGGAGACAATGCTGATAGTCGCTTTCGGCAAGGGACCCGTAATGTAGCACAGAAAGACGTGCCCCTCGAATTTGGTTATATGCACCGATTTGCCCTTTTACGCAGGGCAGCACTCACTAATCCTAATCAGAAGAGCTCTGAAAGGGATTACGGTGACAGTGCACTTAATCGCGACTCTACATTGGCGATCTGCACCAACTGATTGCGCTGACACCGTGATCCTGCGCATCGTCGTCCCGGTTTTAAAGAACGTTCTGTACTTCTGTTCTCCACAGGCTTCCGGAACAGGGGGACAAAACCCAGCCCTGCCGTTGGTGAATCCCTGCCCCGTGCTAACGCCCGGAACGATTTGGCGGTGGCACGGATTCGTCCCGCAGGAGCGATCTCGAAATGCTGATGACGAGGGAAAGACGGCCGGCGATCCGCACCTTACGGGGATGGGCCATCCACGTGCTGCAGGAGTCCCGCGCCATCTGCGAATGCGAGGAGCATGGCTGGGCCATTGATCGTGCCGACCCGCACGCTCGGAAACGGGCGGTCGCGCTTGCGCGGCGGGATCCACCGGACGGTGTCTCCGCGGATCAGGCCGTCGCGGAGATCAACGATGTCCTCGATTCGATCGGCGATTCATGTCCGGAGTGCCCTGACGAGGGCTTTTGACGCCTGCCGCAAGGACCTTCGCGTACCATGCGGCATAAGGCGTGTTCCTGGCCATGTGGCGACTGAAGTCGGGCGCGCCGTCCTTCCACCAGACCGGTCCCCGCTCCCCCAGCGCGCGCTTGACCTCGTCCACCTCGCGATGCGCGGCTGCCTCCAGGTCGAGGTCTTTATCGGCCTTGGCGTCGCGGACCGCGCGCCTTACCGCCATCAGCCGCTTCACCAGCGCTGCGCGCTCATCGTCTGCGAGATCAGGGTTAGCCATTCTCCAAAGGCGACCGCGGACGACGAAGGTGCGTCCGTCCGGGGTCACCGGATGCTTCATGCAGATTTGCGCCGCGCCCCTGCCGCCGGCTTCTTTGCAGACGTCTCCTTGGCGGCCGCCTTCTTGCCCGCGATCGGCATCAGCATCTCCTTCTGGCCGGCCGCCGCCTTCCTCGGCTTCTTCGCCGGCTTGTCTGCCTTCGCAGGCGCGGCCTCCTTCCTGGCCTCCTTGCCGACGCTGCGCCGCAGCGCCTCCATGAGGTCGACGACGTTCTCGCCTTTCGGCCGCTCCTTCGGCCGGATGACCTTGCCGGCGCGCTTTTCGTTGATCAGCTCGATCAGCGCGGTCTCATAATGGTCCTCGAACTTCTCGGGCTCGAAGCGTCCGGCCTTCTGGTTGACGATGTGCCTGGCGAGATCGAGCATGTCCTTGGTGACTTTCACGTCCTGGATGTCGTCGAAATATTCCTGCTCGCTGCGCACCTCGTAGGGGTAGCGCAAGAGGGTGCCGACGAGGCCCTTGTCCATCGGCTCCAGCGCGATAATGTGCTCGCGGTTGGTCAGCACCACGCGCCCGATCGCAACCTTGTTCATCTCGCGGATGGTCTCGCGGATCACCGCGAAGGCGTCGTGGCCGACCTTGCCGTCGGGCCGGATGTAGTAGGGGCGAATCAAATAGCGCGGGTCGATGTCCGACCTGTCGACGAACTCGTCGATCTCGATGGTGCGCGTGGACTCTAGCGCGATCTCCTCGAGCTCCTCTTTCGAGACCTCGATGTACTGTCCCTTTTCGAGCTCGTAGCCCTTGACGATGTCCTCGTTCGGCACCTCGTCGCCGGTATCCGCGTCCACCTTCAGATATTTGACGCGGTGGCCGGTCTGCCGGTTGAGCTGGTTGAACGAGATCTTCTCGCTCTCGGATGTGGCCGGAAAGAGCGCCACGGGACAGGTGACGAGGGACAGTCTCAGGAAGCCTTTCCAATTGGCGCGCGGGGCCATTACGCAGAACTCCGGTTCGAAGCGGCTTGGATTCAAGACGAACGGCCGGGCTGGGTTCCGACATGGCATGGAGCAGAAAACACAGAATATCCGTGGGCCGGCCGCATCCGGTCTCGACGGGACCAGTTTGGGCCGAAAACGACATGAATTGCTTGTTTTCCCGGTGCTTCGTGGACCTGTATCGTGGCAAACCCGTCCTCGGGCTCTACAGTGCGGCTGCAGGTCGCCCTACTCCGCAGCCATTGCCGTTCGCACCTCGGGTTTGTCCGTCGCGCTCTCATGGCTCTCATCCGCAGTCGGCTTGATGCGGAACCACGCGGCATAGAGCGCGGGCAGAAAGAGCAGGATCAACACCGTGCCGACTGCCGTGCCGCCGATCAAGGTATAGGCCATCGATCCCCAGAAGACGGAGTGTGTGAGGGGGATGAACGCCAGCACGGCGGCAAGCGCGGTCAGGATCACGGGCCTCGTACGTTGCACCGTGGCTTCGATGACGGCGTGGTAGTCGTCGAGGCCCGCCGCGCGGTTCTCCTTGATCTGTTCGGTCAGGATCAGGGTATTGCGCATCAGGATCCCGGCCAGTCCGATCAGTCCCAGGATCGCGTTGAATCCGAACGGCTGGTTGAAGATCAGCAACGCCGGCACGACGCCGACGAGACCAAGCGGTGCGGTCAGCATGACGAGGGCCATCATCGAGAATGATCTGACCTGAAGCATGATGACGATCAGCGTTGCGGCGATCATGGCGGGAAAGATGGTCGCCAGCGCGTCATTGGCCTTCGTCGCCTCCTCGATCGAGCCGCCGGTCTCGATGCGATAGCCGGCCGGAAGCGATGCGATCAGCGGCTGAAGCGCTCTCACGATGTCCTTGGAGACCTCGGGAGGCTGGGTCGCCTCATTGATGTCCGAACGAATCGTGATGACCGGGGTGCGATCGCGGCGCTTCAGGATCGGCTCTTCGAGCTGGACTTCCGAATGGCCGATCTGATCGAGCGGAATCAGACGGCCGTCCCGGCTCGTCAGTGAGAAGTCGGCCAACCGTGTCGGATCCAGCCGCTCGCCGCCGGCGCTGCGCGCAACGATCGGGACATTGCGAATGTCCTCGCGGACCTGCGTGACGGCGATGCCGGTCAGAAGGAACTGGAGCTGCCGCCCGACTTCCGCCGGCGAGAGGCCGATGAGGTTCAGCCGATCCTGATCTGGAATGAAGCGGAGCACGGGTGTGCGATTGCCCCAATCGCGATTGGCTTGTCGCACGTCGGGAACGCCACGCATGACCTCGACGGCTTTTTCAGAGAGCGCGTACAGTTTCGCGGGATCGGGACCCATCACCCGAAACTCCACCGGGAACGGCGTGTAAGGTCCGAAGACGAGCTGGGTGACCCGCACGCGCGCTTCTCGGGCAAGACCGTGTGATACCGCCTCCCGGAGCCGCTGCTTCAAAGCCTCGCGCGCCTCGGCGTCAGGCGTCAGCACGACGAGCTTGGCAAAGGCCGGATCGGGGAGCTCCGGCGCCATCGCGAAGAAGAAGCGGGGCGCGCCCTGACCGACATAGCTGGTGACGATCTTCGCCTCGGGCTGATCATGCAGCCAGCGTTCGAGCTTCTCGACGGCGGCGGTCGTCGTCTCGATGCTGGTGCCTTCCGGCAGGCGAACCTCGACGAGAACCTCGGGGCGATCCGACGTCGGGAAAAACTGCTGCTTGACCGCGCCCATGCCGAGGCCGGACAGCGCGAAAGCGATCACGACGAAGCTGCAGGTCAGGAATTTGTGGCGCACGGCGAAGGTGATGAGCCCCCGCAAACGCCGGTAGTTCGGCGTGTCGTAGATCGCGTGGTGGCCGCCTTCGACGGGCTCGATCGCGGGCAGCATCTTGACGCCAAGATAGGGCGTGAAGATCACCGCAACGATCCAGGAGACGATGAGAGCGAACCCGACGACCCAGAAGATGTTGCCGGCATATTCGCCGGCCGTCGAGCGCGCGAACCCCACCGGCAGGAATCCCGCGATCGTCACCAGCGTGCCCGAGAGCATCGGCGCCGCGGTGTGGCTCCATGCGTAGGCCGCCGCACTGAGGCGGTCCATGCCCTCTTCCATTTTCACCACCATCACCTCGATGGCGATGATGGCGTCGTCCACGAGGAGGCCAAGCGCGAGGATGAGGGCGCCGAGCGTGATGCGGTCGAAGAACCGGCCCGTCTCGAGCATGATGAGGAACACGACGGCCAACGTCAGCGGGACTGCGGCGGCCACGACGATTCCCACGCGCCAGCCGAGGCTGAGCAGGCTGACCAGCAGCACCACCGCGAGCGCCATTGCGAATTTGATCATGAACTCGTCGACCGCGGAGGTGATGTTCACGGCCTGATCGGTCACCTTGTCGAGCGTCATCCCGAGCGGCAGCGTCCGCGCCATGGCCGCGGACCTCTCTTCCAACGCCTTGCCGAGCGCCAGACCGTTCCAGCCCTCCTGCATCACCGCCGCGAGCATGATCGTGGGCTCGCCCTGGTGCCGGATGATGTAGGTGGGAGGATCCTCGTAGCCGCGACGGACTTCGGCGATGTCGGACAGCTTCAAGGTTCGTCCCGCCGCAACGATCGGCGTGTCGGCGATCGCCTGCACGCTGTCATAACCGCCGTCGACCCGGATGAAGACCTGCGGCCCGCTTGTGTCGATCGAACCTGCCGGGGTCACCGTATTCTGCCGCTGCAAGGCGGCAACGATATCCTGTGCCGACACGCCGAGCGTTGCCAGCTTGGGATAGGAAAACTCCACGAAGATCTGCTCGGGACGTTCGCCGAAGATATTGATCTTCTTGACGCCGGGCACGTGCAGCAGGTCCTGGCGGATCACCTCCGCCTTCCTGGCGAGCTCACGCATCGGCATGCCCTTCGCCTTGAGGGCATAGAGTGCGAAGCTCACGTCCGAATATTCGTCGTTGATGAAGGGGCCGAGCACGCCAGTCGGCAGCTTGCGCGCTTCATCTCCGAGCTTCTTGCGCGCCTGATAAAACTCTTCCTGCACGCTCGATGGTGGCGTGCTGTCCTTCAGCGTCACCGTCATGTAGGCATAACCCGGCCGCGTCGTCGTCTCCACCCGGTCGTACCAGGTCAGCTCCTGAATCCGCTTCTCCAGGGGTTCGGCGACCTGGTCCTGCATCTCGCGTGCCGTCGCACCGGGCCATACCGTCGTGACCGTCAGGGTCTTGATGGTGAAGGACGGATCCTCGGCCCGTCCGAGCATGAAGAAGGCGTAGGCGCCTGCGGCCGCCAGCAGGATGATGAAGAACAGGCTCACGGCCCGCTCGCGAACGGCGACCGCGGAAAGATTGAAGCTCATGATTTGCTCCCGCCGTCGGTGGCCGTCCTGACGCGAGCGCCCTCGTGCAGGAGGTGAGCGCCGAGGGACACAATCGGATCACTGGAGCTCGATCCAGAGATGACGGCCGCTTCGCTGGTGACACGCAGAAGCTTGATCGGGCGAAAGTGTACGGTCGAGCTGGCGCTGTCGAACACCCAGACGCCGGTGGTCCTGCCATCATCGAGCACGGCGCCCAGCGGCACCTGGACTTCCGACTGACTGTCCTGGCTTGCGAGCCGAATGGTGACTGTCGCGCCAAGCGGTGCTGCTGCCGCCTCGCCGCCGAGCACGTAGCGGGCCTCGTAAGTCCGGGTCTGCGCGTCGGCAGAGTTCGACAATTGGCGCAGATGCGCCGCGTAACGGCGTCCATCGCTGCCATACAGGCTGGCCTCGGCGAGCGAGCCGATCGCCGGTCGGATCGTTTCGGGAAGCGCCACCACGGCTTCGCGAGGCCCGGACTGCGCAAGCCGAACGACCGTCTGGCCGGCCGAGACCACCTGGCCGGGCTCGCCAAGCGTCTGCGTGACCGTGCCGTCCGCGTCTGCCACCAGGATGGAATAGGTTGCCTGGTTCTCGGCGACCCCTGCCTCGGCTTCGGCCGCGGCGAGCTGCGCCTTGGCTGTGTCCGAGGCGGCCTTCGCCTGCTCGTAGCGCTGTTTGGACGTCCATCCGTCGTTGACCAGGTTGGCATATCGACGCTCATCCGCATCCGTCTGCACGACGACTGCGCGCGCTGCGGCCACGGCGTTGCGCTTCGCCGCAAACGCAAGGCGAAGGTCGGTCTCGTCGATCCGCATCAGCGGCTGCCCGGCCTTGACCTGCTCACCGACATTCACCAACCGCTCGACGATCTTGCCGGCGACGCGAAAGCCGAGATTGCTCTCCACCCGCGCGCCGATGGTGCCCGTGAACCCGCGGTCGGATCCGCTCACCCGCGTGGCCGTCGCCAGGCTGACCATCGGCGGCTCCTGTCTCGGGTCGCTCACGGCAGAGGCTCTTGGGGCGAAAATGCCAAGACTGACGAACGTCGCCACCCCCGCCGGGATCATAATACCGGCCAACACGGCAATTCCCCTCTTCATGACGGTCTCCTCTGGAATTTAGATTTCGTTCGAACTCTATATTGACTTAGCGCTCGATCGCAATCTAAATTTGCGTCCTGACGGGAACGTGATCGCGAGAAGCCTCCGCTCATCCGAGAGGCAGCAGCCGCGACTTGATAGATGTCGATCGACATCTATATTGAACATAGATTTCGACTGAATTCCAAATGGAGGAGCACGATGCGCGTCAGTCGCGTTCAAGCCGCGGAGAACCGCCAAACCGTGATCAATGTGGCAAGTCGCCTCTTCAGGGAGCGCGGCTTTGACGGCATTGGCCTCAAGGATCTGATGGAAGGGGCCGGGCTCACCCAGGGCGCCTTCTACAAGCAGTTCGCGTCCAAGGAGGACTTGGCGGTCGAGGCCTCCAAGCGAGCGTTGGAGAGCGCTTCCGGCCGATGGTCGGACGCGGCCGCACGCAATCCTGACGATCCGCTCAGCGCGGTGATCGGATTCTATCTCAGTGCAGATCATCGCGAAGAGAGAATGGACGGCTGTCCGATCGTGGCCCTCGGCTCGGATGCCGCCCGGCAGGGTCCCGACGTCAAGGCCGAGTTCGAAGCGGGCATCAAGGCCCATCTCGACGTGCTCGGCCGCTTCATCGCCAAGGACGACGGCAAGGGGTCGAGAGACAAGGCCATGGCCATTCTCGCGACGATGGTGGGCGCCGTGACGCTGGCGCGCGCGGTCAACGACACCGACCTCGCACGGGCCCTTCTGGATGCCTCAGCCGCGCTGGTCCGTGAAGCCGCCGCCGCTTGAACGACCGCCCCCTCGAAACACGGAGAGACCGGATGCTTGACGTGAGCGAAGCCGGGCCGAGTTTGCTCAAATTATCGGAGACGCTCAGTGTGCGTTTTCACAAGACCGGCAGCGGGCCTCCGCTGCTCCTCCTCCATACGATCCGGACGCAGCTCGAGTATTTTCGCAGCCTTGCGCCTCTCCTCGCCCGGTCGCACACGGTGTACGCCATCGATCTGCCCGGCCACGGACACTCGCCGATCGATCCGGACGCAAGCTTCAACGAGCCCTATTTCAGGCAGGCGGTCATCCGCTTCATCGAGGCGCTGGACCTCTCGGATGTAACGCTCGTCGGCGAGTCGATCGGGGGCGCATTGGCCCTCACGGTGGCGGCCTCTCTCCCACACCGGGTGAAGCGGGTCTATGCAATCAACCCCTACGACTACGAAACCCGCTACGGGGACGGAATTCGACGTGGCAACTGGCTCGCGAACTTCATTATCGGAAGTCTGCAGATCCCGGTGCTCGGCGCGATCAACGCGTCGCTCGAAAACAAGATCGTTCTCGGCAAGATCATGGGCGGCGGGTATCACGACCCGCGCAAGCTGCCGGCCGATCTGCTCGCCGAGTTCGACAAGGTGGCCCATCGCCCGGGCTACAAGCGGGCCGCACGCAAGGTGCTGGCGGGATGGCGATCCTGGAGCACGGCCCGCGACTACTATCGGCAGATTTCGGCGCCGGTGACGCTCATCTATGGCGACAGCGATTGGTCTCGGCCCGACGAGCGCGAGCGCACACGGTCTCTCATTCCCAACGCGCAGCCGGTGACGCTCAAGAATACCGGCCACTTCTCGGCTGTCGAAAACCCGTCGGAGCTGGCTCGCGCGATATTGGGCGCGGAATGAGCGCATGATCAAACAGAGCATGCTCCTCCAACAGAGGGAGGCGAAGCGCGGCCAATGTGCTATCCTCCCCGCGAGGCCACCAACGGAGACAACCCATGCCCACCAGCGTCAAGCAAATGCTCGAAGCCGCCAACGCGGCGGTGCCCAAGATCACGTCGGAACAGGCCACTGACATGATCAAGAGCGGCAACACGCTGGTCGTCGACGTTCGCGACGCGCCGGAGGTTGCGGCCAGCGGCAAGATCGCGGGGGCCGTGCATGTCTCGCGCGGGATGCTGGAGTTTCGCGCGGACCCGGAGTCGCCCTATCACGACAAGGCGTTCGACAAGAGCAAGACCGTCATTCTCTACTGCGCGTCCGGCGGCCGATCGGCGCTGGCGGGCAAGCTGCTGAAGGATATGGGCTACGAGAAGGTCTATAACGTCGGCGGCTTCAAGGACTGGTCGGGGGCGGTGGAGAAATAGGACGCGCGGGCTGGCCGCCTGCCGGGCCTGGTTGCCGCCGAACGTCATCACCGGCGCGCCCCGCCCTAATCGATCGACGTCATCTGCCGCCGGCGCAGCTCGGACGGGCTGTGGCCGAACTTCCGGCGAAAGACGGTGCTGAAATGCGATGAGCTGCTGAAGCCCAGCCGATAGGCGATCTCGGTCACCGACAGCGCGCGCAGCTCCGGGCGCATCAGCGCGTCGTGGCAACGTTGCAGGCGACGGTTGAGGATCCATTCGGACACCGACATCTCGGTCGATCGAAACAGGTAGTGCAGATGGCGGAGCGAGACGCCGTTGCTCCTGGCAATCTTCTCCAGCGGCAGATCCGGATCGGTCAGGTGCTCCTCGATCCAGGCCTTGACCGAGCGCAGGCGCGCGTTTCGGGCCGTCGCGTCCTCCGAGAACTCGTCCTTGTCGCCCATGTCGAGCGCAAGCGCCAGAACGTCCATCAGCTCGTGACCGAGCCGGGTTCGCGCCGTCTCCTCCAGGCTTGACGCCTCCGAGGCGAGCAGCGCGCAGAATTCGGCGGCGATCCGCCCCAAGCCCCGTCCCGTCGCGATCGTCGCCGCCGACGGCATCTTTCCTTCGGCGAAGCGCGACGAGAATTCCTTGCGCGGGATCTCCAGATACAACGACCGGAATCGGTCCGAGCATTCGAGATCGTAGGCGTCGGAGGCCGAAAAGATCGCGCCGGTGCCCGGGCTGGTCACCAGGGTCTGGCCGGCCTGGAGCACGTCCATGCTGCCCTGTTGCAGAAACTGGACGTAGTAACAATCCTTGTCGAGCTTTGCGATGTGCCGCTCGCGCCGCGATATCCGCTGCTCCGACAGGAAGACGTCGCTCATCGTGACCGGGCCGAATTGCGCCTCGCGGATAAAGCCCTGATAATCGGCCGGCTTCACCGCGTTCACGTCGACATGGACGTAGTGATCGCAGATTGCATCCTGCCAGGCAGCGAAGCGCTTGGCGGGATCTAGCTCCTCGGTCGTAAACACGAGATCCATCGGCGGCCCGTTACGTCGAGATATATCTGTGCAGCGCACAAAAGCTGCCGGCCGATCTTAGGTTCCTGTCAGCTTCGCGCAAGACTCTTTGCGCGCCAACGCAAAAGGTTTGCGCGTTGACGCAAGCCACCTTGAGGTCTCTCGCCTATCAAGCGCAAAACGAAATTTGGGACGAGGGGAGGCAAGCGCGCGCGGAGACGGCGATCCCGCACGCGCGATGCCGATCCGGGGATGGCAAGCGATGAAGCGCATTCGGATCAGCCAACAGGAGATCGTGTTTGCGGTCTTCGCTGCACTTTTCCTGACCTTCTCGGTCTTCCTCAGCGGCTTTCTCTCCGCCGACAACATGCTGACATTGCTGCAGAACGTGGCGGTGCTCGGCATCCTCGGCCTGGCCATGGCGATCGTCGTGATCGGCCGCGGCATCGACCTGTCGCTGATCGCGGCGCTCGCGGTCCCCGGCGGCCTCGTGCTGCAGATGGTGCAGAACGGGCATTCGCTGCCTGCCTCGCTGCTCGCGGCCGGCCTGCTGTCGATCGCGATCGGTCTCGTCAACGGCTGGCTCATCGCCTATGCTGAAGTGCCGCCCTTGTTCGCGACGCTGGCGACCGGCCTGTTCGTCGCCGGTCTCGGCCAGGCCGCCCTCTTCCAGCTCGACGTCGTGCAATGGAGCGAGGGCATGGCCGGGTTCGAGCGGCTCGGCCAGGGCAGCATCCTCGGCATTCCCACCTCGATCGTCATGTTCGCGATCGCCTGCGTCGTGGTTTTCATTCTGCTGCGCAAGACGCGCTGGGGCGCCTACATCTACGCGATCGGCGACAACCCGTTCGCCTCGCGCGTGACCGGCATCCCGTCGCGGCCCATCATCGTGCTGCAATATGTCCTCGCGGCGCTGATCGGCTGCTTTGCCGGCCTCGTGCTGGCGGCGTCCGTCAACTCCATGCCCACCCGGATCTTCAATTCGACGCTGATCTACGACGTCATCCTCGTCGTCGTGCTCGGCGGCATCGGCCTGTCGGGCGGGCGCGGCGGGGTCGTCAACGTCATCATCGGCACGCTCCTGATCGGAACGATGCTGAACGGAATGACGATCCTCAACATCCCCTATGCCGGCCAGAACCTCATCAAGGGCCTGGTGCTCCTGATCGCGGTGATCACGGACACGCTGCTCAATCCACGAAACGAAGAAACGGCCCAACAGGGCGACATCTGATCTGCCTGAAAAAACGCGTATCCAACAAGGAGGAAGACAATGGCCTGCGTTCATAAATTCGCGTTTGGAAGCATCGCCGCATTGGCGCTTTCAGCCAGCACCGCTCCGGCCGTCGCCCAGCAGGGCCTCGACGAGCCGTTCCAGAAGCCTTTCCGCGAAGCGCTCGCCGGCAAGACCGTCGCCTACGTGCCGGTCGCGATGAACTTCGACCTGACCGAAGGCTGGTACGCCGGCCTCAAGAAGGAGCTCGAGCCGTTCGGCGTCAAGTTCGTGATTCGTGATCCCAACTGGAATACGAACGCCGGCGCGCAAGCCGTCACCTCGCTGATCTCGGAGAAGCCGGCGGTGATGGTGATCCACAATCCCGACGTCCAGACCTACGCCAAGCTGCTGCAGCGCGCCGAGAACGAAGGCATCTACGTCATCCAGATCAACATGGGCTCGGCCTACCGCAGCTCGGCCTTCGTCGGCGCCAACTGGATCGAGATCGGCGAGCGCCAGACCGAAGGCGTGGTGAAGGCCTGCCAGGGCAAGTCCAACAAGATCGCCATCATCCAGGGCGCGCTCTCCGCGGCGGCCAGCGCCTATACGCTCAAGGGCGTCGAGAACATCCTCGCCAAGCATCCCGAGATCAAGGTCGTCTCCAGCCAGGCCGCCGATTGGGATGCCGCCAAGGCCAAGGCGATCACCCAGACGGTGCTGAAGCAAAACCCGGATCTCTGCGGCATCGTCGGCTTCTGGGACGGCATGGACATCGGCACCGCCGCCGCGATCAAGGAAGCCGGCCTGACCGGCAAGGTGTTCCTGGCGACCTCGGGCGGCGGAGAGCGCAAGGGGGCATGCGAGCTCGTCAAGAACGGCTCGTTCGATCTCAACATGAGCTACGACGTGCCGACGCAGGCCGCGCAGATGGCCGGCACGATCAAATGGCTGTTGTCGTCGGGCGCCAAGCCCGGTTCGGTCAAGGGCTCGGAATACACCACGCTGATCCCGATCACGAAAGAAAACGCCGATACCCAGACGGCGTGCTGGAATCTCTCCGATCTCAAGAAGTGATCGCACACTAAAGCTGCGCGTTCCGTCGCTCCGGGTGCGGAGCGCGCAACCTTGCTCATGGAATCAGCGGAAGGCAGATGCGCGAGACACTGACCAGGCTCCGATATCGCTACTGGCCGGACCATCTCCTCGGCGAGATCCTGTCCAAACGCTGGACCGAAACCGCCATTCCGGTGATCCTGCTCCTGATCGTCGGCTTCGCGCTCAGCCGCTCGCTCGAGCACTTCCTGTCCCCGGCGAGCCTCGCCGACACCGCGCGGCAGGCCGGCGAAATCGGCTTCATCGGTCTCGGCATGGCGCTCGTCGTCATCGTCGGCGGCATCGATCTCTCGGTCGGATCGATTTTCGCGCTGACGGATTTCTGCGCGCTCTATCTGCTCGACGTGCTCAACTGGCCGGTGCCCGCCGTGGTGGTGGTCACCATGATCGTTGGCGGGTTGCTCGGCGCCGTCAACGGCGTGCTGATCGGGTATCTCAGGCTGCGTGCCTTCATCACCACGCTGATCACGCTGATCATCTACCGCTCGGCGTACGATTTGTTGATTCAACGGTACTCCAACGCCATCGCGTCGGCCTTCCCGGACATTCCGTCCTGGGATTTCATCGGCGGCGGGAGCGTGTTCGGCATTCCCAGCGTCGCCCTGGTCTACATCGTGATTGCGATCTTCGGCCACGTCTTCCTGACGCGGCTGCGGCCGGGCTGGCACATCACCGCGATCGGCGGTTCGCGGCGCTCGGCCTACAATTCCGGCATTCCCGTCCGCCGCACAATCGCGCTCTGCTACGTCGCGAGCGGCGTGCTGACCAGCATCGGCGCGCTGTTCTTCGCGGCCCGGCTCGGCACGGTCGGCGGCGATATCGGCGTCGGCTTAGAGGTGATCGTGCTGACGGCGACCGTGCTCGGCGGCATCACGCTCGGCGGCGGCAAGGGGTCGGTCGTCAAATCCATGGTCGGCGTGCTCATCGTTCTCCTCGTCACCAACGGCCTGACCGCCATGAATGCGCGCGGCGGCGTCAACCGCATGGCGCTGGCGACGATCCTGCTGGCGGCGGCGATGGTCGACATCCGCTGGCAGAAGAACCGCACCCGCATCATCAGCAAGGTCTATGTCGCCCCGACCTATCACGCGCTGCCGCCTCCGCCGCCGACCGAGATCGGAAGCGGCGGGCCGTTCGAGCAGAACGACAGGTTGCGCGACGTCTCGCTGATCGGGCTCGGCCGGATCGAGGCGCCCGAGGACGTGATCCTCGACCGCAACGACGTGCTCTACGCGGGATCGCGGCACGGCGACATCATCCGCTTCTTTCCGCCCGATTACGAACGGATGGAAGTGTTCGCGCATATCGGCGGCCAGCCGCTCGGCATGGCGTTCGACAAAGAAGATAATCTCTATGTCTGCATCGGCGGCATGGGCCTCTATCGCATCAAGCCCGACGGGACCGTGGAGAAGGCCACGGACGAGACCAATCGCAGCATCCACTCCGTGAACGACGACAGCCGCCTGCGGCTCGCCGACGATCTGGACATCACCGACGACGGACTGATCTTCTTCTCCGAGGCGACTGTGCGCTACGAGATGGACGAATGGCCGGTCGACGGGCTGGAAGCCCGCGGCAACGGCCGCATCATCTGCTACGACACCAAGACCGGCACCACCCACACCGCGCTGCGCGGCCTCAAATTCCCTAACGGCGTCGCGGTCGCCAGCGACGGGCAATCCATCCTGTTCGCGGAGACGTTCGGCTGCTCGATCAAGCGGCATTGGTTCGCCGGACCGAAGAAGGGCGACGTCGAGATCGTCATGGACAATCTGCCGGGCTATCCTGACAACATCAACCTTGCCTCGGACGGCAATTACTGGCTGGCGCTGGTCGGCATGCGCAGTCCGTCACTGGATCTCGCCTGGAAGATGCCGGGCTTCCGCCGGCGCATGGCCAAGCGCGTGCCGGTCGATGAATGGCTGTTTCCGAACATCAATACCGGATGCGTCGTCAAGTTCAACGAGCAGGGCAAGATCCTGGAATCGTTCTGGGACCTCAAGGGCCTCAATCATCCCATGATCACCTCGATGCGCGAGCATCGCGGCTATCTCTATCTCGGCGGCATCGCCAACAACCGAATCGGCCGCTTCAAGCTCGACAATGCCGATCCCGACTTCGTGCAGTACGACAAGCGCTGGAGGAAGTCGTCATGATCGCCGCCGTGCGCGAATTCGCCAACCGTTTCCTCGGCCGTGGTGAGGCGGCCATCACCGTGCCGTCGTTCGACGGGGCGTTGAAGCCGAACCAAGCGCTCGAGCAGGCGGAGATCCTGCTCGAATGCGACGCGCCGGAGGATCTCGCCACCGACGGCACATCGCTGCTCATTGCCGACGGCGCGCGGCTGACGCGTCTGAGCGGACATGCGGCGACGACGGTTCGCACGTTCGAGCGGCCGATCTCGGCGCTGGCATCCCTGCCTGGTGGAGGCCTTGCGGTCGCCCTCGGCGGCACCGAGGTCCGGCTCTACGACAACGCCGCGGCCGAGACGCCCAGGGCCGCCTTTACGCAGGGGCTGCACGCCGTCAATGCGCTGGCGCCCGCAGCCGACGGGGCGTTGATCGCGACCGATGGATCGTCGTTGCGCGGTGTCGGCGACTGGGCGCGCGACCTGATGGAGCTCGGCAAGACCGGCCGGGTGCTGCGGCTCGATCCGAGGACAGGCACGATCAGTGAGCTTGCCGCCGGATTGGGTTACGCTTTCGGCGCCATTGCGAGCAACGGCGCCGTGCTCGTCAGCGAAAGCTGGCGGCATCGCCTGGTCTCGATCTCGCCGGACGGAACCCGCAACGATCTGCTGCGTCACCTCCCCGTCTACCCGTCCCGGCTTTCGCCGGCGAGCGGCGGCGGCTTCTGGCTCACCGCATTCACCGCGCGCACCCAGCTGGTCGAGTTCGTGCTCCGCGAGCCGGCCTATCGCCGCCGCATGATCGCAGAGATCGACCCGGAGTTTTGGGTGGCGCCACGCCTGCGCTCGGGCCACTCCTTCAAGGAGCCGTTGCAGGGCGCGCACATCAAAACCATGGGCGTGATGAAGCCCTGGGCGCCGCCGCGGTCGTACGGTCTCATCATCCGGCTCGGAGCCGACCGCCTTCCACGCTACTCGCTCCACAGCAGGGCCGACGGCGTCAACCACGGCATCGTCGCCGCCGTGGAAGCCGGCAACGACCTCGTCATGATCGCAAAGGGCCCCGGGCGCGTCATCAGGTTGCCGCTGGCATCACTCGGCGAGGAGGCCCGCACATGAACGACCTCGTCCTGTCGCTGTCGAAGGCGACCAAGCTTTACGCCGGCGTGCCGGCCATCGACGGCGTCGATTTCGATCTTCGGCGCGGCGAAATCCACGCGCTGGTCGGCGAAAACGGCGCGGGCAAATCGACGCTGACCAAGGTCATGGCCGGCGTCGTGACGCTGACCTCCGGCGGCATGACGGTTGACGGCGTCGATGTCACCCCAAGGACTCCGCTGGAGGCGCGCAACCTCGGCATCGCCATGGTGTTCCAGGAGAACAGCCTGGTGCCGACGATGACGGTGGCGCAGAACCTGTTTCTCGGTCGGGAGAAATTCTACAATCGCCTGCGCGGCATCTACATCGCGGCCCAGCAATTCCTGCAATCTCTCAACTTCGACGTGACGCCCACCGCGACGGTCGGTGGGTTAGGGGCGGCCAAGAAACAGATGGTCGAGATCGCACGCGCGGTCCTGCACAAGGCCAAGGTGATCATCTTCGACGAACCGACGGCAACGCTGACGCCGGAGGAGAAGAAGTACTTCTTCGACCTAGTCAAGGACCTGAAGAAGCGCGGCGTCTCCATCATCTTCATCTCGCATGCCCTCGAAGAGGCGCTGCTGCTCGCCGACCGCATCACGGTGCTGCGCGACGGCAAGCATGTCGTGACCGACGACGCCTCCCGCTTCGATCGGGCGCGCATCGTCCAGGCGATGGTGGGGCGGGACCTCTCCAACACGCTCTACGGCGCGCGCAAGGCGAAGGTGCGGCCTTCGGGCAAGCGGGTGCTGACGGTGCAGAACCTGAAGATGGCGCCGATGGTGAAGAACAACTCGCTGTCGGTGTTTGCCGGTCAAATCACCGGCGTCTTCGGTCTCGTCGGCGCGGGACGCACCGAGACGTTCAAGATCGTCGCAGGCGTCATGAAGCGCGACTTCTTCCACGGCGGCGAGGTGATCCTCGACGATAAGCCGGTCCGCTACCGCGTCCCTGCGCCCGCCGTGCAGGCCGGCATCGCCTACGTGACGGAGGACCGCAAGGTCGAAGGATTCTTCGAGACCGCATCCATTGCGCGCAACATCTATCTCGGCCTGCTCGCCAAGTTTCCCAAAGGACGCACATGGCTGTCACGCCGCGAAAGCACGGCGACCGGAAAGTCCTGGATCGAGCGACTCAAGGTGCGCGCCATCGGCGACGAGGCCAAGGTCGTCGAA
The DNA here is from genome assembly GCF_054863025.1 of Bradyrhizobium sp. 23AC. Lineage (NCBI taxonomy): Bacteria > Pseudomonadati > Pseudomonadota > Alphaproteobacteria > Hyphomicrobiales > Nitrobacteraceae > Bradyrhizobium > Bradyrhizobium sp. 23AC. The sequence goes on from NZ_JAVAYN010000010.1 coordinate 173,572, forward strand.
TTGTCCGGCGGCAACCAGCAGAAGGTCGTGATCGCCAAATCGCTGATCCAGGATCCGGAGCTGATCATATTCGACGAACCGACGCGGGGCGTCGATGTCGGTGCCATCGTCGAGATTCACGAGCTGATCAATTCGCTGGCCGACAAAGGCAAGGCGGTGGTCGTGATCTCCTCCTACCTGCCGGAGATCATGGCGCTGTCGGACCGAATCCTCGTTTGCAGGCAAGGCAAGGTCGTCGAGGAGTTTTCCGCGCTGGAGGCGACCGAGGAATCCATCATGTACGCGGCGATCCATTGACGGTTGCCCGCCCGCCACGTCGCTGCACAATCGACGCGGACGGATCAGGCGGAACGCGGCATCGGGACGGGCTGCGCGCTTCGCTCACCCAGCAGCTTACCGGTGGTGCTGTTGGCGAAGTGCAGCGACATGCAGGCCGGGCACCTCACGGACACATAGCTGTCCGCCGGCTCGAAGCTCTCGGGCCGCGCGTCATCGATCCGATGCTGGACGTTTATGCCGGTGCGCGGGCACCTGAAGAGGATCTGGCGCTGCATGTCTCTATTCATGCACCCGAACCGCGGCCGGCGAAATTGCGGATGATTCCCTAGGGGCCCTCCCCGTGTTTGAGATGGGTCAATGCAAAGGGCCTGCTCACGCCTATGCTCTGCGTGACATCGGGCGCGCTCCTGCTCCGGTGCCGAACGAAGTGGAGCCCGGACTCCTAGGCACTCCGGGCACCGCTTCGCAAGACGGTGCCAAACCGACCGCGCCCCGGGAGCCGGCTCGGCACGAGCGGCTTCGATGGAACCAGGGCAAGAACCGCGGGTTGGATGGCGCAGCCCTGAGCAGAACACGCAACCGGCCTCGGTGCTTCCAAGGAAGCCGGGGCTGATTGACGTCCCCCTTGTCGCCTGACCCCAACACGGCCGAGGGTATGACCCTCCGCGGGAAACGGGACCGCCTCGATCAGGAGAGCAGCCATGATGTCCGCCAACGTCGACGATCTGACCGCAGTGGTGCGCTACGCGCTCGAAACCACCCGGGCGACCACGGTCTGCCCATTCCACGATGAGGTGGTCGTTCGCGTCGGCGACGACGCCGCCGAGAGCCATGCCTACGAACGCGCCAAGCGAATCCTCAGGAGCGACGGCACGGCCTTCGAGGCAGACGCTCTCAGGGAAGAGATCGGCCACCAACTCGCCGCCGCCGCGGACGGACGATGCCCCAAATGCGACCGGACCGATCTGAACAGATAGGCCTCGATCCCTTCAATCCTCCACCCGAAACAGCCGCCACCGCTCCGGCACGCCCTTGAGCTGATGCACGCCGTGATCCCTGAAGCGGATCTCCGACTGCGCCATCAGGTCCTTGACCGCGCTCGAGACCAGGACTTCGCCGGCGCGCGCTTTGGCGGCGACGCGGGTGCCGATGTGAAACGCGAGACCGACCATCTCGCCCCCGCTCACACTGTACTCGCCCGCATGCAGCCCGACCCTGATGTCGAGCCCCAGCGTGCGCACGGCCTTTTGAATCGCGGTCGCGCAGCGGACGCCGGAAGCCGGCGCCTTGAATGTCGCCAGCACGCCGTCACCGGTCGTCACCACTTCCTTGCCACGCGTACTCTTCAGCTCCTTGCGCACGGCCGCGTAATAGTGGCCCATGACCTTGGTCCAACGCGCATCGCCGAGCTTTGCCGCCTTTTCGGTGGAGCGGACGATATCGACGATCAGGATGGTGGCGAGTGCCTGCTTGAGTTCCGCGCTCCGCTCGGCGGATCGGCGCCGGAGCGCGATCGGTCCGGCCAGCGGCTCGTAGCGGTGGCTGCGGCGCCGGGCGATGGCGGCTTTGGCGTAGTCCTGGGCGCGCTGCGTCGTGCCGCAGCGAACTGTCTTCTCCTGCGGCAGACGCGTCCAGTAGACCCTTCGTCCATCGCCGGCGCCCTGCACCTCAACGGCACCCCACTTCAGGAACACCGCCGAGCCGACGCGCCGAACGCACCACGCCTTCGACGTGTAGCCGGATACGTTGGACTGAAGGACTCCGATGCGAAGGAATTTGGGCATGAACGTGCGGCCGATTTGAAGGACCGTTTGGGTGTCTTCGGGGCGGAAGCCTATTCGTACAATCCTGCATCGGCAATAGGGGCTTCCCAAGGCTGACGGCGGCGCCTGACACCGGGATCGTGCTGACAGTGCCCAAACGCGAGCCGCCCGTCCATTCGTCGGTCGGGAGTTTAATCGTCCAGGCAACGATCAGCCTTCAGACGTGTTCTTCCGACATCAGACACGGTGAGGCGCGCCATGAGCAAGGATGACGAACTGAAGCCTGACGACTTCCCGATCGAGGCAGACAAGGACAAGCTCATGACACGCAAGGGCGAGCCCGTCGCCTCGGCGGAATCGGAGCAGATTGCGGACCAGATCGCCGAACGGCTGAACGAGCACGCGCACCAGGAAGAGCAGGATCGTTGGTCCGCGTGGGCGTGACGGCGTGCCACCCCAGGGCCTTGGCCTGCACCGGGTCTCACAGTTCCGGCGAATGGCGGCCTCGGCTCGACCTCCGCCCCCTGGACCGCGAGCCGGGGCTGTATGATCCCAGGCAAACCCAGGGCGGCCAGCAGGCGATGCCGAACTCGGGCTCCACCGGAGCGAACCGCAAATAGATGCGCCGCTGGCAATTCGTCCTGGGTGGGGCAGTCGCCCTACCCGTGATACGCGAACAGCTCGATCGGATCGCTGAAGCCGCGGACCTCGTGCTTGCCGACGTGCTCCAGCTCGAACTTCTCCTCCACCAGCTCCGCAAAGTCGCGTGACAGCAGCACCGTTCGACCGAGCTGCTTGGTAAGGGCTTCGAGGCGGGAGGCCATGTTGACGGCGGGGCCGATTACGGTGAAGTCGAGCCGGCTGGTTGAGCCGATATTGCCGTACATGACATCGCCGACATGGACGCCGATGCCGTAGTTCAGCGGCGCGCGGCTGGTCGCACGGTTCCGCTCGTTCAGCGCGGTCATGGCCTGACGGGCCTCGGTCACGGCGTGAAGCAGGTTCGCGCAGGCATCGGGCTCTTGAAGCGGGAAGATGGCGAGCAGGCCGTCGCCGATGAACTTCAGGATCTCGCCGCCGTGCCGCGCGATCGGCTCGGACATCGCGTCGAAATAGTCGTTGAGCAGGTCGATGACGTCGTCGCGCGGCCAATTGTCGGAGATCTTGGTAAAGTCCCTGAGGTCACAGATCATGATCGCGGCGCGCACCGTCGTGCCGCTGCCGCGCCTGGTGGCGCCGGCGAGGATCAGCTGGCCGGCATGGGAGCCGACATAGGTCTCCAGCAGGGTTCGGGCCAGCCGGTTCTTGATGCGGATCTCGCTGACCAGCGCCAGCACCGGCAGGAGCCTCTTGAGCGCGGCGATATGCGAATCCTCGAAGCCGCCGGGACGGTCGGTCGCGAAGGTGATGAGATGCCGCTTGCCGAGCGTGTGGTAGAGCGGCCAGGCCACATAGTCGGTCAGGCCCTTTTCGCGCATCTCGTCATACAGGGCGTGCTTGCGGCCGAGCGAGGGATCGCGCTCGAGATTCTCGCGCACCTCGCTGGCGCCGTCCTGCATTTCGTTGGCGGGACTGCCGATGAATTCCGACCGCTCGCGGACGTCATAATCCACCCGCGCGATCTCCGCCTCGCGCATGCCGTCGGACCACATGAACCGGGCGCCAAGCCATTGCGGATGGTGGATCAGGACATGGAGCGTCGACCGCTTCAGCGGAATGCCCGCCTGCTGGAGACGGATGCACATGTCGGCGAAGATATTGTCGATGAAGCGCTCGTCGCGCGTGCCGTTGGTCAGCCAGTCGACGACACCGTCGACCTGCGTGGCGGGGGCGTGGTTGTCTTGCGCGGTCATGTCTTGCCCTTCACGGCGGTCTGCATCAGGGCAGATATCGTGCCCCGGCTCCGCCGCGTCAACCTAGCCAGTTGCATGGATTGTGCGCATCGGGCTGCCAGGGCTGTCGCCCTTAACCGACGATCCGGATCGACCCCAGCAACGCCGGACCCGAAACGAGCGCGAGCCTCGATGCCTCGGTCAATTCGATCCTGAGCGTGCCCTTGCCAGGGATGGCAAGATCCTCTCCATCGAGGCGGATGCGGCAATCACCGTGCGGTGCGTAAACCAGATGCGTGCCGGCACGCAACGGTCGATCGCCGGCTTCCCTGAGCGCTTCGAGCTCGATCTCCACCGCACCGCGCCGCGCCATCAGGTTGACGACCTCGACCGGCCCGGCCTGAAGCTCCGTCACGATCTCGAGCTCGCCGGTGAAGCGCACGGTCGTAAAAGGTTCACGCTCGTCGAATTCCTGGCCCGGGGCCTTGAGCACCAGCCCGCGCCCACTGACGACCATCTGCAAGCGGTCGATGCCCGGCATATGGGAGAAGGGACCGGGCGCCACGATCGGCGTACTCGCAAAGCGCCAGAGCAGACTGCTCCAGTCCTTCACCGCTGCGTCAGCGCGATGTGCATCCGCGATATCGGTGAAGATGCCGCCGCCATTCTTCCAGGGCGAGCGAGTATAGTCTTCAGATCTGAGCAGTGTTGCCTTCATGGCGGTCCTCGATGCGATGGCGGTGCAGGGAAACGCGTTCGCCCGGCGAGCGGCAATGCGTCCGGATTTGCGGTCATGTCGCAGCTTCCGGTCGTCCGGATGCGATGGCCTTGAGGTGGCGCAGAAGCGCTGCGGCCTCCATCGGAGGCCGACGCTCGATCCGGCGATACGCGCGCCCGTCGGCCGTGCGGGAGACCAGGCCGTGATCGCACAGCGCGCGGCGGAGCAAGGCATCATCGGCGAAAGCGTGCTGACGGCTCAACAACGTCTTCACTTGCGCCTCGGCCAGACTGCACCGCGGCGGGAAGCCGGCCCACAACACCCAGAGGCTCAACTGCTGCAGGCTGTGGCGGGCCGGCCAACGCAACAGCCTGCCATGGTCGTCGAAATGGCGCGCGGCGCGCTGCACGCGCTTCAAATCGACCGCATCGACTTGTGGTGCCGGCGTGCCGCGGTCATCCACGGCAGTGCCGACCGCACGCGCGCGGAAATGCTGATAGTTCCTGTGCCCTGTCGCACGTGCAAGAATGTTGAGCAGCTCGACGTGACCGGGCGGCGACGTGCGCTCCAGAAGCTGGGCGCGCAGAGATTTCGCGAGCGCGGAGATGTCGCCCGCAACGAATTCAACGGGGGTTCTGGTCATGACCAATCCTCGATGTGCCGATCCACAGATGGATTGTCGGAGGTCACCGGCTTACGACGCGGCACGAGGTTTGGTGTCGGTACGATTGAGCCTTGCAGGTTTAGCTTCCCTCGCGGGACGGTGACGCCTGGGTGAACTGCAGACCCGGCCAGACCCTTACTATAGACGCCCGGCGAGCTCAAGGGCCTGGCCCGCCGGATGCGCGGACGCCGTGATTGGAGCGCCAGATATCCCGGACTCCGACGCCGCTATTTCGAGGTCAGTGCCGCCACGGCATGCCAGGCGACATCGGGCGCAGCTGCAGCGAGCTGCCGGCAGCGCTCGCGCATCAGCTCGGCGGGACGATCGTGGCCGCGCCGTTTCAGCACAACCTCGAAATCGGCGAGCGCATCGGCAAACCGCCGCGCGCGATAGGAGGCGAGGCCGCGCGCGTAGTCCGCAATCCAGCTGGTCGCCTCACCGTCGGTGGCGCCCTCGCTGACGATCCCGATCAGTTCGTGGACGGAAAGTCCCTCCTCCCGGCCGTAGACCGCGATACTATCGACCTCGCGCGTGATGACGGCGCTGCGCGCCAGGCGTTCGGCCGCCTCGCCGATCAGGATCTGCGTGCCATAGACTTTGTTGGCGCCTTCGAGCCGGCTGGCGACGTTCACGGCATCGCCGATCACGGTGTAGTTCAGCCGCAGCTCCGAGCCGATATTGCCGACCAGCATGCGGCCCGAATTGATGCCGATCCGGATCTGGAGCGGCTGACCGAGATCGTCGGCGAGGCCCGATGCTTCGATCGCCCTGCGGCAGGCGAGCGCGGCACGACAGCATCGTGCGGCGTGATCGCCTTGCGGCTGCGGCGCACCCCAGAACGCCATCACGGCATCGCCGATGAACTTGTCGATGGTGCCGCCATTGGCGACGATGATCTCCGAGGTGACGTCCAGATAGCGCGACAGCAGCGGCACCACGCGATCGCCCAGCCGCTCGGACAGCCCGGTGAAGCCGGCAATGTCGATGAACATCACACTGAGCTCCTGGACGCTGCCGCCGGGCCTCGCCTCGACGCCCTGGCGCAGCAGGCCGCGGACCAGATCGGCCGGGATGAATTTGCGGAAGGCGGACAATCCGGCCGCCATCTCGGCGATCGCACCCGACAGGCTCGCGATCTCCTTGAGCCGCGAGGGGTGGCGGCGGACCTGCTCCAGCGCGAAAGCCTCGACGTGGCGCAGCTCGCCGACGACGCGCGACAACGGCGCGGCGATGACGGAACGCGCCAGCATCGCCGAGGCCAGCGCGGCGAGCACGGCGCCGATGGCGAGGCCGAGGATCAGGCGGTGCAACGTCGTCTCGACCGGCCCGAGAAATTCGGCCTCCGGAATCACGGTGGCGAGCGACCAGCCCGGAAACGGCAGCGGCGTCAGCGCAACCTCGAAGGCCGCGCCGCCGGAGGTGAGCCGGCTTCGCCAGGCCTCCTTGCGGCCGGCCTCGCCCGCCTTGTCGAGCGCAGCGCGCGCCAGTGGCAGCAGCGTCGTGTCGCCGCGCGCAGGGCGCAGTTCGTCGGCCATCTTGTCCGGCGCCGCGACGAGCTCGCCGCCTCCGTCGACGATGAAGGCGGTGCCCGTGCGCCCGACCTCGAGCTGCGACAGGAAACGCGCAAGCCTCGTATATTCGATGATGACCGCCAGAACGCCTTGCCGCTCCTGATAGACGTCGATCGGCCCCGCGAACGCGATCGACGGCCGCTCGCCGGTCGCGTGGTCCATCACCCTGAACCATTGCGGCTCGTCCGCGGTCAGCCCGGCCTTGAACCAGGCCTGGTCGGCGACGTGGAATCCATTCGGCTCGAACCGGCGATTGGCGAATTCGATGTCGCCGGGCACCACGTCATATTCATCGACGCGGCGCTGGCCCGGATGATCGGTCAGCGAGATCTCCATCATCTCCAGGCGGCGATCGCCGAGCTTGTGCGCGGCGAAGAAGGAGCCGTCGGGCCAGCCGAAGGCGACCCAGGAAATCGTCGCCTGCGACTGCAATTGCGACAGGAACACGAATTCCCGTTTGTCGGCCTCGCGGGTGTCGAGCACGTTCTGCAGGAACAGCGTGCGGATCGCGGTATGCGCGGCGCGCGCCTCGTCGACGATGGCCGAGACCTCCTTGCGCACCGCCGCCACGATCTGCTCGTTGATGGTCGCGGCGAGTTGCCGGCTGGTCGCCTCCGCCGTGCGCCACCACAACAGGCTGGAGAGCGCGGCCGTCAGCAGGATCGCAGCCAGGACCAGCGCGGACACCGCGAGGCGGATGCTGACCGTCAGCCTTGCGATCGCATGAAGCCGTCGTTCGGGATCAACCTTCATCGCTGTCTTCGCCTGCCGGTCCACGCGAGCCACTGACAATGCTCTACGCTGCCGGCGCTCGCCCGTTACGTCTGGCAGAAAATGGACGCGCGCCGCCAATGCCCGGTGGCTACCGTCTCGATAGACCCAAGGCATTGGCCTTGGGCGGACGCTTGCCCGCTAATGCCGGCCCAAGCGCACCGGCGGTGCGCCGGATCCAAACGGTCTCACGGGTTCGTGAGCAGTCTCGCCGTAACGCGGGCTGCGCGCGCAACGAAGGAGACCATGCGCGCGTCGCCTGCCAGGCGATGCCATCTCGAACAGGAGAATCTCGATGTCTGCCAAACATGCTGTCACCTCGCTCGTCCTCGCCGGCGCGGTCTCGACCGCGCTCGCGACCCTCGCCGCCGCCGGGCCGCTGACCAAGGCCGAGGGCGAAGCTGCCGTCGCGGCCAAGAAGGAAAAGTGCTTCGGCGTTGCGCTGAAGGGCCAGAACGATTGTGCGGCAGGACCGGGCACCACCTGCCAGGGCACCTCGACCATCGATTTCCAGGGCAACGCCTGGAAGTTCGTGCAGGGCGGCACTTGCACCAGCATCGAGCTGCCGGGCGGCAAGAAGGGTTCGCTCAAGCCGGTCTGACGGCCGACGCGACGTCGCCAGCAAGCACGAACGGAGCAGCACGATGAGCACGGTGATCCAGCCGACCCGACCAGCAGCCATGCCGCTCCGCTTCGCAACGCCCATCGGCGGCGTTGCCGGGACGAGCTTCAAGCCCGAGCATCTGCGGGCAATTCTCGAGGCAGCACCTCGGCGTGGCTTCTTCGAAGTCCACGCCGAGAACTACATGGGCGATGGCGGTCCGCCGCATCGTGCGCTGGAGGCGATCCGGCGCGACCATCCCCTGTCGCTGCATGGCGTCTGCATGTCGATCGGCGGACCGCGGCCGCTCGACAAGGCGCATCTGGCGCGCTTCCGCGGCCTGGTCGCGCGCTATCAGCCGACGCTGGTCTCCGAGCATCTGGCGTGGTCGACCCATGAGACCAATTTCTTCAACGATCTGTTGCCACTGCCCTATACCGAAGCGACGCTGGCTTGCGTCTGCGACCATATCGATCAGGTGCAGGAGGCGATCCGCCGTCCGCTGCTGCTGGAGAACCCCTCGACCTATGTCGCCTTCCGCGAATCCTCGATGCACGAGACCGAGTTTATCCGCGCCATTGCCGAGCGCACCGGCTGCGGGCTGCTGCTCGACGTCAACAACGTGTTCATCTCCGCCACCAATCAGGGCTATTCGGCGCTCGACTACCTCGCGGATTTCCCGCTGTCGCACGTCCAGGAGACTCATCTTGCGGGCCATGCCGAGCAGGCCGACGACGAAGGCGAGCTGCTGCTGATCGACAGCCACGACGGCCCGGTCGCGGACGCCGTCTGGAAGCTCTATGAAATCGTGATCCGGCGCTGCGGCGCGGTGCCGACACTGATCGAATGGGACAGCAAAATTCCGGACTGGCCGGTGCTGCAGGCGAAAGCCCTTGCCGCGCAGGCGATCCTCGACCGTCATCAGTGCACAGCAGTGGCGGGAGACCGTCATGCTGCCTGAACCTGGTCTGTCCTACGCCGCCGCGTTCGCACCGGCGCTGTTGGATCCCACGCGCAACACGCCGGCGATCGTGACCGGCCCGAACGGCAAGGCGGCCGGCCGACGCTACGACGTCTACCGCAACAACGTCACCGTCAGCCTGATCGACGCGCTGGCGGCGGTCTACCCGGCGGTGCAACGCATCACCGGCGCCGAGTTCTTCCGCGCCATGGCGCGCTTCCATGTTCGCAGCAATCCGCCGACCTCGCCGCTGCTGTTCGAGTATGGCCGCGGCTTTCCGGAGTTCATCGAAGCCTATGAGCATGCGCAAGATATGCCCTGGCTCGCCGACGTCGCGCGCATCGAGCGGGCCTGGCTCGATTGCTACCATGCGCGCGATGCCGCCCCGCTGTCGGCGGAGCGGCTGTCGGCGGTCACGTCCGACCGTTTGGCCAATCTGGTGTTCGTTCCGCATCCGGCCGCGCGATGCCTGCGCTCGCGATATGCGGCCGTGACGATCTTTGCCGCCAATCGCGACGGTACGCCGCTTCTGCGCATCGAGGCCTCGACGCCGGAGGACGCCCTGATCACGCGGCCCGCATTCGACGTCACCGTGCGCCGTCTTCCGCCCGGTGGGGCGGTGTTCGCGGACGGCCTGATCTCGGGGCGGCCGCTCGGCGAGGCTGCTGAGGCGGCGCTGGACGCTGCGCCCGAATTCGACATCGCCGCGAACATCGTCGGACTGATCGAAGCCGGCGCCTTCATCTCGCTCGCTTGCGGAGACCCATCATGATCACGGACCAGCACATGACCACCGAAAGCGGACTGCCGTCGCCCTGGCTGCTCGTCGACAGGGCCAATCGTCTGATCCAGACGCTTGCGACGCCGTCGCTCGTCCAGCTCGTGCTGCGCGTCGCGCTGGCGGTGCCGTTCTGGCGCTCGGGCATGCTCAAATGGGGCGGCCTTTTCAAGCTGAATGACACCGCGGTGACGCTGTTCAGCGACGAGTTCATGCTGCATCTGCCCGGCGGGCCCTATCACTTTCCGGCACCGACCGTGATGGCGTTCCTGTCAGGCTCCGGCGAGATCATGTTCCCGATCCTGCTGGTGCTCGGGCTCGGCACCCGGTTGGCCGCGCTCGGGCTGCTGTTCATGACTGTCATCGTCGAGCTCACGGTGCCCGACGGCTGGCCGATCCACCTCACCTGGGCGGCGATGGCGCTCGGCATCATGGCTCACGGGCCCGGCAACATCTCGCTCGATCATCTCGTCTGTCGCGCGCGATCGGGCGCGCGATAGACGGCCGCTCACATCCCGCTCAGGCCACTATCGACCGCCAGCGTCTGCGCGGTGATGTAGACACTCTCGTCCGACAGGAAGAACAGCACCGCATAGGCGATCTCCCACGCCGTGGCCTGGCGGCCGAACGGGACGTGGCGCTTGCCGCGGTTGGGACGGCCGGCGCCGGCTTCGCGGCCGTTCGGGGTGTCGACGAGGCCGGGATAGACGAGGTTGGCGCGAATGCCGCGGCGCGAGCCGAGATGAGCGATGTTGCGCATCAGGCCGCCGAGTGCGGCTTTCGAGGAATCATACACCGCCATCTGCGATCCCGCCTTCAGCGCGGCGATCGAGGAGATGAAGACGATGGCGCCGCCATCGTCGAATCTCGGCAGCGCGGCGCGGCAGCACAGCATGGGGCCGCGGACATTGACGTCGTAGATCCTGTTCCACTCCTCGGGGCTGACGTTATCGAGCCCGGTCTTGCCGAAGGTGCCGATGTTCAGCACCATGCCGTCGAGGCCGCCCATGGCGCGATGGGCTTCCTCGATCATGCGCTGGACGTCGGCCTCGGATGTCACGTCGGCCTCGATCGCAAACCCTTCGCCCTCCTCATCGGTGATCTGCCTGACGGTCTGCTGAGCGGAGCTGCGGTTGAGGTCAGCCACCGCGACCTTCGCGCCCTCGCGTGCGCACAAAATGCTCATGGCGCGGCCGTTGCCGATCGGATCGGTGGCGGCATCGAACACGCGCTGGCCGCCGCCGACGATCAGGATACGGCGGCCTTTCAGCCGCCCCCTGCGCGGCGCCTCACCGAGCGATTCCGCGCTCGGCGGTCGAACATAGCGCTCCGGCTTGTTGTCGGTTTCCGTCATCGCGACCGCCTATTTCTTGCCGCCGTCATAGACCGTCATGCCGGCTGCGGGATCGAGATCGGTTTCGGTCGCCTCGGTCAGGCGCGCCATCATCATGTAGAAGCCGAGCGCAACGATGGATTCCACGATCTCCTGGTCGCTGAAATGCTCGCGGGCAGCAGCAAAGGTCGCCTCGGGCACGCGGACGTTCTCGACCACCTCGCGCCCAAACTTGAGCAGCGCACGCTCGGCCTCGCTCAGCGCGGCGGCGTCATAATCTGCGCGCTCGACGGCGTCGACCTGCGCTTGCGTGCAGCCGACGCCGAGCGCGATCGGAACATGCTGACGCCATTCATAGGCGCCGCCCTCTAACTGGGCGGCCTGGAGGATCAGGAGCTCGCGGTTGACGGCCGAGAGCTTCTGTTTGTGCAGGATCGAATTGCCGAGCCGCATCGCCGGGATCATGTTGGCCTCGGCATGGGCCATCATGCGAAAGATATTGAGCTTGACCGGCATACGGTCGAACGAGGCGCGGATGTCGCCGCTCGTCGTCTCCGGATCAATCAGGGGCAGCCTTGCCACGGTTCTCTCCCTTGGTTTTTCGTTTCTTGTTGTCGGTGTCCTCGTCTGCCGCGATCAGCGACAGGAAGAAGGCGAGATAGCGGTCGATCGCTTCGATCACCTTGGGCCGCGGCGAAGGTGAAGCGCCCATCACGTAATGCTCGAGGCGAACGTAGATCAGGCCGGCCGCGAACAGCCGCGCGGTCTCGCGCGGGTCCGGCGTCTTGACCAGGCCGGCGAGCGCAAAGCCACGGAAATAATCCGTCATCATGCTCTGCTCGCGCGCATAGAAATGATCGGCGAATTTGGCGCGGATGCCGGGCACGCGGTTACGCTCGGCGGTGATCACCTTCTGGAACTGGTGCTCGCGCGGATCGGACCATTGCTCGACGAGGTCGAGCGCAAACTGCCGGCAGAACGCTGCGGGCTGTCGCGCGAGCTGCTTGTAGCGCGGCTCCTCAAGCCGGCTCGCCGAGCTTGCCGGGCCATGCTCGCTGACAATCGCCTCCAGGATCGCGGCCTTGCCGGGGAAATGATTGTAGAGGCTGCTCTCGCGGATGCCGACGCGGCGCGCGAGCTCGCGCATCGAGGCGCCGCCATAGCCGCTCTGCGCGAACAGGTCGAGCGCTTCGGTGAGGATTCGCTCGCGCGTCGTAGGCGCAGCCGCTTCCGCCGCGCTGGAGGTGTGGACAGCCATGTCCGCTTGACTAACGAACGATCGTTCGCTAGTCAACCGTACGAACGATCGTTCGTTTGCCAGTCTGGCGAGAACGGTCCCGGCCCGCAAGCCCGCTTGCAGGCGCTGTTCTCGCGTTTCAACTCCGCTCCTCGAGAGGCGGAGAGCAATTTTGGGGAGACGACGTCATGGCGCGCTTTGCCCGCCTTCGTGCGGCCTGCATCCTGTTGCCGCTGCTCGCAAGCAGCGCCGCCTCTGCCCAAAGCAAATACGATCCCGGCGCCGACGACAGGACCATCAAGATCGGCACCACTGCGCCGCTGAGCGGCCCGGTATCGGCGTTTGCGCAGATCGCGAAATCGGCGGAGGCCTATTTCCGCAAGGTGAACGACGACGGCGGCGTCAACGGCCGGCGTATCCAGATGATCATCGCCGACGATGCCTATAGCCCGCCCAAGACGGTGGAGCAGACCCGGCGCCTGGTCGAGAGCGAGGAGGTGCTGCTGATCTTCGGCGGCGTCGGCACGCCGACCAACAGCGCCGTGCACAAATATCTCAACGACCGCAAGGTGCCGCAGCTCTTCTTAGGATCAGGCGCGGCGAAGTGGGATGATCCCAAGAATTTCCCGTGGACCGTCGGCTGGCAGCCGACCTACCGCGACGAGGCGATCGCCTACGCCAAGTACATCAAGACGGGCCACGCCAATGCGAAGATCGGCGTGCTCTACCAGAACGACGATCTCGGCAAGGATTACCTGAAGGCGCTGGAGGAAGGCCTCGGCACCGGCGAGGCGATCGTCGCACGCGCGGCCTATGAGACCTCGGCGCCGACCGTCGATACGCAAATCCTGCAACTGAAGACCGCCGGCGCCGACGTCGTGCTGGTCGCGGCAACGCCGAAGTTCGCCGCGCAGGCGATCCGCAAGATCGGCGAGATCGGTTGGAAGCCGACGACCATCATCTCCAACGTCTCGGCCTCGATCAGCGGCGTTCTGGAGCCGGCCGGCAAGGACAATTCCACCGGCGTCATCTCCAGCCAGTATCTGAAGGACGCAACCGATCCCGCCAACAAGGATGACCCCGGCTACCGGGAATGGCTGGCGTTCATCGACAAGTACATGCCGGACGCCAACAAGAGCGATTGGCTCAACGTGTACGGCTACACCATCGCGCAGACGCTGGTGACGGTGCTGAAGGCCTCCGGCAACGACCTCACCCGCGCCAACGTGATGAAGCAGGCGACCACCATGAAGGACGTGAAGCTGCCGATGCTGATCAACGGCACCTCGGTGAGCAACTCGCCCGAGCGCACCACGCCGATGACGAGCCTGCAGCTGATCCGTTTCGACGGTACCCGCTGGGTGCCGTTCGGCGATCTGCTGAAGAACTGATCGATGCGACAGGTGACGATCGGCAGCATGCAGGTCGATCTCGTCAGCGAGATTCCTTCGCTTGCCTTCGACAAGAGCTGGCTGTTCGCCAACGTCACCGACGAGGTGATCGCGGAAAACCGGAGCTGGCTCGATCACCGCTACATCGAACCGGAGACCGGCCGCTTCATCCTCAGCCACCACTCCTATCTGGTGCGAACACCGCGCTGGACTGCGATCGTCGACACCTGCTGCGGCAATCACAAGCATCGACCGCGGGTGCCGGCGTGGAACAAGCTCGACCAACCCTATCTGGAGAACTTGCAGGCGCTGGGCATTGCGCCCGAACAGGTCGACTTCGTGATGTGCACGCATCTGCATGTCGATCATGTCGGCTGGAACACGCGGCTGATCGACGGCCGCTGGGTGCCGACCTTCCCCAATGCGCGCTATCTGATGGGCCGCGCCGAATATCACCAGTTCGAAGCCGCGCACAATGCGGCGCCGAGGAGCCCGGTGAACCACGGCTCGTTTGAGGATTCCGTGCTGCCGGTCGTCGCCGCAGGCCTCGCCGAATTCGTCGAGACCGACCATCGCCTGTTTAGCGCTCGCGACGCGGCCTTGCGCTTTGCGCCGGCTCCGGGGCACACGGCCGGCAACTTGCAGATCCATCTCAACGGCGGCCACGACCATGCGGTGATGTCGGGCGACGTCATCCATCATCCGATCCAGTGCGCCGCGCCGTGGCTCTCCAACGCCGCCGATGTAGATCCGGCTGCGGCGCTGGCAACGCGCATGGCGTTGCTGGAAGAGCTCGCGGACACGCCGAGCTATCTGCTCACCGGCCATTTTCCGGCACCGACCGCGGGACGCGTGGTCAGGCACGGCGATGCCTACAGATTTCGTTTCGAGGATTAGGGGGAAACATCATGAAGCTGCGCACCGTCACGCTCTCCTTGTTCGCATTGTGGTTCACGGCCCTGCCGGCGCAGGCAGAGGATCCGGCCGCCTACCCCAGCCACAAGATCAGGATGTTGCTGCCCTATGCAGCGGGCGGCGGCGGTGACGTGGTCGGCCGGCTGCTCGCCGACAGGATGGGCAAGACGCTCGGACAGAGTATCTACATCGAGAACCACACCGGTGCAGCCGGCACGCTCGGCACGCAGATGGTGGCGACATCCGCGAATGACGGCTACACCATCACCGTCGGCGGCATGACCACGCACGTTCTGGCGCCGGCAATCTATCCAAAACTGCCCTACGATCCGATCAAGGATTTCACGACCATCGGCCGCGTCGGCACCTCCTCGATCATGCTGGTCGCCACCAGGAATTTTGCCGCCAACGACATCAAGGGCCTGGTCGCTCTGGCCAAGAAGGGCGAGCCGATCCAGTACGGCAGTTGGGGCGTCGGCTCGACCGGCCAATTCTGCGCGGAGATCCTGATGCAACAGGCCGGCATCAAGATGGACCACGTGCCGTTCAACGGCATCGCAAAACTCGCCGGCGATCTGCTCGGCGGCCACATCTCCCTTGCAACGCTCGACGTGGCCACCGCAACGCCGTTGGTGAAAGACGGTTCGATCAAGGCGCTGGCCGCCTGCGGCGAGCGCTCACCGAGCCTGCCCGATGTCGCCAGCTACGGGGAGCAGGGCGTGCAGTTCGACCGCAGTCTGTCCTGGGCGATGTATGCGCCGGCGGGCGTCGCTCCGCCGATCGCACAGAAGCTTTCGGCGGCCCTGAAGGACGCGCTCGGTGACGAGGTGGTGAAGCAGAAGCTCCTGGCACTCGGCATCACCCCGCAATTCGTCCCCGGCGATGAGCAGCGCGACCTCAACGCGAGCGACATCGCGGCCTGGAAGCAGGTTGCCAAGGACGCAGGCATTGAGGTCAAGTGAATAGGCAGAGAACAGGAGCGCGGGCATGAGCCGCATCTTCGGCGCGGTGCGCCAGAACGGATATGTGGTGCGGGACATCCACGCCGCGATGAAGCACTGGATCGAGGTGATGGGTGTCGGCCCCTGGTACTACATGGACCGGGTCAAGACCGACTGGTTTCGTCACCGCGGCGAGGACTCCGCCGTGGAGATGAGCATCGCGCTGGCAAATTCCGGCGACCTCCAGATCGAGCTGATCCAGCAGCGCAACGACGCGCCCTCGCTGTACAAGGAATTCGTCGACGCCGGGCACGAAGGCCTCCAGCACATGTCCTACTGGAGCCACGACTATCAGGCGCTCTACGACAAGGCGATCGGGCTCGGCTACAGGATCGGCCATGAGGGCCAGATCGGCGGCGACAAGGGGCGCTTTGCTTATTTCGACACGCAGGACCATCCGGGCACGGTGATCGAGATCTCGGACATCAGCGGCACCAAGGGGCCGTTCTTCGAGAAGGTCCGGCAGGCCGCGATGAGCTGGGACGGCACGCGGCCGATCCGCGAGGTTGGTGGCGGGAAATCGTAGGATCGGTCGCCGGCTGGGCAGGCGCATTGGCGGGCAAACCATGGTACATAAACCCCGTGTCCGAACCTTCAGCGAGGCAATCATGTCCGACACTGACAAGGTTTTCGCCGGCTCGATTCCGAAAATCTACGACGAGTATCTGGTCCCGATGTTGTTCTCCGTCTATGCGGAGGACATCGCAAGACGCATTGCCGCTCGCTCGCCCTTCGCGCTGCTCGAGATCGCCGCAGGCACAGGCGCAGTGACGCGCGCCGTGGCGGCGGCGCTGCCGCGCGGCATCCGTTACATAGCAACCGATCTCAACGAGCCGATGCTCGCAGTCGCCGCGAAGCGTCAGGCGGACGATGACCGCATCAGCTGGCGCCACGCGGATGCATCGGCCCTGCCCTTCGGTGATGCCGAGTTCGACGTGGTCTGCTGCCAGTTCGGCGCGATATTCTTTCCGGACCGCGTCAAGGCTTACGGAGAAGTAAAGCGCGTCCTGAAGCCGGACGGCACGTTCGTCTTCAACGTCTGGGATCGGATCGAGGACAATGTGCTGACGCATGAAGCGACAGTCGCGCTCGGCAAACTGTTTCCCGACGACCCGCCGCGCTTCATGGTCCGCACGCCCCACGGCTATCACGACAAGGACGTGATCAGAGCCGACCTCGAACGTGCCGGCTTCCGCGACATCTCGATCGAGACGCGATCTGAAACAAGCCGCGCGCCATCGCCCGAATATGTCGCGCTCGCCCTTTGCCAGGGCACGCCGCTGCGCAGCGAGATCGAAGCAAGGGACGCCAGCAAGCTTCAGGCCGCAACCGACATCGTCGCCGAGGCGATCCGGACGCGTCATGGCGCCGGCCCGGTCGAGGGCAAGATTCAGGCTGTGGTGATCGAAGCCCGGCCGTAGCTGCAGGCCGCGGCCGAGCTGCCGTCCTGTCCTACCACCAGCTCCGCTGCATCGGCTCCGTCGATTGATAGTATTGGTACTGGCCGCGCTGCCGGCGCGGATTGGCCGGCTGTACGTAGGGGTCACGCTGGTAGAAGAAGCCGAAGCCGTTACCGCCATTGTCCCAGCCGTCATCGCTGGCGATCATGGCAGGAGCGGTCGGCTTGCGCGTGATGAAGCCGCCTTGCGGCTGGTCGCTTAACACCGCGACGAATTCGGTCCGGTAATTGGTTTCGCTGCTCAGTGGCTCGTCCGAGATGATGATGGACGAGCGCGGCAATGCAGTCGGCCCGATGCGATCCCAGACGTCCTGCGGGATGGTGATGCGGTCGAGCGCATTCCTCGCCTCGTCGCCGTTTTCGATCGTGACCACGCTCCAGCGCAGGCCCGTAGCGGACTTCGCCATCGCCGTGAAGATATGCGTGCCGATCGGCTGCTCGGGATTGCGGATCGTGACGGGGACCTCGATGCTGGTGTCGAACACTTCGCCGCCGCCATCGGGTGCTGGCTTATGCGTGTTTCGCCGCACGTAGAGCTTCTGCGTCGAGCGGCTGATGTAGACCGAGACCGGCTCACCCGCGAGCTTTGCGTCGGTCGCAGCCTTCACGGCGTCGGCCTTCCTCGCCGCGGTGGCCTTCGCGGCCTCCTTCGTCGCGGCCACGGCATCGCGCTTCGGCTGCGCGGCGGCCTTGGCGGCGTCGAGCTGCGTCGCCGCGTCGGCGGCCTTGGTCGCCGCCTTCTGCTTCAACTCCTCGGCCTTGGCGCGGGCCTGATCGTTCTTGGCGTTCGCGAGCGTCTTGTCGGCGAAGGCGAGCTCGGCGTCAGCGCGGGCCTTCTGCTGTTCCAGCTTGCGCAGCGCAGCAGGAAGCGAAGCAGCTTCCTTCGCGGCAGCGGAAGCAGCCTTCTTGGCCTCGTCGGCAGCCCTTGTGGCCTCGTCGGCTTCGGCGGAGAGCTTGTCGGCCTGCCTGGGCGCTGCCGCGATCGCTTCCGGCTTCGGTACGAACAGCGAGGGGTGAGAGATATCGGTCGGGACCGTATCATGGGGCGAGATGATCACCCGCATCCCGATATAAGTCTTGTCGAACAGGCTCTCGGCGAAGCCGAAGGGCATGCGTACGCAACCGTGCGAGGCGGCATAGCCAGGCAGCGGTCCGCCATGCAGCGCGATGCCGTTCCAGGTGATGCGCTGCATGTTCGGCATCCAGGCATCGTCATACATGGTCGAGCGGTGGTCCTTGTCCTTCTCGACGACGGCAAAGACGCCGGCCGGCGTCTCGCGTCCCGTGGTGCCGGTCGACACCGGCGCGCGCAGGATCCAGCCCTCTGAATCGTAGAACGTGACCTGCTGGCTCTTGATCGACACGATCGCCATGATGGGATCGCCGGCCTGGCGCTGCGCCACCGCCTCGGCCGGCTGGCGCGCCTGCTTGGCCGCGCTCGCCGGCGCGACCGCTGCCAGGACCGCCATTGCCGCCAATGTCACGATTCCGGGAGGCACCCGACGCCGCATCGCCTTGGTGGGTTGCGCCGTCGTCAGTCGGTTTTTCATGCCATCCTCGGTCGAAATGCCGGCCCGCTCGTGCCGATCATGTATCAGATTGCGGTCATTCAATTAAGAAATCGCAGCCGCCATACGTTCCGTCTGTGGCGATATTCGGCCCGCTCCGGCGACAAATCCCTCATATACGACGGCCCGAGCCGGCGGAAGGTCGGTTGCAGCCGGGGTTGGTCCGAACCTGGTGGCAGTCACTGCGGCAGAATGTCCGGCTGTGCCGGCGAGGACACGCCCGTCAGACGCCCAGAGCCTTACGGTTGAAGCCTCGCAGGAAACGCAGCGACAGCGTCCGGACATTGGCGACGTTGAGCAGCCAGGCCGTCCCGACATAGGCAAGGCCACCGGCGAGGCTGACGACGAGGAGCGAGATGAAGCCGGTGCCGCCCGCCTGCGACCGCGCAGCCAGGATCGCAGCCGCCATCGCCGCAGCGGAGGCCGCAATACTGGCGAGGCGGCCGAGGTCGAACGGGACCGGGTGGGCGCGATGCATCAGGACGACGGCAACCAGGAAACCGAGCGCCTCGGTCGCAAGCGTCGCAAGCGCGGCGCCGTAGATGCCGTAGCCGGCGACCAGCGCGAACATCAGGACCACGCTGACCATCAGCGTAAGGAAGGACTGCGCCGCCAGCATGAAGGGCCGCTCGGCGAGCTGGAAGCTGATCTGCACGTAGAACTGGTTGGCGATACCGAAGAAGCGGGCAAGCACCAGGGTCGGCAGCAGCGCCGACACGCCGGCGCGGAAGTCGACGCCGACGAGTGTGCCGGCGACCTGATCCGCCGCAAGCGCGAGCCAGATCGCAACGGGGGTGACGACGACGAGCAGCAGCTCGAGGCTCTCGGTCAGCCGCTCCCGCGTCGTCTCCCTTTTATTCTCGGACAACGACCGGAACACCAGCGGCACGGTGGCCGCGGCGACGCTGGATGCGATCATGACCATGAACTGGCGCGGCAAGTCGGCGGCAACGCCGAAGATGCCGGCGGCGTCCTTGCCGAGCAGATAGGCGACGATCAGCCGGTCGCAGGCCGAATAAACTGCGACGGAAAGCCCGGCGAGCGTCAGCGGCAGGCCGTAGCGGGCGAGCTGCATGAACTGGCTGCGCTGAAAGCGGGCAATCTTCGTGCGGTCGCCGACCAGGTTCAGGATGATGCCGGTGAGCGACCCCAGACCGAACGCGGCAAGCAGCCCCAACCCACCCCAGCCGAGCCAGATGCCGAGGAGGCCGAAGCCGACGCTCGACACGCTGCGCACGATCGAAATCGCGGCAAACCGGTAGGGTCGCAACTTGGCGCGTTCGAACTCCTGGCCGACATCGACCGCATTGGCCATGATCGCGACGAACATGCTGGCAAGCAGCAGCTCGACACTGAGGTCGCTGCGGAACAGGAAGACCAGCGGCGTCGTGGCGCAGAGCACCGCGACGGTGAGCCCGAAGGCCACCATCGCCGTGCCGCGAAAATCCACCTCCGCCGACATCGCCTGATAGCGCGACACCGACAGCTTGATCCAGGCAAAGAAGATCGCGCCCAGAATGCCGGCGAGGCTGATGCCCACGACATAGACGCCGTACTCCGCCGGTGTCAGCAGCCGCGTATAGGCCGTGACCGCGAAGAAGCCCACCGCCGCAGGCAGGATGTAGGCGACGAGATAAATCGAGAAATGGCGGTTCAGCATGCGAGCACGGGACCGGCAGCGGTCTTGCGAGTGTGGCGGCCGTTCATCAATGGGGCCTCGAATGGGGCCTTAAATGGGGCTTTTGGCGGGGCAAACGAATGCGCCGCAGCATCGCTCAAGAGTGTCACATAAGTCTGCAGATCGGGCGGCGAATGAAGCCTTGGAGCCGCTTTCGCGCGTTAGCGTTAAATTTGCCCTTCCCTGAACGGCAAGGCGCGATCACGAAAAGGAACCATGACTTCCACGCGGCAGAGGTTAACCCAACAAGGCGAAACCCCGGCGTCGCGAGGCGCCGCTTGGTACGATGGTGCGTTGGTTCGAAAAGGACGGCCGTGACCAGGCTCGACAGACGCGAATTGCTCCTCGGCAGCGCTGCAGCACTCGCGGCAGGCGCATCCGCGTCGGCCGCACCGGCGTCGAAGCTGGCGCAGCGCCATCAGGGGTTCGGCGCAGCGGCCACGCTCTGGGACCTGCAAGCCGATCCCAGGCTCGGCGAAGCCATCAGCACCTATTGCACCCAGGTCGTCCCGGTGCTCGAGCTGAAATGGCCGATGCTGCGGCCGAATGCGCACACGTTCAACTTCGAGCGCGCCGACGCGATCCTGGATTTTGCGCGGGACAACGATCTGACGATGCGCGGCCACGCGCTGGCCTGGTATCACGACATTCCGGACTGGGCCAAGCAGATCAAGGACACCCGCGGCGTCGAGCGCGCCTATGTCGACCACATCGGCACCGTCGTCTCCTATTATAAGGACAAGCTGACGTCGTGGGACGTCGTCAACGAGCCGATCCCGGACAATCCCCGCAGCCCAAAGGATCGGCGCGATACGTTCTGGACGCAGCATCTGGGTCAAAGCTGGATTCCGCTGGCGTTCCGCACGGCGGCTGCGGCCGATCCCTTCGTCAAGCTCGCGATCAACGAATATGACATCGAGTCGGCCAAGGACTCCTTCATTGCGAAGCGCGCGGCTTATCGCAATCTGATCATGGACCTGCTCGACCAGGGCGTTCCGCTCCACGCCGTCGGACTGCAATCGCATCTGCATGCCGAGCTCGAGATCGACACCCATGGGCTCGCCGAGTTCGTCACCGAGCTGCGCTCGTGGGGGCTTGAGGTGTATGTCACCGAGCTCGACGTCGACGACCAGAAGCTGACGGGCAATCCGGCGGAGCGCGACGCCATCGTCGCCAAACGCGTCGACGATCTCCTCACCGCCATCTCGACCAGCGGCCCGGTGCGTTCGATCCTGACCTGGGGCCTCTCGGATCGCTACAGCTGGATCAACGGCACCTTCGCCCGCGCGGACAAGCAGCCGAACCGGCCGCTGCCGCTCGACGGCGAGTTCAAGCCGAAGCCGTTCATGGACGTGATCAGCAAGTTCACGAAGGACGTTTGAACGCGCGAGCCTAGCTGCGCGTCTTCACCTCGAACTCGGCCGCGTCTCCCATATCTTCGGGCGACAGGCTCGGAGCCCGGCGATCGCGCGAGCTGAGGCGGAATACGTCGCGGATATCCTCGACCGAGGTCGAGGAATAGGACTGGATGCAGAGCGCGACCTGCTCGGGCGAGGCGGCACGCATAAGCGCTTCGATGGCCGGGCGGTCGAGCGGCGTGTCATCCCAATGCGAGACCGCGATACTGTCTTCGGTGACCCGATGGGCGGCAAGATGCGGGGGCGAGTTCGCGACGAAGTGGCCGTACATCAGATATTCCGAGAACTTCTTCTTCCGGCACAGCGCCAGAACCCAGTTCAAGCCGGTCGCCGACTTGATGGCGGCGGTCATCGCGCGCGCGGTGTCCTTGTCCCAGACCAGCGCGTTGCCGACATAATCGTCAGCCGGGAAGGAGCGGTCCTTGATACCGAGAAGCTGATCGACGGTGCGCAGCCACAGCCCATGCAGCGGGTGGTCAGCGCGGATGTCCTTCGGCGTGACGAACAGCGGCGTCTTCTCCGCGCCGGCATATTGGCCGACGTCGAATTCGCGGAAGAACAGATTGTCCGAATCCAGGATGCAGACGCGCTGCTCGGGCGCATTGAGGACGCCGGCGATCTTCAGGATCTGCTGGATGTGCCAGCCGTGCACCGGCGAGGACAGCAGCGACAGCCAGACACGCCGCTTGCTGATGAACTGAAGCGCCGGCGGCAGCGCAAACAGCCATTTCGGCAAGTAGCGCGAAGCCGGAACGATGACGCGCTTGTCGGAGGCGAAGCGCGCGAACAGCGGCACATCCTCATCGTTAACGAGAACATAATGCCGCGTGTATCCCGAGAGCCAAGTGTCGATGCTCTCGCTGAGCAGCGAAAAGCGTTCGATATCCTTGGCATAGCTGGCGGTCAGCAGGGCAACGGAATGCATGGAGCGCGCTCAAATGGCCATCAGGCCGTACTCATAGCGGCGTCGGGATGCGTTGGATACTTCCATTCGCAATCAAGGTAAAATGAAACGAAGCGTTAGCCATCCGACGGCAGTCCCTGCTCGATCCCGCGAAAGCGCAGCGGCGCCAGAGCCGAGGCGCGCTGCCACCAGTCGGCGACGCGGTCGTCGAGCGCGGTCGTGCCGCGGCCGTGGCCGGGGAAGATCCGGATCTGCTGCACCGCCTCGGCTTCGAAGCCCCTGCCCTTGCGCGTGATCTTGAGCGCGGCGCCTTCACGGTCCCTCTGGGTCAGCGGCACCAGCAGGCGGCCGCGCGGCCGAAGCGCTTGGAGCCAGAGCGGGTGCGGATGCGGGAATCCGGCATGGACGATGATCACGTCAGCGGGTTCGCGGATCTCCTCACAGCCGTCGCCATGGACCACCTCGACGTTGTGATAAGTCTGAAGGAAACTTGCAGCGCGGCGCGCCAGGCGCTCGTCGCATTCGATGGCGATCACCCTGCCCTTCGGCCCCACGAGCTTCGACAACACCGCAGAGAAATAGCCGAGCCCGCAGCCGATCTGGACCACGCGGTCCTTCTCCTTGATGTCGAGCAAATCGATGAAATGCGCCCACAGGCTCGGCAGCCCGGTGTCCAGCTTGCGGCGCGCGTCGATCGCGACCAGCACGTTGTCATAGAGATGGACGGGATCGCCATCTGGCGTCAGCCGGTAGCTGCGCGCCGCTTCACTCTTGATCCGCCAGGGCCCTCTCGACAGAAAGTCTTCGCGCGGGATGGCGGCGAGCGCTTCGAGCAGGCGCTTTGAGACAATCCGCTCGCGCTTTGCGATCTTCTCAACGTAACGCGCACGCGCGGCGGCAAAGTCACGCATATCAGGGATCGGCGCGTTCGCGGACCGGTGCGTCCGCACCGAGCTCGTTGACGAGCTGCACCGCCTGCTTCAGGTCCGGCGTGTAAAAACCCTCGCTGAACTTGCCGACAACGGGCACGAGCAGCAGACGCGCGTGCTCGCGCCTGCCGGCCTGATGCGACAGGCGCGCGAGGCTGACGGCGGAGCGAAGCTCCCAGGACAGCGCGCCCTGCTTGCGCGCGGTCTCCAGCGAGAGCGCGAACAGATCGCCGGCCTCCTGGGCCGAGGCCGGGTCGCCGTCCGACAGCGTGATCTCGCCTTGCAGGCGATAGACTTCGGCGAGATAGGAGTGATCGCCGGTCCGCCGCGCGGTCGCGAGCGCACCGTCAAGCGCGCGCAAGGCGGCCTCGCGCATCCCGACCTTGGCGTAGGCTTCCGCAAGCAGGCAGCGGAACCAGCAGCCGGCGAGCCAGGAATCCATCGCCTCGTACTCGTCGAGGCCGAAGCGCATCTGGCTGAGGCCTTCATCGGCCTCGCCGAGTTGCGCCAGCGCCCAGCCGCGCAGGATCGCCGCCTGCTGCTTCCAATGCAGGAAATTATGTTCGGTGGCGATGATCATGGCGCGGTTGGCATGGTCGCGCGTGCCCTCGACGTCGCGCAAATGCTGGCAGAGATACGCACCGAACACGAGCGCGAAGGCGAGCGTGAAGGGATGGCGGATCTTCTCGGCATTCGCGATCGCCTGCTCGCTGTGCTGGCGCGCCGCGTCGGGCCGGCCGAGGAACCACAGGAGGTAGCCGAGATAGGACAACGAGACGACGCCGGGATCGGTGCCGTGCCGCTCCATCAGATCGGAGTGGAGATCGGGGCTGTAGAGATTGATGCAGCGATGCAGATGATGTTGGGAAGCGGCAAAGCGGCCGCGATAGAGCATGGTCATCGCGATCGAGCGGTGCGCCTCGATCAGATAGCCGGTCTGCTGCGCCGGCTGCGTCCGCTCGTTGAGCCGCTCGCGCTTGGCGAATTTCAACAGCTCGACGCTGAGATCGTGCGCGCGGGTGAGATCGGCGCGGATGAAGTGGCAGACCCAGAGGCCGCGGGTGGCGGCAAAGATCTTTTCGTCGTCGTCGAGCTGCTGGCCGAGCTCGAGCGCGCGGATGTAGTTCTCCTCGACTTCCTGGACCGCGTAGCCCTTGGCGGCGATCAGCGCATTGCCGAGCGCGATGCGTAGCTCGAGCTCCATCTCGTCGGCGCCCTGCATCCGCGCATTGGCCTGCACGACGCTGAGGCCGCGGCGCAGATGGCCGATCGCCTCCAGATTGGCACCGCTCTTGGCCGCCTGCTTGCCGGCCTTGAGCCAGAAGCTCGCGGCGCCCTCGCTCTGGCCGGATTCGGTCATGTGATGAGCGAGTAGCTCCGGTTCGCGCTCGGTCTTCTCCGGATACATCTCGGCAAGCACCTGGGCGATCCGCGAATGCAGCTTGCGCCGCTCGCTGTGCAACAGGCTCGCATGCGCAGCGTTCTGGATCATGACGTGCTTGAAGGAATAGAGCGCGTCGGGCGGAAGGCCGCGGCGCATGATCAGCCCCGCCTGCTCCAGATGATTGAGCGCGGCCTCGATCTGCTCGGCCGGCGTGTTGGCGACCGCGTGCAGCGTCTCGTAGGAAAACTCGCGGCCGATGGTGGCGCCGATCTGCGCGATCCTCTTGAACGGCCCCATCCGGTCCAGCCGCGCCATCAGCGAGTCGGTCAGGGTTGCCGGGATCGCGAGCTGCCGCCACGGGCCCGACAGCACGTAGCGCCCATGCCGCTCGGTCAGCAGGTTGGATTCGAGGACCGTCTTGGTCAGCTCCTCCAGGAACAGCGGCACGCCGTCGGTCTTGACGATAATCTCCTCGACGACCTCCTTGGGCAGCTCTCTGCCGGCGACGCGCTCCACCAGCGTGGTGCGCAACTGCCGGCTCAGGCGGTTCAGCACCAGCGTCGTGATGTGCGAATGCGCGTTCCAGCTCGGCTGGAATTCGGACCGCGCGGTGATGATGGCCAGGATCGGCCGGTTCTGCACCCGGTCGACCAGGAGGTCGATCACCTCGCGGGAGGTCGGGTCGATCCAATGCAGATCCTCGAACGCGATCACCAGCGGCATCTCGCGCGCAAGGCCGAGGAAATGATTGACCAGCGCCTGGACGGTCGCATCCTTCTGCTGCTGCGGCGACAGCCCGAGCCGCGGATAGCGGTCGCCGGTCGGTATCGACAACAGCGCGGCAAACAGCGGCGTGACCTGCTCGATGTCGCCATGAGCGGCGGCGATCGCGCTCTCCAGGCTCGCCAGCGACAGCGCGGACGCATCCTCGCGGTCGAGGCCAAGGGAGAATTTGAGCTGCTCGGCGAACGGATAGAACGCGGTGGACGTGTAATAGGGCGAGCACTGGAACGAGACCTGTCCATGCCGGTCGCCCGATATCCGCTCGAAGATCTCCTGGATGATGCGCGACTTGCCGATGCCGGGCTCGCCGAACTTGACCACGACCTGGCCGTCACCATCCTTGGCCTGCTCCCAGCGGCCCATCAACAGCGCGATCTCCTCCTCACGGTTGACGAGCGGCGTCAGTCGCGTGCCCATGGCGGCGGCGAATCGGGTCTCCACCCTCGAGGCACGCACCACGTGCCAAGCCTGCGTCTTCTCGGATATCCCCTTCAAGGCGTGGACCCCGAGATTGCGGTAGTCGAACTTCCCCTTCAGCAGCGACTGGGTCGATGAGGAAATCACCACGCCGTTGGGCGGCGCGAGGCCCTGCAGGCGTGCGGCGAGATTGACGGTTTCTCCGACCGCGGAGTCGCGCTCTTCGGTGCCCTGTCCGACGAGGTCGCCAACTACCACGAGACCGGTCGCGATCCCGATGCGGACGGCGGGTGCGTGGCTGAGCCCACCGCGCAGCTCGGTCGCGCGTGCGGTCGATAGCAGTCGCACGATCTCGAGCCCGACGCGCACCGCGCGCTCGGCATCGTCCTCATGCGCGGTTGGATAGCCGAAATAGACGAGGATACCATCGCCGACGAAACGGGCGGCAAAGCCCTCGTAATGCTTGACCACGCGGACGCAGGTTTCGCGGAAACTCGCGATCATGTCGCGGACGTCTTCCGGATCGAACTGCACGGACAGCGAGGTGGAATCCACCATGTCACAAAACATAGTGGTGAGCTGACGCCGTTCAGCGCCGACCTCAGTGCGCGTTGGTGGCACCGTTGTCGCGGGCGCCTCGGCCGTTTCCGCTTGGAACAGCGCCGCCATCGCCCGCCGCAGCCGCTTGCGATCGCCGAGTGGCAATCCGAGCTCGACCAGATCGGATTCGGTCAGGTCGCCCATGACGTCGAGATCGAGACGGTGCTGTGCGAAGAGATCGGTGTAATGTCCGAGGCCGACGCCCTCGAGCCAGCGCTTCAGCCCGCCTTCCCTTCCCGTGTCCGGCCCATTCTCCAGCATGGTGATTTCTGCCCGACCATAATTCCGTCGAAGGGCTTAGGACCCCTCAACCACAGATTTTGGGGCCAAAACTTCACCTCAGACTGGACGCGTTCCCTGACTTCTTGGAAGAATAGCTCAACCGGATCAAAAGGGAACGGAATTGTCGGACGTCACACTCCCAGCCCCGGAGGAATCAAGCGGCACGGCGGCGGAAACGAAGACATTCGCCCACATCGGCGGCGTTCTCGATTTCTACGCCCGCAAGACGCCGGCGGCAGCCGCCCTCCTCGCCCCGGGTCGACCCGTCCTCAACTACGGCGCGCTTGGCGAGGTGACGCAGGATCTCATCCGCACGCTGCGCCGGCTCGGCATCACCCCTGCCGACCGGATTGCGGTTGCATTGCCGCGCGGCGCCGACAGCGCGCTGGCGCTGATCGCGGTCGCCTCAAGCGGCGCCTGCATCCCCGTCAATCCCGATCTCACGGCGGACGAGCTGCAACGCTATTTCAGCGAATTGAAGCTGACCGCGCTCGTCACCCGGGCCGACATGAACTCCGCAAGCCGCGACGTCGCCAAGGCGCTCGATATCGCGGTGATCGATTTCGTGCCGGGACCGCAAGACGATCTGGGCGGCGGCAAATTCATCGGTCCGACGGTCGGGCCGGCGGCGACCGGCGGCGCCTCGCGCGGCGACGACGATGCGTTCATCCTGTTGACGTCGGGCACGGCGGCGCGGCCGAAGATGGTGCCGCTGACGCATCGCAATGTATGCCTGTCCGCCGCCAATGCCGGCCGCGTGCTGTCGCTCACATCCCACGATCGCCTGCTCAGCGTCCTGCCGCTGTTTCATGCCCATGGCCTGATCTCCGGCCTGCTGACGGCGTTGGCCGCAGGCTCCAGCGTGATCTGCACCGACGGCTTCGATGCACTGTCCTTCTTCGGCTGGATGCGGGAGCTGCAACCGACCTGGTACACGGCCGTGCCGACCATCCATCGCGCGCTGCTGACGGCGGCGGAATCCGACCCGGACCGCGCCCGATCGTCGTCGCTGCGCGTGATCCGCTCGGCCTCGGCCTCGCTCGCGCCCACGATCCTCCATGGGCTGGAGGCGACGTTCGGCGTCCCCGTGCTCGAGACCTACGGCATGACCGAAGCGGCCTCGCAGATCGCGGCCAATCCGTTCGAGCTGCGCAAGGTGGGATCGGTCGGGCGGGCAGCAGGCCCCGAGATCGCCATCATGAACGAAACGGGCCGCGAGCTTGCGAGCGGCGAGCGTGGCGAGATCATGCTGCGCGGACCAAACATGAGCCGCGGCTACTACAACGACGAGGCGGCGACACAGGCCGCCTTCCGCAACGGCTGGTTCCGGACCGGCGATCTCGGCTATCTCGACGCTGACGGCTATCTCTTCATCGTTGGCCGCATCAAGGATGTCATCAACCGCGGCGGACAGAAGATCTCACCGCTGGAGGTGGAAGAGGTCCTGCTCAGCCATCCGGCGGTGCTGGAGGCCGGCGTGTTCGCCGTCCCGCACGAAAAGCTTGGCGAAAACGTCGCCGCCGTCGTGGTGCTGCGACCGGAGGCCGAGGCGACCTCGGATCAGCTGCGCCAGTTCGCGCGAAAGCGGCTCGCAGCCTACAAGGTGCCGAGCCTGATTCGCAGCGTGGCAGCTCTGCCGAAAGGCGGCAGCGGCAAGGTCAAGCGCAACGTGCTGGCCGAGCTGATCGCCAAGCCGGAGAACGGCGATGAGGCGCGGCTGCCGCGCACCGCGCTGGAGACCCAGCTCGCCGCGATCTGGGCTGCTCTCTTGGAGCTGCCGCAGGTCGGAATCGATCAGGACGTCTTCGCGCTCGGCGCGGACTCGCTCGCAGTGACGCAGATGCGCTCGCGTCTGCGCGAACGCTTCAACGTCGACTTCTCGTTCGAGGACATCTTCGATTGCGCCACGGTCGCCGCGCTTGCAGCCCGGATCGACACCGCCGCAAGCCGGCGTGGGGCGGCACTGCCGGCCTGGCGGCAGGCGACGGAAGCAGACGCGCCGCTCTCGTTCCAGCAGCAGCGGATGTACGTCCTCTCGCGGCTCGATCCGACCCGCTACAATTACAACGTCGTCGAAGTTGCCGTGCTCAAAGGCCAGATCGACGTCGCCGCACTTCAGGCAAGCCTTGGCGCGATCTGCGCGCGCCACGAGGCGCTGCGCTCGGTCTTCATCGAGCGGCAGGGCGAGCCGGCGCAGCTCGTGCTGCAATCGCCGCCGCGGTTCGAGCGGATCAAGCTCAAGCCCTGTCCTGCCGACAAGAGGGCCGCAGTGATCAGGCGCGAGGCGCTCAAGCTCGCGCAATATCCGTTCGACCTTGCGCGCGAGCCGCCGCTGAAGGTCACCCTGCTGTCGTTCGATAAGACGAGCCATGCGCTGGTGGTCAATGTCCATCACCTCGTCACCGACGGCTGGTCGCAACGCCTGTTCTGGGAGGAGCTTGCTGCCCATTACTCCGCGGCACACAAGAAGAGCGTGGCTGCCCTGCCCGCGCCAGCTTTTCAATATCGCGACTTCGCGCTCTGGCAGCAGAGCTGGGCACTGACGCCGGCAGCCAAAGACCAGCTCGACTATTGGCGAGGCCATCTCGACGGCGTCACCACGCTGCCGCTTCGGACCGACCGGCCAAGGCCGGAGGTCTGGAGCGGTCACGGCGCTCGCCACTATTTCGAGTTCTCCAAGGCTCTCTCGGGCGATGTCCGAGCATTGAGCCAGGATCAGGGCGTCACGCCTTTTATGACGCTGCTCGCAGTCTTCCAGTGCCTGCTGTTCCGCCACACCGGGCATGAGGACGTCGCGACGGGATCGCTGATCGCCAATCGCAACCAGATCGAGAGCGAGCGCCTGATCGGGCTGTTTGCCAACACCCTGATCCTGCGAAACGATTTTGGCGGCGACCCGAGCTTCAGCGAGATGCTGCGGCGGGTCCGGCAGGTCACGCTCGATGCCTACCGCAACCAGGACCTTGCGATCGAGGAGGTGTTGCGCGCATTGCAGATCGCACGCCGCAGTGACGGCAATCCGCTGTTCCGGATCATGTTCATCCTCCAGAACGCCTCGATCGAGGCGGCCCGCTTTCCCGGCCTCTCGACGCGGCGGCTGGAGATCGATCCGAAAGTGGCGCGCTTCGACATCACGCTCGAGCTGGTCGAGGCCGACGGCCGCTTCACCGGCTTCTTCGAATACGCCACCGACCTGTTCGACGCCGCGACGATCGGCGGCATGGCCGCGCAGTTCAAGACAATGCTCAAGGCTGCCATCACCAATCCGGAACAGCGCATCTCGCGACTGCCGCTCCTCAACGAGGCCGAACGCCGGCAATTCCTGGCAACAGGCCGGGGCGTGCCGGCCAATTTCACCATTCGCGGCAATGTGAGCGAGCGCTTCGACCGCCAGGCCAGGACGACGCCGAACGCAATCGCGGTAACGGATGGACACACCTCCCTGAGCTATCGCGAGCTGGCGCGCCGCAGCCAGTCGGTTGCGCGTTGGCTGGTGCGCGAAGGGATCGGTGCCGAGAGCGTGGTGGCCTTGCTTGCGGATCGCGGCCCCGACCTGCTCGCCGCGATGATCGGCGTGCAGCGCGCGGGCGCGGCCTTTCTCAATCTCGATCCCGAGCTTCCACCGGCGCGGCTCACGACCATTCTCGGATCGAGCTGCGCCCGCATGCTGCTGACGACGCGTGCGCGGTCACCCATGGTCGGGGCGTTACTTGAACCGCTGGTCGAGCGCATCCCGGTGGCCGAACTCGAAGATGCGATCGCCTCGGGATCGACCAAGCCGGCCCGCGCGGTACGGCGCGCAGCCTCCGGCCTCGCCTATCTCATCTATACGTCCGGCTCCTCCGGCGCGCCGAAAGGCGTCATGATCGAGCAGCGCGGGCTGTCGAACCATCTGGCCTCGCTGATTGCCGAGCTCGGCCTCTCCGCCAGAGACGTGATCGCGCAGTCCGCGCCGCAGAGCTTTGTCATCTCGG
Source organism: Bradyrhizobium sp. 23AC (assembly GCF_054863025.1). Classification (NCBI taxonomy): domain Bacteria; kingdom Pseudomonadati; phylum Pseudomonadota; class Alphaproteobacteria; order Hyphomicrobiales; family Nitrobacteraceae; genus Bradyrhizobium; species Bradyrhizobium sp. 23AC. The sequence continues at coordinate 204,783 of NZ_JAVAYN010000010.1, forward strand.
TCTGGCAGTTCCTGGCGGGGCCGATGGTCGGCGCGCGCGTGCATGTCTGCGACGACGCGATCGTGCAGGACCCGATCCTGCTGGCGCGGGAGATCGAGCGCGAAGGCATCACGGTGCTCGAGATCGTCCCATCGCTTTTGCGCGTCATCGTCGAACGGATGAACGAGGCGCCGATCCAGCGCGCCTTTGCGAGATTGCGCCTCCTGATCTCGACCGGCGAGCCGCTGCCCGTCGAGCTCTGCCGGGCCTGGTTCGCGCGCTGCCCAAAGGTGCCGCTGATCAACGCCTATGGCGCGTCGGAATGTTCCGACGACGTCTCCCTGCATCGCCTGACCAAGGCGCCGGCGACCGCGACCAGCAACGTTCCGGTCGGCGCGCCGCTGCCGAACACTCAGCTCTACGTGCTCGACGCCAACCTCCAGCCGCAGCCGGTCGGCGTGACCGGCGAGCTCTGCATCGGCGGCGCAGGCATCGGCCGCGGCTATGTCAACGATCCCGCGCAGAGCCGGCAGCGCTTCCTGCCCGATCCGTTCTCGCGCCAGCCAGGCAGTCGGCTTTACCGCACCGGCGATCTTGCCCGCCGCCGTGCCGACGGGACGATCGAATACCTCGGCCGCGCCGACCATCAGGTCAAGGTCCGCGGCTACCGTATCGAGCTCAAGGAGATCGAGAACGCGCTTGCCGACCATCCGGGCGTGCGGGCCGGCATCGTTGAGCCGCGCCACGAGGCGAGCGGCGACGTCAGGCTGATCGCCCATATCGTCGCAAAGCCCGACAGCCGGATCAGCGCCAGCGAGCTGCGCGAATTCCTGAAGAGCCGGTTGCCGGGCCACGCCATTCCGTCCGCATTCCTGTTCCTGGATCACGTACCGCTCAACGCCCATGGCAAGATCGACCGGTCCGCACTGCTGGCGCCGACGCAGCACGAGGCGCCCGGACCGGACGCGCCCGTGCCGGCGCGGCGCTTTACTGAAAAGGTGCTGTCCGACATCTGGATCGACCTGCTCAAGGTGGACAGCATCGGCGTCACTGACAATTTCTTCGACCTCGGCGGGCACTCGCTGCTGGCTGGCCAGACGATGGCGCGCGTCGCCCGTGCGCTCGGCGTGTCGCTGCCAATCAAGACCATCTTCGAGGCACCGACGATCGAGGCGCTTGCCCGGCGGGTCGACCAGGCCATGGCGGCGACGCCGCGCAAGCCTGTCGCAAGCGTGACAAGCCTGGCTGAAGCGAGCCTGACCGACAGCGGCGGACCAACGCTCTCGATCGCGCAGGACCAGATGCTGCGGATCGAGCAGAACCTCCCGGGGTTGCCGCTGTTCAACCTGCCCTTCGCCTTCCGCCTACAGGGTCCGCTCGATGCGGCCGCCCTGGCAAGGGCGATCGAGGACGTCGTGCGCCGGCACGAATCGCTGCGGACCGCGTTCGGCTGGAACGGTGAGGAGCCCGTCAGCCATATCGCCGCACCCGTCACCCTCGGCCGTGTCCTGACCATCGAGACGATCGGCGACGGTCATCCCCACGCCAACAAGCGGCGCAAGGCGCTGGAGTTCCGGAAGATCGATCTTCTGATCCAACAGGAGACCTCTACGCCGATCGACACGACGCGCGCGCCGCTGTTCCGCGCCCGGCTGTTGCGGCTCCATGACGACGAGCATGTGCTGCTGCTGACGCTGCATCACGCCATTGTCGATGGCTGGTCGATCGGCGTGCTGTTCGAGGAGTTGTCGAGCCGCTATGCGGCGCTGGCCGGATATCCGTCGGCGCCGCTGCCGAGCCCGCCTCCGGCCTTTTCGGACGTCGCACGCTGGCAGCGCTGGTGGTGCGGCACGGACGCCGCCCGCCGGCAGGCGGCGGACTGGACGGAGAATTTGCGCGGCGCGGTGCCTGTCTTCGACGGCGAATCAAGCCCGGGCGCGTCCACCGGGCATCATCCGGTCAATCTGGATCGTGAGCTGATCAGCCGGCTCACGGCGTTCGCCGGCCGGCACAATGGCACGCTGTTCATGTGCCTGCTCACCGGTCTGAAGGCCCTGCTGCTGGCCCGGACGGGTCGCACCGACATCTCTATCGCCACCGCCATGGCCAATCGCGCCCAGCCGGACACCGACCGAATCGTCGGCCCATTCGAGAATACGGTGATCGTCCGCACCAAGATCACGCCGGAGCTGTCGTTCACGCAGGCGCTGGCGCGGGTACGCCAGAGCGTGCTCGACGCGCATGCGCGGCAGGAGCTGCCCTTCAACATCCTGGCCGACCATCTGGAGCGGGAGGGGATCGATCCGGCCTCGCTGCTCCAGGTCTATTTCACCCTGCAGAATCCGCTGCGCCAGCCGCTCGATCTCCCGGATCTCGCGACAGGATCGATCGGCAACATCGCACGCGAAGGCCAGCCGGTGCTGCCGATCGACCAGACCTGGCTGTCGCTGATGCTCAAGGAGCGCCCGACCGGCATCACCGGCTCATGCAACTACAAGCACGAGCTACTCGACGGCCGCAGGGTCGGCGCGTGGATGGAGGATCTCGTTGCGCTGCTGGGGGCCGCCGTCGCCCAGCCCAACACGCCGCTCGACGGATTGCTCGCGCGCAACGCGGCTTGAGCGGATGGCATCACGGACGAATACGGGTTCACTCGTCAAAGCTGTGCATGACCAAGTTGCATCTTGATTATTTGGCGCCGCCGCGCAAGATTATTCCGGCGTTTTGATTTGGACGATTATTTTCAACCTGGGGAGTGTTATGGGTTTCATCAAATTTACCAAGGGCACCTCGTTGAGCGACAAGGACCGCAAGGCCCTCCAGAAGTTGCTCGGTGCCGAGAAGAAGAAGCTCCAGTCCGCGCTGAAGGACGTCGACGCCAGCCTTTCGGTGCTTGGCGGCTCGAAGAAAGCCAAGAAGAAGAAGAGGTAAGATTCGTCGGCCGGGACGCCGAACGAATCTTCAAGCTTCGCTTTTCGGGGATGGGCCGCTCGCGTGTCGAGTTGGGGTCTCGCACAAGCTTGCGCCTGTAAACCGGCCTGCAAATCGACAAGAATTCGCCCGGGTGGACCGCTAGAAGCGGTCCGCTTGATTGATTCTTGCTCAGTTGTTTCTTCCGTCGGGACCGGGGATCTGCCCTCGGCCTGACGCAAAAGGCCCAATTGATGGCGGACGACAGAATTGAACTCTTTGTCGGACTGATCGAGTCCATCGACGCGCCGGGCGCGGTCGAGGCGTGCCGACGGCTGCTCTCGGTCGACGAACGGGTCCGGGCCGATCGCTTCATGTTCGAGCGGCATCGACGGCAGTATATTTTCGCGCATGCGATGCTGCGCCTGGCGCTGTCGCAGATCGCCTCCAACGTCGCGCCGTCCGACTGGTCCTTTGCAGCCGGCCGCTATGGGCGGCCGTTTGTCGCAGCGCCCGCGACCTCGAGCGCGCTGCATTTCAGCCTGTCTCACGCCGACGGCTGCGTTGCCTGCGTCGTGTCGAGGCACGAGTCCGTCGGCGTCGACGTCGAAACCGTGTCGCGGCGGGTGGCGCCGCTGTCCACCGCGCTTCGCTTCTTTGCGCCGGAGGAGGTCGAAACGCTGCGCGCACTGCCGGAGCCTGCGGCGACCGAGCGCTTCTTCGACTATTGGACGCTCAAGGAAGCCTATCTGAAGGCCAGGGGCTTTGGGCTCAATCTGCCGCTCGACGCCTTCGCGATGCAGGTCTCGCGCGAGGCCATCGAGATCAGCTTCAAGCCCGATATCGCCGACGATCCCGACGGCTGGCGCTTCTCGCTGTGCTCGCCCTCGCCCTCGCATCGCCTCGCGATCGCCGACGGCTCCCGTGCGGACGGTGGCCTTCCCATCAGCCGCAATGCCTGGCCGCTCCAGGAAGCGGCTGAATGACGCCGCCGCGGCTGCGCGTCTTTCCCGCGATTTCGCGCAACCGCGACCCCCAGAAATATATCGGCGAGCTGATGCGGGTGGCGCAGTTCGCCGACCGCAACGGCTTCGAAGGCATTTTGCTGTTCGAAGGCAACGACGTGTTCGTCGAGCCCTGGGCCATGGCCCAGCACATCCTGGCGGAGACGACGCGATCTTCGCCGCTCATCGCCGTCAATCCGGTCTACATGCACCCGTTCACGGCGGCGAAATTCGTCTCGTCCCTTGCGCAGCTCCACGGCCGCAAGGTCTATCTCAACATGATCACGGGGACCGCGGTCAGCGACTTGCAGGGCCTCGGCGACGACCAATCGCATGCCGACCGCTATATCAGGCTCGGCGAATTCGTGGAGCTGATGCGGCAGTTGCTGGCGAGCCCGCGGCCGGTGAATTTCGAGGGCCGCTTCTACCGTGCCCACCATCTGCAGCTTCGCCCGCGCCTGCCGGCGGAGCTGATGCCCGAACTCCTGATTGCGGGGCAATCCGAGGCGGCCCAGCGCGTGGCGAAGGAGACCGGCTGCATCAAGATGCAGATGCTGCCGCCGGATCTCGATCGCGGCCTCAACGCGCCCGGGATGAATTTCGGCATCTTCGCCCGCGAGGGACGCGAGGAGGCGCGGCAGGCTGCGAAGCTGCGTTTCCGCGACAACCCTGACGATCGCGAGCTGCTCGCGCTCACCGTCGAGAATAGCGACTCGGTGTGGAAGCGGCGGCTGTATGAGGGACAGACCGGCGAACTTCAGGACAATGGCTATTGGCTGCTGCCGTTCCTGACGTTCCAGGCCGACTGCCCCTATCTCGTCGGCAGCTACCAGGAGATCGGCGCGAAGCTGAAGGACTTTGCGGCCAAGGGTCTGACCACTGTTATGCTCGACATGGTCGCGGACGAGGCCGAGATGCAGCACGTCTGCAAGGCGCTCGCGGCGAGCGGGATGTTTTAGATCACTCTCGCCGTCATGCCCGGGCTTGTCCCGGCCATCTACCCTTTGCTCCACGCGCGAGGAACGTGGATGCCCGGGACAAGCCCGGGCATGACGACCAACGCGGGGAGAGGTGAAGATCCCTCACCGCGCCTCTTCAAATCCGGCCAGCACCGAGGTCAGGTTCGCGCCCAGAATATCCGAGAGATAACCGCCCTCCTGCACGAACACGGTCGGCAGGCCCATCCTGGCGATGGCCTGGCCGATGCGGCGGAAGCCCGGCGTCGTAACGGCGAGGCCGCGCAGCGGATCGTGCTCGGAGGCGTCCAGGCCGAGCGCGATCACGAGGGCACCGGGGGAAAAGGACTCGATCGCCTTGCGAGCGACGTCCATCGCCTGGATGTAGCCGTCATCGCCGGTGCCGATGGCGAGCGGGATGTTGAGATTGGTGCCGAGGCCGGGTCCCTCGCCGCGCTCGTGGGCATAGCCCCACACATAGGGATAGTAGGCGACGGGATCGGCGTGGATCGACACCGTGTAGACGTCGGGCCGGGCGTAGAAGATGCCTTGGGTGCCGTTGCCGTGATGGACGTCGACGTCGAGGATCACGACGCGCTCGTGCTTCTGCCGCAGATGCGCCGCGGCGATCGCGCTGTTGTTGAGAAAACAGAAGCCGCCGGCCATGTCGCGATAGGCGTGATGACCGGGCGGACGGCAGAGCGCATAGGTCGCATCTTCGCCATCCATCACCATCTGCGCGGCGGTGACCGCAACATCCGTCGCGGCGCAGGCCGCAGCCCAGGTGCCCGGACCGATCGGCGCCGCGGTGTCGGCGGTGTGCCAGCCGAGCTTGCCGACGATGTGGGTCGGGTAGGTCGCAGCGTGGCGTACCGGATGGATGTTGCCGATCATCTCTGGACCGGAATCGCCAAGCGCAGTCCAGGCGTCCCAGGCTTCGCTCAGGAACGACAGATATTCCGGACTGTGAATGCGCGCGCGAGGGCCCTGTCCGAATGTGGTCGGCTCGACCAGCTGGTGCTTGCCGTCCTTCAAGCCCTTGAGAAGGCGATCGGCGCGCTCCGGCTGTTCGGTCGTGCGCTTGACGACACCGCGAACCAGAAAGAATTGCGGATCATGGCTGCGGTGCAGTTCGGTATGGACGGCTTTCACTCAAACACTCCGTGATCGCATGCTCACAGACGTCTTGATCGCTGCGGCAGCCAGATGCAAGCAAGAAGAATGCCGTCTCGCCCTGCAGCGGAAGCAGATCGCCCTGGCCTCAGCAGCGTCCGCGCTGCAGGCAGTGCTCGCGACCCGGCTGATCGGTACGAAACGACTCGATGAAGCCGCCCTGACGCTGGGTGACGAAGACGGTCTTGCCGTCGCTGCCACCGAAGGCGAGGTTGGTCGGCTCCTTGGCCTTCAGCGCGATCTCCCGTTCGACCGCGCCGTTCGGCTTCATCAGCGCAATCGTGCCCTTGAGAATGCGCGCGACATAGAGCCGGCCGATGACGTCCGTGCGCAGTCCGTCGACGGTGTCGGGCTGAAATGCCTTGACGAGCTTTGCGCCGGTGAGGTCGTTGCCGTTGATCGCATAGGACCAGATCTGGCCGCTGCTGGATTCGCCGACATAAAGCGTCTTGCCGTCGGGGCTGAGATCGATGCCGTTGGTGGTGCCCATCGCGCGCGGCGCCGACATGATCTGTCCCTGCACCGTGCCGTCGGCGGCTTTCGTAATCCGCCAGATATGGCCTTCGCGGCCCTTCCAGTTCGGATCGCTCGCATAGATCGTGCCCTCGCGCGCGATCGTGATGTCGTTGGGCTGGTTCATCTCGGCGGAGTGAAACCAGAGCGACGGCTCGGTCGTCCCCTTCGCAATCGCGAAGATGTTGTGCTTCTTGTAGTCGGCGATGAACATGGTGCCGCTCCGGTCGAAGCGGATGGCGTTGCCGACACTGCCATCGGGCAGCGCCGTGAACGGCTCCGACGCGGTGCCGCCGGCGGGCAGCCGGCCGATGGTGCCGGGCTTGCCGAGATTGACCACGAACAAATTGCCGTCGAGGTCAGCCGCGGGGCCCTCGATGCCGAAGGTGTATTCGCCGGGAGGCGTCACCTGCGCGCTCTCGAACAGCTTCGTCTCCGCATGGGCGGATGCCGTCGCAACGGCGAGTAGGACGGTATTGCACAGGCACCAGAAATTCCTGCCGGATGTAATAGCCATCGCCGTCGGTGCACTCGCCATTCAAATAGGGATCGGCAGGCCGGAAGAATCGGCTGAAGCCGGGTTTGTCTACAGCGCTCCTTTGTGTCACGACAACGACCTTTCCGGCCGGTATTTCGCCGCATTCCTTGCTGGTTTTGCCGAAGAATTTACGCTGCGGCGGGCCCGGCTTGATCCGCATCCGCGTGCCCGGGACCATTGTCGCGACGAGCAGATCCGCCGTGTCCAGCAGGCGTTTGTAGCCCGGCTCGGTCTTCGGCAAGCTCTCGCCGCCCGGCGGCATCAGCTTCTCCGCGCCGAGACCGCGGAGCCGCGTGCGCAGCTTGCCGGCGTCGGGATCGCCGGGATAGATCCAGCCGTCCTGCGAAAGCATGAAGCGCAGCACTACCGCGTCCTTCTCTGCCTCCGATTGGCCGCCCTTCAAGCCGAAATCGGAATGGCAGCCGGCGCAATGCTTCTCCACGAGGCCCTTGCGCAGGGTGGTCAGCCGGGCGCTGTTCTGCGCATCCCTGGCGACGAAGGCCGCGAGCTGGTCGATCAGCGCCTGGCTGCGCATGTCGCACGGCAGCGGTGGCGGCGGATCACCGGCGGCTCGATCGATGCGGATCACCGTCTGGTTCTTGTCCTCGACCAGCCAGATCGCACCATCTTCCGCGACGGTCATGCCGACCGGCGCCCCTTGCGGCCGCGCGCCGTTGACGCGGTGCCAGCCTGCAATCAGCTCGTCGAACGGCGCGGCGGCGACCTCGCCGGCGTCGGTCTGAAAACTGCGCACCGGATCGGCGGCGCAACTGACGTGGTAGCGCACCGGCGCGGGAGAAGGCTTGGGGAAGCCGCGATCGTCGACATCATAGACGAGGACACGGCTGCCGGTCGGACGATAGCCGTGGAGGCCGACCAGCAGCTTGCCTTCCAGCTCCGGAAATTTGCTGCCGTGATAATAGAGCATCGCGAGCGGCGCGCCGTGTGGCGGCATCAGCGAGAGCGGCGGCTTGTAGAGCGCGTTGGCCGTGCAGAGTGATTTGTAGAGCCCACCTTGCAGCAGGCTTCTGAATTCCGGGCTCGGAGTCGACAGATCGTAGCAATAGGGCCAGCCATAATGCTTGCCCTGCTCGATCGCGTTGATCTCCTCGTTCGGCTTGAAGATGTCGGGCAAGTCGCGACTGTTCTCGCCCTGCAGGAAGGCGTAGCCGGCCTCGGGAAACTTCGGATGCAGCGCCAGCGCCATCGAATTGCGCAAGCCTCGCGCATAGACGGTGTGCGGCGGATCGGAATCGCCGGGCTTCAGCGCCGGGAAGACGCCACCCGTGGGTGGCGTGAACAGCCAGATCGCTGCCATCGCCGAGGCGCCCTCGGCCGCCGCGCAAGGCTTTGTGATCGGCGCCGACGTGATGCAATCGTCGCTGTGCGAGCCGACATTGACGAATAGTCGGCCGTTCCTGTCGAAGACGAACTGCTTGAGCGGATGCGCACTCTCCTGGATCCCAGTGCCGTCGGTCAGCGAGATCCGGCGGCCCGGCATATGACGGATGATGGTCTCGACCGTGCCGCCCGGATTGTCGGCGAGGGGGTCGAACCGGAAGATGGTCTCGGCGGTCGAGGCGTAGAGCTTCCTGTCCGGGCCGATCGCGAGGCCGAACGGATATTCGATTCCCGCCAGAAGCTCCCTGAACCGCTGGCCCTGGGCCGCGCGCGGATCGAGCAGCAACAGCCGTCCGTCGGTGTGGCCCCAGCCGCCCATGTCGGCCACCACGAACAGCTCCCGGCCCGGCACCTGGACAATCGCGCGCGGGAATTTCAGGCCATCCTCTTCGCTGGCGACGAGGCCGGCGCAAAATCCGGCCTTCATGTCGATCTGGAGCCTGGGAAAAGCGAGATCGCCATTGCCGCAGGCTTCCGCGCCCATCGCATAGCCGCTGCGGCGGAGCGGCTCCGATGACGCCGCCGAGATGAGCCCCAGCAGGACCGCCAACATCCCCGCACATGCGCGCAGGCTTCGGCGTCCACGCCTGGATGTGAAGTAGCTCACGGCGTCTCCCCCCGACTTCCCGTGAAAAAGCTGTTTCATGCCGTCCGAACGCCGTCCAGCCGAACATCACTCGCCTGTGATTAAACCTGTAACGACCTCTGAGCCGACCAATATCCGTAGATTCCCTTACCGGGCTCGACCCGAATGTTTCGCGAAGGCCTCGGGTGGTATCGATTTGCCATCCAAGTACTCCCGCCAGGAGGCGCATATGGTCCAGGTCTATTTTCACTGCTCCAACACCGAGGGCACGCTGATCGACCGCTACGGCGCCGCCGTCTCCAATCTCACGGAGGCGCGCGACCGTGCCTCCCAGATCATGAATTCGATGATCCAGACGCCCGGCGCTGAAGACTGGCGCGATTGGGTGATCCATGTCAGCGGCTCCGACGGCGAGGATCTGTTCGATCTTCCCTTCACCGCCATGCTCGGCAAGCCGCATTGAGGTGATGTCATGTTGCTCGCTTCACTGAGCCTGTTCCGCCAGCCCGTGAACTTCGTCGCCGCCAAATGGCAGACGCTGATCAGGGTCGCTGGCGACCCCTACCGCCCCGAGCTGCACTACATGCGCGGGCCTGGCCCCAAATGGCGCGCCAAGTATCAGGCCAGCCGGCTGAACCGCTCGCTCTGAGCGCTACGGCCTCGCCGCTTCCAATCTCCGTCTCTCCTTCGTCATGGCCGGGCTTGTCCCGGCCATTTTCGTTCTTGGATCACCTACGCGAGACGTGGATGGCTGGAACAAGCCCGACCATGACGGCGTGGTGATAGGACCCCACCTCACTTCCCGGTAAACCTCGCCTTGCGCTTCTCAACGAAGGCATTGCGCCCCTCGACGGCATCCGCGCTCTTGCGAACCACCGCCTGAAGCTCAATCTCGCGGCGGAACTGCACCTCGTAGGTCGCATGCTCGCTCTCCTCAACGAGCAGGCGCGTTGCCACCAAAGCGCGTGTCGGGCCCTCCGCCAGACGGCGCGCGAGAATCAGCGCCTCGTCCATCAGCTTCGCGTCGTCCACGACCTGCCGTACCAGGCCGATCTCCTGGGCGCGTTCGGCCGTCAGCGGCTCGTTCAGCAGCATCAGCTCGAGCGCGCGCTGGCGGCCGATCAGCCGCGGCAACAGCCAGGTCGAGCCGAGATCCGGCACCAGCGCGATTCGGCTGAACACCTGGATGAAGCTCGCCGACCGCGCCGCCACGATCATGTCGCCGGCCATGGCCAGGCTGAAGCCGCCGCCGGCCGCGACGCCATTGACGGCGACGACGACAGGCACGCGGCATTCGCGCAGCGCCTTGAAGGCCGGCCAGTAGAACCGCATCACGCCGGCAGCGATGTCCTCACCCAGCGCTTCCGACGCCTTCAAATTCTGTCCTGAGCAAAAACCGCGCCCCGCGCCGGTGAGGATCAGGGCTCGAATACCCTCGTCCTGCGCCATCTCGCCGATGGCGGCGGCGAGCGCGCCGAGCAGGTCCGGCGTCATCGCGTTCAGGCTCGCCGGCTCGTCCAGCGTCAGGATCCCGACCGCGCCATCCCGCGCCTGTTTCACACCAGCCATGTCGCGTCTCCCTTTGGATTTTCTCGTTGGTGGCAATGTGCCATCCTTCGCACGCCCCGCCAATGCTGAGCTTCCGCGCCAGCACAGCAACGCCAGAACAACAGAGATCAAGACGACATCATGCCTCATCAGTTCAGCCTCAACCAAACCGTCCGCAAACCCGCCGTCACCTCCAAGGGCGGCATCGTCGCCTCGCAGTCGCGGCGAGCGGCCGAAGTCGGGGCGCAGGTGCTGGCGGCGGGCGGCGACTGCGTGGACGCGATCGTGGCGACCACCATGGCGCTGAATGTGCTCGAGCCCTGGAATAGCGGCATCGGCGGCGGCGGTGCGATGGTGCTCTACCGCGCCAAGGAAAATCGCTTTGAGGTGATCGACTACGGCATGTGCGCGCCGCAGAGCCTGCGCGTTGCCGACTATCCGCTCAGCGGCGAAGGCGCGGCCTCCGATCTCTTCCCGTGGCCGCGGGTGAAGGACGATCGCAACATCCACGGCCCCGGGTCGATCGCCGTGCCGGGCGTCGTCGCCGGCATGGAAGAGGCGCATCGCCGCTACGCCAGAATGCCGTGGAAGGATCTGGTCGCGCCGGCAGCCAGGCTCGCCGGCGAAGGCCTGCTGGTCGATTGGTGGACCACGGTGACGATCTCGGGCTCGGCTGCCGATCTCAGGCGCTATCCCGCGAGCGCGGCGGCGTTCCTGAAGGATGGGCTGCCGCCGAGCGCGCCATGGGGCATCAAGGCCGAGACGCGACTGCCACAGGACACGCTGAAAGCGACGCTGTCGCATCTCGCCGAGGCAGGGCCGCGCGATTTCTACCAGGGCGATCTCGCCAGGAGCATCGCCTCCGACATCAAGGCCGATGGCGGTTCGCTGTCGGTCGAGGACCTCGCCGCCTTCCGCGCGCACTTGCGCGAGCCGCTGGCGATCCCCTATCGCGGCGGCAAGGTGTATGCGACGCCCGAGCTCACGGCCGGGCCCACCATGGCGCACGCGCTGCGCCTGTTGCAGCAGAGCCTGAAGCCGGCAAGCGCGCCGGACGCGGCCGCCTATGTCGAATATGCACTCGCTCTGCAAGCGGCCTTCCGCGAGCGGCTCAAGGACATGGGCGATGCCGACGGCAAGCGCTCGCTCGGTGCCGAATATCTGGCGCCCGCCTGCACCACGCATTTCTCCGTGGTCGACCGCCACGGCAACATCGCCGCGGTGACGCAGACGCTGCTCTCGTCGTTCGGCTCGAGATATGTGACGCCGCACACCGGCATCGCCATGAACAACGGCATCATGTGGTTCGATCCGACGCCGGGCACCACCAATTCGCTCGCGCCCGGCAAGCGCTGCCTCTGCAACTACACGCCCGTCATCGCCGAAACCAGGGACGGCAAGCGTCTCGCGGTTGGTGCCTCCGGCGGCCGCCGCATCCTGCCGTCGGTGATGCAGCTTGTCTCCTTTGCGATGGACTTCGGCATGGACCTCGATGCCGCCATCCACCAGCCCCGCATCGACGCCAGCGAGGGCGCAGTGGTGATCGGCGATGCTCGCTTGCCGGAGGACGTGCGCAAGACGCTGGGCTCGCGCTTCGACTATGAAGAGACCCGCGTGCAGGCCTTGCCGCAGAAATTCGCCTGCCCGAGCGTTGTGATGCGCGAGGGCGACACGAATTCCGGCGCGGTCGAGATCTTTCAACCCTGGGCCGACGCGGTGGCCGAAGACGGAGCGTTCCTCGAATAGGAGGCGCGCTAGCAGAGACGCGCAACTGCTTCAACGGGTCATTGCGCCCATACGGCCGCGACGCGAGCCTCTCTCGTGTCCCGGACGCGCTGCAGCGTTCTTACGCTGCTGCGCAGAGCCGGGACCCAGGAGGCCACAGCACTCGCTGCTGCATGGACCCCGGCTCTGCAGCGCATCACTTCGTGCTGCGCAGCGTCCGGGGCACGCTCGCGAGCAACGTAAGGGACACGACGCGCACATCAATGCCACACTGCGCCAGCTTGCGTTGAGCCGATGCGCGACCGTGTATCTCCGCGAGCGTCACGACTCCTCCACATTCGCAGGGAACTTACCTACCGGCCGTTCATTGATTGAACGGACAAGTGCGCTCGCCCCAGTGGAGGACATATGAAGAAACTTGCGCTCGCCGCGTCGCTGATCCTTGCAGCCGGCCTCACATTCACCAGTCCTGCCCTGGCCAAGGGCGGACATGGCGGCGGACATGGGCACGGCCATGGTCATGGCCATTCGATGGGTCATCATTACCACGGCTCACCGCCCGGCTGGTCGCGCGGACGCAAGGTCGGCTGGCGCGGTCACGGGTGCCCGCCCGGTCTGTGGAAACAGGGCCGCTGCTGAAGTCGGATATCTGCCAATGATGCAAGGCGTCGCTCCTACCGGGCGACGCCTTCTTCACATGCCGAGCCGGTCCCGTATGCGGCCCGTAATCACCGCGGTCGTCACCCCGACCGGCCAGAACGCGTGCATCGGGATCGGCTTGATGCCCGTGATGGGCATGTCGATCTCCGCCTTGGCGCCGCCGATCAGCCGGCGCGCGAGCTGCGCCCCCATCGCGGTCGCGAGCGCGACGCCGCGACCGTTGCAGCCGAGCGAGATCAGGATGCCTTCGGCCGGCTCATGCACATGGGGATAGTGATCCCCGGTGATGGCGAGACGGCTATTCCAGCCGTGAGTCCAGGCAATGCCTTTCAATTGCGGCCATAGCCGCTCGGCATAGCGCATGAGATAGGCGACGTCGTACGGCGACTTGATCCAGCGCATCGGGCCGCGGCCGCCCATCAAGAGGCGATTGTGCTGGTCGATGCGGTAATAGACGGTGATGTGGCCGCTCTCGTACAGCACGGACCGCGTCGGCATGATCGCGCGGGCCACCGCGTCGGAGAGCGGCGCCGTGGCCGCGATCGAGGAGAACACGGGCACGATGGTGCGGCGGAGCGCGGGCCAGAGATCGTCGGTAAAACCGTTGGTGGCGAGCAGGACCTTGTCGGCATGAACCACCGCCCGCGGCGTCTCGATGCGCCAGCTTCTGCCATCGCGGCGCAGTGACAGCGCCGGCGTCTCGCCATGCACCTTCGCGCCGGCCGAGATCGCCGCACGCGCGAGACCGCGGGCGTAGCTGAGCGGATGCAGATCGCCGCCGCGCGCATCCAGCATGGCGCCGATGTAGCGGTCTGTGCCGGTCATCTCACGGAGCTGCTCGCGGTTCAGATATGTCACCGGCATGCCGCGGCGGATGCATTGCTGCGCCGTTGTCTCGATCGCCGCGGCACTGGCCTCGTGATAGGCCGCGCGCAGCGTACCGTTCTGACGTGCCTCGCACGGGATCTGGTAGCGGCGGATCAGATCGTGCGTGAAATTCGTGGTGCCGTAGGAGAACTCGATCATGCGGCGGCCGAGGTCAGCGCCGAAATCAGCCTCGATCTGATCAGGATCGTGCTTCAGGCCGGGATTGGTGTGGCCGCCATTGTTGCCGGACGCGCCCCAGCCCGGCTCCTGCGCCTCCAGCACCAGCGCCTCGACACCCTGCTCCGCCAGATGCAACGCGGTGGACAGGCCGGTGTAACCACCGCCGATGATCGCGACCGAAACATTCTTGTCCGTATCGAGCGGCGGCGTGGTGACCGGCGCGACGGCGGTGTCGGCATAGAGCGAGGGCGGCAGAGGCAGGCGCGCAGGCATGGCAAAGACCGGTCAGAGCGGATGCAGCACACGCCGCAAAAAGTCCTGCGTGCGCGGATGCTGGGGTTGGTTGAGCAGCGCCTTGGCCGGTCCCTGCTCGACGATGACGCCGCCGTCGATGAACAGCACGCGGTCGGCAACGTCGCGGGCAAAGCCCATCTCGTGGGTGACGACGACCATGGTCATGCCGTCGTCGGCGAGCTTGCGCATGACGCCGAGCACGTCGCCGACCAGTTCGGGGTCGAGCGCCGAGGTCGGCTCGTCGAACAGGATCGCCTTGGGTTGCATGGCAAGCGCCCGCGCGATCGCGACGCGCTGCTGCTGGCCCCCGGAGAGTTGCGGCGGATGCGCATCGGCCTTCTCGGCAAGTCCGACTTGAGCAAGCAATGCGCGGCCGCGCTCCAGCGCCCGGGCACGCGGCTCCTTTTTCACGAACAGCGGCCCCTCGATCACGTTCTCCAGCGCAGTTCGATGCGGAAACAAATTGAAGCGCTGAAACACCATCGAGACCTGGGTGCGGATGTTGACGATCGACGGCGCGTCGCGATCGACCTTCAGACCTTCGACGCTGATCTCGCCGCGGTCGTAGCTCTCCAGCCCGTTGATGCAGCGCAGGATGGTAGACTTGCCGGAGCCGGAGGGACCGACGATGCAGACCACCTCGCCCTTCTGCACGGAGGCCGTGATGCCCTTGAGCACCTCGTTCTCGCCAAAGCTCTTGTGGACGTCGTTCAGCTCGATCATCGCTTGCCGGCCCGCTTCTCGAAGTGACGAACCAGCAGGATCAGCGGAATGCTCATGGTGAGGTACATCAGGGCAACAAGCGTGAACACGCTGGTATTCTTGAAGGTCGAGGACGCAATCAGCTTGCCCTGCAACGCAAGCTCGGCGACCGTGATGGTCGAGGCTTGCGAGGAATCCTTCAGCATCATGATCATGACGTTGCCGTAGGGCGGCAGCACGATGCGCACCGCCTGCGGCAGCACCACGCGGCGCATGGTCAGCCACCAGCCCATGCCGATCGACTGCGCCGCCTCGATCTGGCCCTTGTCGATCGCCTCGATGCCGGCGCGAAAATTCTCGGCCTGGTAGGCCGAATAGGCGATGCCGAGCCCGAGGATCGCGGCCTGCAAGGCCGACAGCGTGACGCCTAGATCGGGCATCACGAAGTAGAGGTAGAACAAGAGCACAATGATCGGGATGCCGCGGATCACATTGATCAGGCTGGCGCTGATCATCGACAGCGCCTTGATGCCGGAGACCCGCATCATCGCCCAGATCAGGCCGAGCACCGTCGAGAGCAGCAGCGAGCCGATAGTGACGACGATCGTCAGCACGACGCCGTTCATCAGGATCGGGAAGAACTCGGCGGCGTCGTGCCAGAAGCCTTTCATCGGGCAGCCTAGTCTCTACCGATCAGCCCTGAGCCTTCAGGCCCCATTTATCGAGGATCTTGTCGATGGTGCCGTTGGCCTTCAGCTTGGCGAGCGAGGCGTTGATCTTGCCGAGCAGCGCGGTCTCGCCCTTGCGCACGCCGATGCCGACCGAGCCGACGGTGACGGGCTTGTAGCCATCAACGAGACGCACCTCGGGGAAACCGCCCTGCTTCAGGTTATAGGCGAGGATCGGATAATCGGCGTAGCCGGCCTTGAGGCGACCGGTGTTCACGTCGCGCAGGATGTCCGGAATGGTGTCATAGGCTTTCACGTCGGCGAACAGGCCGGACTTCTTCAGCGCATCGACGAAGGCGGTGCCGACCTGGGCGCCGACCGTCTCGCCCTTCAGATCCTCCTGCGTGGCATAAGCCTTGGTGTCGCTCTTCGGCACGACGAGGCCTTCGCCATAGGTGTAGATCGGGTCGGAGAAGTCGACGACCTCCTTGCGCGGCGCGGTGATGAACATCGCTGCGGCGATGATGTCGATCTTGCTCGACGTCAGCGACGGGATCAGTGCCGAAAACTGCATCGGCTCGATCTGCACGTTGAAGCCGGCATCCTTGCCCACCTCGGTGACGAGATCGACCATGATGCCCTGGATGGTGTTGGTCTTGGTGTCGAGGAAGGTAAAGGGAATGCCCGTCGGGGTCGAGCCGACCTTCAGCACCTGCTGCGCCGAAGCGGGCGCCACGGTTGCCAGTGCGAGCGCCGCGACCGCGGCCTGAACAAAACGCTTCATCGCATCCCCCTTTGGGTCTGGCCGATGGCGGCGCTCGCGGGTGTTGCGAGCCGAGCCGTTTCGGCCTATTTTCACCAATATGAAAATTTGGCCACACTTTCGCGAACGATGCAAGCGGTTTTCATGCACATGAAGGAAGCGGTTTGACGTGAGCGGTGGCAAAAGAATGCGCAGGCCGGCCGCGACAAAGCCGGTGAAGAAGGTGAAGGCCAAAGCCGTCGCCAAACCTGCCGAGCCTGCGATGGACGTCGCGGTCGGCCGCCGCATCAGGGATCTCCGGCGCGTCAGGCAATTCTCGCTGGAAACGGTCGCGGCGCGCACGGACCTGTCGATCGGCTTTCTCAGCCAGATCGAGCGCGGCCTTTCGTCACCGTCGTTGCGCGTGCTGGCGACGCTCGCCGACGTGCTCGGCGTCGGCATCGCCGCCCTGTTCGGCGCAAGTCCGAGCGCCGACGGCACCTCCGATCAGGTGGTGACGCGTGGGCTGCAGCGGCCCGAGCTGAAGCTCTGGCGCACCGGCGTGTCGAAGCAATTGCTGAGCCCGGCCAGCGCCGACAACAAGCTCAATCTATTCCTGGTGCATCTGGAGCCCGGCGGCTCCACCGGCGACGAGCTCTACACCCATGACGGCGAAGAAGCCGGCCTCGTGCTCGAAGGCGAGATGATGCTGACGGTGGATAGCGAGACATGGTCGCTGAAGACGGGCGACAGCTTTCGTTTCGCCAGCCGCCGGCCGCACCGGTTTTCAAATCCGGCCGAGGATGCGAAGGCCGTGGTGCTCTGGGTGAATTGCGTGACGGGGGCGGGGTAATTTGCCGGCACGCCGTCTGCTGGCATGATGTGAAGGCATTCTGCAGGACGAAGGGCCCCGTCGATGGTTGACCTCATCATCGCTGCGATCCGGCGACGGCTGAAGACAAGGCCAACCGATCTGGGCCGACCTCTGCGCACGGGACTCATCCCCGCCAGGGCAGGCGATATTGCCTCCGACGAAGAACATCTTCGTTTCCGGCTGCCACCCCTCTTGAAGCGAATGTATGCAGATATCGGCAATGGAGGTTTTGGCCCCGGATACGGGCTCATCGGACTGACGAACGGCGTTCCCGACGATACCGGCAAGACCGCTGTTGCGATCTACGATTTGTTTCGGAGTGCGCCAGAGTTGGCTTGGCCGGACGGCCTTCTGCCGATCTGCCATTGGGGATGCGCCATCTACTCCTGCGTCGATTGTTGCGATCCGGATTTCCGGATGCGGATTTTCGATCCCAACGTTCATGATGGCGATGACTGGACCGACGCATTCTTCGAGGACGCTCCCAGTATCGAAGACTGGATTGGATCGTGGGCCTCTGGCGTCAATCTGTGGGACGCAATGTATGGCGACGAAGGCCATATCGCCCGGACCATATCTGCGCGCCGCAAGCGGCCTTGAGCCGGGCGCCGCCAACTTCCCGTCATCCTTGAGGTGCGAGTGGCGCGATGCGAAAGCATTCGCGCCGGGAGCAATCCAGACTGTCTCCGCGGAGGGATACTGGATTGCTTCGCTGCGCTCGCAATGACGCGGGGATAGAGTCCTACCCGAACCGGTGATTGTACCGGTCCACCGTCAGCGCACTCACGTCGATGTCCGGCTTCTTGCCCGACAGCATGTCGGCGAGCACGCGACCGGAGCCACAGGACATGGTCCAGCCGAGCGTGCCGTGACCGGTGTTGAGGTGGAGATTGGCGTATTGCGTCGGGCCGATCACGGGCGGGCCGTCCGGCGTCATCGGACGCAGGCCGCTCCAGAACGTCGCCTTGGCGAGATCGCCGCCGCGCGGGAACAGGTCGGTCAAGGAATGATCGAGCGTGGCACGGCGCGCATCGTAGAGCTTGTCCGAATAGCCGGAGATTTCGGCGGTGCCGCCGACGCGGATGCGATCGCCCAATCGCGTGATCGCGACCTTGTAGCTCTCGTCCATCACGGTCGATTCCGGCGCGCCCGCGGCCTCCTTGATCGGCACCGTGATCGAATAGCCCTTCACCGGATAGACCGGCAGCGAGATGCCGAGCGGGGCTGCGAGCCGCGACGACCAGCTGCCGAGCGCGAGGACGTAAGCGTCGGCCTGCAGCGTGCCGGCACTGGTCACGACACCGCTGACGCGCGCGCCGTCGGTGACGATGCGGTCGATGCCGGTGTTGAACATGAAGCGCACGCCGAGCGCCTCGGCATGCTTGGCCAGCGCCTGCGTGAACATGTGGCAGTCGCCGGTCTCGTCCTGCGGCAAGCGAAGCCCGCCGACGAATTTTTCCTTCACGCCTGCGAGCGCCGGCTCGACCGCGATGCAACCCTCGCGGCTCAGCACCTCGAACGGCACGCCGTATTGCTTGAGCACGGCGATGTCCTCAGCCGTGCCGTCGAGCTGCGCCTGGTAACGGAACAGCTGCAGCGTGCCTTGCGAGCGCTCATCATACTGGATGCCGATGTCGCGGCGCAGATCGCGCAAGGAATCGCGGCTGTATTCCGCGATCGGAATCATCCGGCTCTTGTTGACGGCGTAACGCGCGCTGGTGCAGTTGCGCAGCATCTTGAGCAGCCAGACCCACATGACGGGATCGAGCTTCGGCCGGATCACGAGCGGGCCGTGCTTCATCAGAAGCCACTTGACTGCCTTCACCGGCACGCCGGGCCCGGCCCAGGGCGAGGAATAGCCGGGGGACACTTCGCCGGCATTGGCGAAAGAGGTCTCCAGCGCCGGCTCAGGCTGACGGTCGACGACCGTGACCTCGTGGCCGGCACGCGCAAGGTAGTAGGCAGAGGTGACACCGATGACACCGCTGCCGAGGATCAGAACTTTCACGCTTGGTCAAACTCCCGCGGCATCACGCTCGCCGCTGCAAGGAAACAACTCGCAACGGCGAGAGCAATTATCAGGCCACCCGCTTGATGGCATCACCCAGGATCGACACGATATCGTCGATGTGGCTCTTCTCGACGATGAGCGGGGGCGACAGCGCAAAAGAGTCGCCGCTCATGCGGAAGTACAGCCCGCGATTGAAGCAGTCGACCATGACGTCGTAGCCACGCGCACCGACCGCACCGTCACGCGGCGACAGCTCGACCGCACCCATCAGCCCGCAATTGCGGATGTCGATGACGTTGGGCAGGCCTTTCAGCGAATGCAGCGCATCGCGCCAATATTCGGCGATCGAGGCACCACGCGTCAGCAGACCTTCGTCCTTGTAGATGTCGAGCGTCGCGATGCCCGCGGCGCAGGCCGTCGGATGCGCCGAATAGGTGTAGCCGTGGAACAGCTCCATGACGTTTTCCGGGCCGATCATCATGGCGTCGTGCACCTTCCGATGCGCGAACACCGCGCCGCAAGGAATGGTGCCGTTGGTGATGCCCTTGGCGGTGGTCATCATATCAGGCGTGACGCCGAAGAAGTTTGCGGCGAACGGCGTGCCGAGGCGACCGAAGCCGGTGATGACCTCGTCGAAGATCAGGAGGATGCCGTGCTTGTCGCAGATCTCGCGCAGGCGCTGCAGATAGCCCTTCGGCGGCGGCAGCACCGCGGTCGAACCGGGGACCGGCTCGACGATGACGGCGGCGATCGTCTCGGCACCGTGCAGGGCCACCAGACGCTCGAGATCGTCGGCGAGCTCGGCGCCATGCTCCGGCTGGTCCTTGGCGAAGGCGTTGCGGGTGAGATCATGGGTGTGGCGGATGTGGTCGACGCCCGGCAGCAGGGTGGCGAAGGCGCGGCGGTTGGCGACCATGCCGCCGACCGAGGTGCCGCCGAAGCCGACGCCGTGATAGCCGCGCTCACGGCCGATCAGGCGGGTGCGGCTCGCCTGGCCGTTGGCGCGGTGATAGGCGAGCGCGATCTTCAGCGCGGTGTCGACCGATTCGGAGCCGGAATTGGTGAAGAAGATGCGGTCGAGGCCCTTCGGCGCGATCTCGGCGAGGCGCTCGGCGAAGTCGAATGCCAGCGGATGGCCCATCTGGAACGACGGCGCGAAGTCCAGCGTCATCAGCTGGCGCTCGACCGCGGCGGCGATCTGCTTGCGGCCGTGGCCGGCATTGACGCACCACAGGCCGGCGGAGCCGTCGATCACCTTGCGGCCGTCGACGGTGGTGTAATGCATGCCCTCGGCCGAGGAGAACAGGCGCGGCGCCTTCTTGAACTGCCGATTGGCTGTGAACGGCATCCAGAACGAGTCGGTCTTGATAGTGTTCGGAATCTGATGAAGGGTCACGGCCGCGCTCCTTTGCTGACCCTCTAGCAGAGCCACGGCTTCAAAAGCGCAACAAGTCCTTTTCTGGTGATCTGCAAGCCATTGATTTAGCTGGGGCTGCCGGTCCATATTTGCGCGATCCGCAACACCTGCAACACAGGACTTGGCTATGAGCGTCGACATCGGTGGACGGCTGCGATTCATCCGGGCGCGCCACAAGCTGTCGCAGCGCGAGCTGGCCAAGCGCGCCGGGGTCACCAATTCGACGATTTCGCTGATCGAATCCAACCAGATGAACCCCTCGGTCGGCGCGCTCAAGCGCATCCTCGACGGCATCCCGATGGGGCTCGCCGAATTCTTCGCGCTGGAGCCGGAGTCACGGCGCAAGATCTTCTACCGCGCCGAGGAGCTGACCGAAGTCGGCAAGAAGCCGATCTCCTATCGGCAGATCGGCGACAATCTGTTCGGCCGCAGCCTGCAGATCCTGAAGGAACGCTACGAGCCCGGCAGCGACACCGGACGCGTTCACCTCGTCCATGACGGCGAGGAAGGCGGCATAGTGATCTCGGGCAAGCTCGAAGTCACTGTCGAGGACGAGCGCCGCATCCTCAATCCGGGCGATGCCTATTATTTCGAGAGCCGCCGCCCGCATCGCTTCCGCTGCGTCGGCGGTAAGCCATGCGAGGTGATCTCGGCCTGCACGCCGCCGACGTTCTGAATCGGGAACAGTGCATCCGGAAGGTTACGGGCGGCCACCGGTATCTTACGGTGGCTGAGCCATCTCAATTTCTGTGCGCCGGACCGCTATATATTACGAACCGTAGCCGAGCAGCCTGGCTTAGAGGTGCTGAGGTTATGGCCCCGGACTCCAGGGTATTCCGGGGCCGGTTCGTAACATGGGCTCGCGCATGAAGATCACTCTTGCCAATGCGGAAGCCGCGCTCGACGAAGTCCTGCGCGACACCGACAAGCTCCGTTCGCGCGAGCTGCGCAAAGCCATCGCGAAATACATCGAAGTGCAGAAAGAGCAGATCAAGGCTCTCCGCAGGATGATGAACTGATCGGCCGCCGCGGAGCGAAGAGGCCTCGCCCCGGCCGCCGCCTCAACGCTGCGTCAGCAACTCGTCAATCCGGATCGGGAATTTGCGGACGCGCACGCCGGTCGCATGCCAGACAGCGTTCGCGACCGCGCCGGCGCTGCCGGTGATGCCGATCTCGCCGACGCCCTTGATGCCGAGCGCGTTGACGTGCGGGTCGTGCTCCTCGACCGTGATCACGTCGAGCGGCGGCACGTCGGCATTCACAGGGACATGGTACTCGCCGAGATTGGCATTCATGATCCGGCCGCTGCGCCGGTCGGTGACGGCCTCCTCGTGCAGCGCAAACGACATGCCCCAGATCATGCCGCCGAACAGCTGGCTTTGCACCATACGCGGGTTGACGATCCGCCCGGCCGCGAAGGCGCCGACCATGCGGGTGACGCGGACCTGACCGAGTTCGGGATCGACCTTCACCTCAGCGAATACCGCGCCATGGGCATGCATGGCATATTCCTCCATCGCCGCAGGGTTCGGCGCGCCGGTGCCGCGCGCCTCAACTTCGGGGACGCCGGCCCGCGCGAGGATCTCGGCATAGCTCTCGCCGCGGCTCTCGTCGTCGCGCCGGATCAACCCGCCATCGCGCGCGATCACGCCGGCATTGCCGGCGCCGAACAGCGGCGAGCGCTCGTCATTGGTGGCGAGATCGGCGAGCTTTGCGATCACGGCCGCGCCGGCGCTGTGGATCGCAGCACCCGCAGTCGCGGTGTGTGCGGAGCCGCCGGCGATGCCGGCATCGGGCAGGTCCGATGTCCCCGCCTTGAACGTGACGCGGTCGACATCAAGGCCGACGGCGTCGGCGGCGATCTGCGCCAGCGCCGTCCAGGCACCCTGCCCCATGTCGTGTGCGCCGATCTCCATCACGCCCGAGCCGTCGCGGCGGATCGCCGCGCGCGCTTCGGCCTGGAACATCAGCGCCGGGAAGGTCGCCGTGCCCATGCCCCAGCCGACCAGCAGGCCGGCATCGTCGCGCATCTGCCGCGGCTGCAGCGGACGCTTCGCCCAGCCGAAGCGCGCCGCGCCCTGATCGTAGCAGGCCCGCAGCGCTTTCGAGGAGAACGGTTTTCCCGTGATCGGCTCGACCTCGGCGTAGTTCTTCAGGCGGAAGGCGAGCGGATCGATGCCGCAGGCCCAGGCCATCTCGTCGATCGCGCTCTCCAGCGCAATCGAGCCGGTCGCCTCGCCCGGTGCGCGCATGAACAGCGGCGTACCGGTGTTGACGCGCACGGCGTCATGCGAGGTGCGGATGGCAGGTGCCGCATAGAGCGTATGCGAGGCATCGGCCGCGGGCTCGTAAAAATCGTCGAACGTGCTCGACACGGTCCTCGCATGGTGATCGAGCGCGGTGAGGCGCCCCTCATCGTCGGCGCCGATGCGCAAGCGCTGACGCGTCGGCGCGCGATGGCCGACCGGGCCGTACATTTGCTCACGGCGCAGCACCAGCTTGACCGGCTTGCCGACCAGCTTGGCAGCCATGATGCCGAGGACCGGCGGACCGCCCATGAGCCCCTTCGATCCGAAGCCGCCCCCGAGGAACGGGCTGCGGATGTGGATCTTGTCGTGCGCGATGCCGAACAGCTCGGCGATGCGCGCGAGCGACAGCTTCAGGCCCTGGGTCGGCATGTCCACGGACAGCTTGTCGCCATCCCAGTGAGCCACGACCGCATGCGGCTCCATGGCGTTGTGATATTGCGGCGGCGTCTCGTAGGTCGCGTCGATCTGGGTCTCGGCCGAGGCAAGGCCCGCCTCGACATCGCCGCGGTGATTTTCGGTGGGGTTGCCGACGCCGACGACGGGCGGCACAAAACTCTCGCCGGCATCGAGGCCGATGAGCGCGGGCAGCGTCTCATAGCGCGGCGCCAGCAGCGCGGCACCTTCCGTCGCGGCTTCAAGCGTCTCGGCGATCACGACGGCGATCGGCTGGTTGGCGTAGCGGACCTCGTTGCTCTGCAAAGCCTCCATCCGAAACACGAACGGATTGGTTTTGATCTCGGGGTCGATGGCGAGCGGCGGCTTGTGGTCGGGTGTCATGACATCGACGACGCCGGGATGGCGTTTTGCGGCGGCGACATCGAGCGAGGTTACGCGGCCATGCGCGATGCTGGAAGCCGCGATCACCGCAAACAGCATGCCGGGCGGATGATTGTCGGCGGCATAGGTCGCCTGCCCCGTGACCTTGAGGACGCCGTCACGGCGGGTCAGCGGCTGGCCGATGTTCGAGCCGTGGCGCAGATGGGCAGGCGCGCTGGTGAGATTGAGCTCAGGCATGGATGGCTCCTGATGTCGAGGCAAAGGGAGAGGCCGGCAGTGCGGGCAGGCGCGCGGGCGTACCGGCGGCAGCGAGGGTCAGCGCGCGCACGACGATGCGGCGCGCGAGCTCGATCTTGAAGGCGTTGTCACCGGAGGGCTTTGCGTCGGTGAGCGCGCGCCAGGCGGCTTCCTGGAAGGCATCGGCCGTGGGTGCGACGCCCTTGAGAACGTCCTCCGCCGCGCGGGCACGCCAGGGCTTTGCGGCGACACCGCCAAGTGCGAGCCGCGCTTCGGCGATCCTGCCGTTCTCGATCCGCAACGCAGCGGCGGCCGAGACCACCGCGAAGGCGTAGGAGGTGCGCTCGCGAACCTTGAGGTAGCGCGCATGCGGTGCAAAATCACGTGCGGCCGGCGGCAGGCGCACCGCAACGATGAGATCGCCGGGCTCGAGCACGGACTCGCGCTCGGGCGTATCGCCGGGCAGGCGATGCAGTTCGTCGAGCGCGATCTCGCGCCGGCCGTTCCTGCCCTCGATCTCCACGATGGCATCGAGCGCGACCAGCGGCACGCAGAAATCGGAGGGATGCGTCGCAATGCAGCTCTCGCTCCAGCCGAGCACGGCGTGGGTACGATTCTCGCCGCCGCGGGCGTCGCAACCGCTGCCGGCTTCGCGCTTGTTGCAGCGGCTGGCGGTGTCGTAGAAATACGCGCAGCGCGTCCGTTGCAAGAGATTGCCGCCGACGGTCGCGGCATTGCGCAACTGCGCGGATGCCCCGGAGAGGAGCGCTTCAGCGACGGCGGGATAGGATCTTGCGAAGTCCGCATCATGCGCGAGATCGGCGTTGCTGAGGAGCGCACCGATGCGCAAAGACCCATCGGCGAGGCGCTCGATGCCGTCGAGCTCATCCAGATGCGTGACGTCGACCAGGCGATCCGGACGGCTGACGCCGCCCTTCATCAGATCGAGCAGGTTGGTGCCGGCGGCGAGATAGACCGCGCCCGGCTGGGCCGCGGCGGCAACCGCTTCAGTGACGGTGGCGGGCCTGACATAATCGAACTGTTTCATGCCGAGCGCCTCTGGTTGGTTTCGTCTACACCGGCTTGCGCCTCGAGCACGGCATCGACGATGCCGGCATAGGCACCGCAGCGGCACAGATTGCCGCTCATGCATTCGCGGATGCGTTCGGGATCGTTGCCGGCCTGGCCTTCACGCATCATGCCGATCGCGCTCATCACCTGACCCGGCGTGCAGAAGCCGCATTGAAATCCGTCATGGGCAATGAAGGCGGCCTGCACCGGGTGCAGCTGGTCGCCGCGCGCAACGCCCTCGATGGTGAGGATGTCGGCGCCGTCGTGACTGATCGCGAGCGCGAGGCACGAGTTGATACGCTTGCCGTCGACCAGAATGGTGCAGGCGCCGCACTGGCCGCGGTCGCATCCCTTCTTGGTTCCGGTGAGATGCAGGCGCTCACGCAAGAGATCGAGCAGCGTGACGCGCGGATCGTCCAGGACGAAGTCGCGCCGCGCACCGTTCACGGTGAGGCTGATGGAGTGGTTCATACAAGGCTCCGATCAGATTTGGACATGAGTGATCGCGCAGCGCGCCACCGCCGTGGCCGCCGTCGATCTACGTTGACGCGGGCAGAAGCCGGCCAACATCTAGGCGAAGATACGGAGGCTCCCTCCGCTTAACAAGGGCCAGTGGAAAAATATTGGAATTGGTCAAAAGCCCGTGCGCCACCAACGCGATGCAGGCCGGCAAGGGTTCAACAAGGGTTCAATCTAACCAATTCGTGATCTACATTGCCTGATATGGACGACCACAGCGACCAGACCCGGAAACCCCGCGCCGATGCCGTGCGCAATCGCGAGCGCGTGCTCGAAGCGGCCAAGGCCGTGTTCAACGCGGGCGGCCCGGAGGCCAGCCTGGAGGCCGTGGCCAAGCGCGCCGGCGTCGGCATCGGCACGCTCTATCGGCATTTTCCGACGCGTGAGGATCTGTTCGAGGCGGTGTACCGGCGCGAGGTCGAGCAGCTCAGCGAGCTTGCCGAACATCTGCGAACCGCCAAGGATCCGGTCGAGGCGCTGCGGCGCTGGCTGCAGTCCGCCGTCGAATTCGTTGCCACCAAGAAAGGCATGTTAGCCGCGCTGGCGCTGGCATATCAGAGCTCGTCGGAACTTGCCGTTTTCTCCATGGACCGGCTGACCAAGGCGATCGGCTCGCTGCTCGAGCGCGCGGTCGCAGCCGGCCAGATGCGCGCCGATATCAGCCCGGAGGACCTGCTGCGGGCGTTTTTCGGGATGTGCTACATGCACGATCAGCGGGGATGGCAATCCTCGGTGCTCCGCCTGCTCGACGTGTTCGTCGACGGATTGCGGGTACAATCCGCTGCCAAGACCAAGGCGCGCGCGGCCAAGCCAACGAAGCTGGCGGTGAAACGGAAGCGATAGCGCGCCCGTATTTCCCCGAGGTCATGCTAGGATCAGCATTGCCGGGATTTCAACGCGGAGCCTGTCATGCGCATTGCCGCCTTGCTCGTCGCTATCAGTATTGTCTTCACCCCTATCTCAGCACGCGCCGACGATGTCGCGACGGCGCAGGGCGTCATCCGCGCCCAGGAGCAGGCCTTCGTCCGCGACGATGCAAGCGCCGCCTATTCCCATGCCGCACCGGCGATCAAGGAGATCTTTCCCGCGCCCGACATATTCCTGTCCATGGTGCAGAACGGTTACGCGCCGGTCTACCGGCACAAGAGTTTTGAATTTGGCGAGAGCAAGAGCGAAGGCGGTTGGATTGCGCAGCGCGTTCACATCATCGACGCCAATGGCGAAGCCTGGGAAGCGCTCTACACGCTCGAGCAGCAGGCGGACGGCAGCTACAAGATCACCGGCTGCTCGCTGCTGAAGGCGGGACAGGCGGTTTAGGTTGCGAAGCCCGGTCCGGTCCTGACCGACTTCATCCGCGAGCGGATCAGCAGGGTCAGGACGATGCCGATATTGAGCGCGTTCCACGCCACACCGTTCGCGAATGCCGCGGCGTAGGAACCGGTCGCATCGAAGATGATGCCCGACACCCAGCCGCCGAAGGACATGCCGAACACCGAGGCGAAGATCACGATGCCGACGCGCGTTGCGGCTTCGCTCGCCGGCATCGCCTCACGCACGATGATGGCGTAACTCGGCACGATGCCGCCCTGGAACAGGCCAAACATCGCGGAGATGAGATAGAGCGAGGCGAGACTGTCGAAGAACAGATAGAACACCAGCGCAAAGCCCTGCGCCAGCGATCCCACCAGCAGCGTGCGGATGCCGCCGATCTTGTCGGCGAGGAAGCCCGAGCCGATCCGGCTGACGATGCCGCAGGCCATCATCAGCGACAGCATCTCGGCGCCGCGCGCCACGCCGTAGCCGAGATCGCCGCAATAGGCGACGATATGCACTTGCGGCATCGCCATGGCGACGCAGCAGGAGATGCTGGCGATCGAGAGCAGCACCGTCAGCGTGTTGGTCGACAGCTTGAGATCGACGCGCGGCGGCGGCGCATTGGCGTGGTCCTGGACCTTGTCGTCGCCCATCTGTGCACGTAGCACCAGAACCAGGATCGTCATCAAGCTGACGCAGACGAGCCCGATGCCGATATGAGTGTAGCGCCAGCCGATGGTCTGCATGCCCCAGTTCACAATCGGGGGCCACATCGTTCCGGCGAAATAATTGCCGCTCGCGACGATGGTCACGGCGAGGCCGCGATAACGCTCGAACCAGTGCGAAGCCTCCGCCATCAGCGGCGCGAACGTCGCGGACGTTCCGAGCCCAATCAGAAAATAGGCCGCCACGAACTGCCAGAGTTGGGTCGACAGCCCCGCGAGCACATTGGCAACGCCGAGGAAGGCGATGCTGATCGCCATTGCCGGCACGATGCCGAACCGGTCGGTGATCTTGCCCGCGATCACGCCGCCGAGCCCGAAGCCGAACATCATGAGGGTGAAGGCCAGCGACACTGCGCCCCGGGTGGCGGAGAATTCGGCCTGCACCGCGGGAAGCATCACCACGATCGCCCACATGCCGACGCCGCCGATCGAGCCGATCACCAGCGCAAGCACAAGCCGTATCCAGGCCTGACGGGAATCAGGGCTGAATGTTCCAGGCGTTTGTCCGGAGTGATTTGGCGCGTGCACGGGGCGGAACATGGCCCGCGGATCGTCACAGGGTCAAGCATCGTGGCGCGATATTGGGCATGCGCGGTGCACTGCGGTAAGAAGCAGCTTGGCGAACGCGCGATTTGCCATTAGTTTGCAATCCGCGTGAGCAAATCGCCGCGCGAAAAGCATGTCGGCGGAATGTTGTTGCGATTGACACGATCGATGCGGATCAAGGTGGGGCGCTTCATTGCCCTCGCCTATCTGTTCTGCGTGCTCGCGCCGGCGGCAAGCCTCGCCTGGGGCAGCGGCCCGGCGCCGTGTCTCGATGAGTCCCTGCTGGCCGATCTCGTGCCGGTGCATCACCAGATGCCGGGCGGTCACATGCACGACGGCACCTCGCACGATCACGCGGGGGCACACGCGCATCACCAGGCCGCCGCGCAGGACGCGCCCGCTTCTTCGCATCATCATGGCGGCAAGGGCACAGCGGGACCGTGCTGCGCGATGATGTGCATCAGCGCGCTGCCGGCCGATCTGCCTGGCTTCGCCAAGCCGCTTCAGCCCGTCTCCGCCTGTGCGCCCGAGATCGTGGCCAGCCTGCACAGCGCGGCGCCGCCCCTGCACTACCGTCCTCCCATCGCTTGATCTGACACGACGATTTCGGGCCGTGCGCGCTTTTGCGCGCGCGGACCTGTGGTCTCCAGATCTGGGATGAATCATGCTTACGCTTTCCGGGGCGAAGTTCGCCGCCGCATCCGCGGTGCGTGGACGACACTTTCGATTCTATTGGCCGCTGCTGGCCGCACTTGCGCTGGCACTGTCCGGCTGCATGCCGGCAACCACGCAAGTCGCCGGCGCCGATCCCGCTGATCCCTCGGCGAAGGTCGCGCCTGTCGGCTATCACTCGACCATTGCGCCCTACACCAGCCTGCGGCCTGCAGCGCCGGCGCCATGGCGCGACCGCAACGACGCCGTCGCGCCGCGACCGAAGCAAGACCGGTAGGAGCGCGCCATGGCGCATCAATTCGCGCGAAGCCTGCTCATTCTCGCCGCGCTCGGCCTTTGCGCACCCGGACTTGCCGGCTGCGCCGCGTTCTCGCCCGACAGCGGCATGAGCGCGGTCTCCGATCTGACGAGCCAGACCATCAACAAAGATGTCGCCTTCGTTCGCACGCCCGAGGCAGCGGGCGCGATTGACGCGCGCGTTCGCCAGTTATTATCGCGGGCGGTGAGCGTGGAGGCCGCCGTTCAGATCGCACTGCTCAACAACAAGGGATTGCAAGCCGCCTATAACGAGCTGGCGCTGGCCGAGACCGATCTGGTCGAGCAGAGCCTGCCGCCCAATCCCGTGTTCTCGATCTCGCGGATCTCGGGCAACGGCGCCAGCGAGATCGAGCGCCAGGTGGTCGGCGACATCCTTGCGCTCGCCACCCTGCCATTCCGCTCCGACATTGCCCGCGACCGGTTCCGCCAGGCGCAGTTGCGCGCGGCGCTGGCGACGTTGCGGCTCGCCGCCGACGTCCGCGGCACCTACGTGCGCGCTGTCGCCGGCAACGAGATGGTGGCGCTGCTGACGGATGCGAAGGCAACGGCGGAATCGACCGCACAGCTTGCCGTCAAGCTGGGCGAGACCGGCTCGCTCAACAAGCTCGACCAGGCCCGCGAACAGGTGTTTTACGCCGAGACCACCGCCGACCTCGCCACCGCGCGCCAGGCTGCGACGAGTGCGCGCGAGAGGCTCGCACGGCTGATGGGATTGTGGGACGGCGGCCTCGACTTCCGTTTGCCCAATCAATTGCCGCCGCTGCCGCGCCGGCCGCAGGCACTGCCCTCGATCGAGGCCGATGCGGTGGCCCATCGCATCGATCTGCAGATCGCCCGGCTGGAGCTGACGGCGCTGGCGAAGTCGCTGAACCTCAGCGAGGCGACGCGCTTCGTGACGCTGCTCGATCTCGCCGGCATCTCCCGCCGCACCAGGGATCCCGAAGGCGCGCCATTCCGCGAACGCGGCTTCGATGTCCAGTTCCAGATCCCGATCTTCGACGGCGGCGAAGTGCGGATGCGACAGGCGGCAGAGATCTACAATCTCGCCTTCAACCGCCTGACCGAGCGCGCCGTGAACGTGCGCTCGGAAGCGCGCGATGCTTATCGAGTCTATCGCTCCAACTACGACATCGCCAGCCACTACCAGCGCGAGATCATCCCCTTGCGCAAGATCATCACCGAGGAGATGCAGCTCCGCTTCTCCAGCATGCAGGTCGATATCTTTGCGCTGCTCACCGAAGCACGACAGCGTCTGGCCTCGCTGCGCGGCGCGATCGATGCCCGGCAACGGTTCTTCCTAGCCCAGTCCGACCTGCAGACCGCCGTCAATGGCGGCAGCGCGCCTGCTGCGGGCGGCGACAATTCAACCACCATCGCCGCGGCAGCGCCTGCCGACGGCGGCCACTGAGATGGAGGCCAGCATGTTTTCCCGCAGAGGATTTTTGGGCACCGCCGCGCTCGTCGGTGCATCCGCGGTGCAAGGCCGCGTGCAGGCGGCATCTATCCCGGAAGCTGCGCACATGGACAAGGTGGTGATGCAGCCGCCGCTGCATCCCGTCAGCGGACCCGACTATCGCCCCGTCGTCACGTTGAACGGCTGGTCGCTGCCGTTCCGCATGAATGGCGGCTGGAAGGAATTCCATCTCGTCGCCGAGCCCGTAGTGCGCGAATTCGCCGAGGGCATGAAGGTGAATCTGTGGGGCTATAACGGCCAGTCGCCGGGCCCGACCATCGAGGCGGTCGAGGGCGACAAGCTCCGCATCTTCGTCACCAACCGCCTGCCCGAATACACCACCGTGCACTGGCACGGCATGATCATTCCGAGCGGCATGGACGGCGTCGGCGGGCTGACCCAGCCGCACATCCAGCCCGGCAAGACCTTCGTCTACGAGTTCGAGATGAGGAAGAGCGGGACCTTCATGTACCACCCGCATTCCGACGAGATGGTGCAGATGGCGATGGGCATGATGGGCATGGTCGTCGTGCATCCGCGCGATCCGAACTTCCGACCCGTCGACCGCGACTTCGTGTTCGTGATGAGCACCTATCGCGTCGATCCCGGCACCTATCTGCCGCTGGTCAACGAGATGACCGACTTCAACATGTGGACCTGGAATGCGCGGGTGTTTCCCGGCATCGATCCGCTGCCGGTCAGGCTCGGCGACAAGGTGCGCGTACGCATCGGCAATCTCAGCATGACCAACCATCCGATCCATTTGCATGGCCACGCCTTCGCGGTGACCTGCACCGACGGCGGCTGGGTTCCGGAGAGCGCGCAATATCCGGAGACGACGACGGACGTGCCGGTTGGCGCGGTTCGCGTGTTCGACGTGCTCGCCGACAATCCCGGCGACTGGGCGTTCCACTGCCACAAATCGCATCACACCATGAATGCGATGGGGCACGATGTGCGCAACCTGATCGGCGTGTCGCGCAAGGACCTCGCCAAGGCCGTCGGCAAGCTCGCACCTGACAGCATGGCGATGGGCTCGACCGGCATGGCGATGGGCAACATGGAGATGCCCGCGCCCGACAACACGCTGCCTATGATGACCGGTACCGGCCAGTTCGGCCCGATCGAGATGGGCGGCATGTTCACGGTGATGAAGATCCGCGAGGACCTCGCGCGTGACGATTATCGCGATCCGGGCCCGTACAAGTTTCCGCAAGGCACCGTCGCCTACGAGGTCGAGGCGCCCGATGCGGCACCAGTGCGGCAGCCGGGCAAGCCGACGCACAAGATGAAAATGTGAGCGTTTCGATGAACCACCAACTGGAGATGACGATGAAGACGATCAAGCTCGGCCTCGCGCTGGCAGCGCTTTTGACCGCGCCGGTCCTTGCTCACGACAAGCACGTTCACGCGACCTTTTCGGCCGGCGAGCCCGGCGATCCCAACAAGCCCGCGCGCACGATCGAGATCCTGCTGAACGAGATGGACTACGCACCTTCCAAAATCGAGGTCAAGCGCGGCGAACAGGTCCGCTTCCTGCTGCGCAATGTCGGCAAGGAGGACCATGAATTCCTGCTCGCCACCACCAAAGAGAATCTCGCGCATGCCGTGGAGATGAAGAAGCATCCGCACATGGAGCACGACGATCCCAACGGCGTCAGGCTCGCACCGAACAAGACCGCCGAGATCCTCTGGAAGTTCAGCAAGGCCGGCACGTTCGAATTTTCGTGCCTCATTCCCGACCATCGCGACTACGGCATGGTCGGCCACGTCACCGTGAAGTAGCGATAAGGAGACTCCCATGAACCGCATCATTCGTATCACTGCTGCGCTGGCGCTGACTGTCGGCCTTACCACTGCCGCCCTCGCGGCGGGGACCGCCTCGATCAGCGGCGAAGTCAAGAAAATCGACGAGGGCGCCGGCAAGATCACGCTCAAGCACGGGCCGGCCAAGAGCCTCGGCATGGAGGACCCCATGACCATGGTCTACCGCGTCAAGGACCCCGCTTTGCTCAAGCAGGTGAAGGTCGGCGACAAGGTCACCTTCGAGGCCGAGGAGGCGGCGACGGGGTATACGGTGACCAAGATCGACAAGGCGAAGTAGCGCCCCATCAACCGTCATTCCGGGGCGCGCCACCTGGCGCGAACCCGGAATCCCGAGGTTCCGGGTTCGGCTCTACGAGCCGCCCCGGAACGACGGCGCGCCCTACCCGCGCCCCCCGAAATACCCCTCCCCGCACTCTTCCCGCCCCCGCGTTAACCCTTTGCTAACCATACACCGGGCAAAAATTGCCGGGTGAAGTCGAGTGTCGTCAGCCGCGTAGAACGGGAGCTCCCGTGGACGCCAGTGCGGTGCCTCACTTTCGGAACGGCGGCCCTTCGGCCGCCGCGCAGACGTTTGGGGCGCGCGGACGGCAGTCGCGCGGGGAGGCAGCTACCATGGTCGACGTCACCGCGGGACAGGGCGTAGGCACCGCAAGGCCCTCGATCCCCTCCCTCAACGAGATCGTCAACGTCCTCAAGCGCGGCGACATCGCGCTGGCGCTCGGCATCCTCACCATCTTGGTGGTGCTGATCCTGCCGCTGCCCGCGATCGTGCTGGACCTGTTCCTGGCGATCTCGATCACGCTCTCGATCCTGATCCTGATGACCTCGCTGTTCATCCAGACACCGCTGGAATTCTCGGCCTTCCCGACCATCCTGCTGATCTCGACCATGCTGCGCCTGTCGCTCAACATGGCTTCGACCCGGCTGATCCTGTCGCACGGGCACGAGGGCACGGCTGCCGCCGGTCACGTCATCGAAGCCTTCGGCAACTTCGTGATGGGCGGCAATTTCGTCATCGGCATCATCGTCTTCGCCATCCTGATCATCGTCAATTTCGTCGTCATCACCAAGGGTTCGGGCCGTATCGCCGAGGTCGCCGCCCGCTTCCACCTCGACGCCATGCCCGGCAAGCAGATGGCGATCGACGCCGACCTCGGCGCCGGCCTGATCGACGAAAAGGTCGCCAAGCACCGCCGCAAGGAGCTGGAGGACGAGAGCGGCTTCTTCGGCGCCATGGACGGTGCCTCCAAATTCGTCCGCGGCGACGCCATCGCCGGCCTCTTGATCGTCTTCATCAACGTCGTCGGCGGCATGATTATCGGCGTGGCGCAGCAGGGCATGTCCTTTGCGGACGCGGGGCGCAGCTACACGCTGCTGACCGTCGGTGACGGCCTCGTCACCCAGGTGCCGGCGCTGATCGTCTCGACCGCCGCCGGCCTGCTCGTCTCCAAGGCCGGCGTCTCCGGCGCCGCCGACAAGGCGCTGATGAAGCAGTTCTCCGGTTATCCGCAGGCGCTCGCGATGTCCTCGGCGGTCATGCTGGTGCTGGCCGCCCTGCCGGGCATTCCGACCATCCCCTTCCTGGCGCTCGGCGCCGGCGCCGGCGCGCTGGCCTGGCACGCCCGCAACCACAAGAAGACGTCCGTTCAGGCCGAGGAAGCCGCGATGGCCGCACCGGCCGCCGGTGTCCCGGGAGCGCCCGGCGCTGCCGCGGCGGAAGAGCCGATCTCGGCGGCGCTCAAGATCGACGACCTCAAGATCGAGCTCGGCTATGCGCTGCTGCCGCTGGTCAACGGCCCCGACGGCACCGACCGCCTCACCGAGCAGATCAAGGCGCTGCGCCGTTCGCTCGCGATCGAGATGGGTTTTGTGATGCCTGCGGTGCGCATCCTCGACAACGTCCAGCTCGAGGCCAACACCTACATCATCAAGATCAAGGAGGTCGACGCCGGCACCGGCAAGATCTGGCCGAACCAGTTCATGGTCATGGACCCCGGCGGCAGCCAGGTACAGGTGCCCGGCATCCACACCACCGAGCCGACCTTCGGCCTGCCCGCGACCTGGGTCGACGCCAGCCTCAAGGAAGAGGCCTCGCTCAAGGGCTACACCGTCGTCGACGCCGCGACCGTGCTCTCGACCCACCTCACCGAGCTGCTCAAGGCCAACATGTCGGACCTCTTGTCCTATGGCGAGGTGCAGAAGCTGCTCAAGGAGCTGCCGAAGGAGCAGAGCGAGCTGGTCAAGGACATCGTGCCGGGACAGGTCACGGTCTCCGGCATCCAGCGCGTGCTGCAACTCCTGCTCGCCGAGCGCATCTCGATCCGCGACCTCTCCACCATCCTCGAAGGCATCGCCGATTCGCTCGCCTTCTCGCGCAATCCCGCCACCATGGTCGAGCATGTCCGGGCCCGCCTGGCGCGGCAGATCTGCGCGCAGAACACCTCCTATGCCGGCTATCTGCCGCTGATCGCGCTGTCGGCGCGGTGGGAGCAGGCCTTCGCCGAATCCATCATCGGCCAGGGCGAGGAGCGGAGCCTTGCGATGCAGCCCTCGAAATTGTCGGAGTTCATGACCGGCGTGCGCGAGGCATTCGAGCGCGCCGCCCGCGAAGGCGAGGCGCCGGTGCTGGTCACCTCTGCGGCAATTCGTCCCTTCGTCCGGTCCCTGGTGGAGCGGTTCCGGGCCCAGACGACGGTGCTGTCGCAGGCCGAGATCCACCCCAGGGCGAGGTTGAAAACGGTCGGAAGCATCTGATTTGCCTTAAGAAGCCGTGTGTTTTTCAGCCACAGGCAAATGGTTTTTGAATTCCTGGCGCCTTGTGGACCAATCCTCGGCAAGGCGCCTGACAAGTACATTACAGCTTTGAAATTATTGCAAAAATGCACGATCAAGGGTCGCTTTTGATCGCGATCTTTCACGTCCTGTCACGCTCTTGTGATGGCCTCTTGGGAACGAATCCCCCCAATACTACGTTGTTGGGCACCGGAAGCATGAACCTGCCTGAAACGGCCGGCGACTACTTCGGGTAGATGGCGGCAGGAGGCTTCCATGAACCACTCGATCTACAGCGCAGATCGCGCGACCCATTTGAAAGTCGTGGTCGTCGCCCTCGTCGCAGGGATCGCGGTGGCGGGCCTCGGCATCACGGCACGCACGGGTTCGGACGAAGGTCTGACCCAGACCGCCCGCGTCATCAAGGCCGACAAGCCGGTTGTTATCACCAGCGCGAATGCGTCCCTCGTTCGCTAAGGAGATCTGACGAGTTTTTTGAATTCACGCGGCTCTTTACCAGCCCCCCAAAGTCGCCACGTGGATATGTAGACGACCCCAACCCCAAGTCGACTACAGAAAGCGCCCGCCCCCCACGGGCGCTTTCTCATGTCTGGGGTGCGTCGGTCATTGCGAGCGACTGGCCCGTCAGAGCCTTTGATGAAGGCGGACACACTCTAGAATCCCTCAGCGCGGACAAGTTCGGCGCGTCAGCGCGAAATGGCTCCGCACTTTTGTCGCGAGCTTTTCGCAATGACGGATCCTGTAGGACGGTTGAACCAAGCTGGATGGCTATCGCTACTTCTCCGCGCTCCCAAAACTGCAGCCGTTCACGGTTCCATCGCCGTTGAAGCGACAATTCAAAGATGCAGTCGATCGAGGACGATTAAACTTGTATTCCACGGCTAAATTGCCGAGTGGATGAGTTTTCTTTGCCAGAGGGGTCGGATGGGACGAACTGTCTTCGGCATACGGGTCGGTCGTCTTCGCTGGTTTCCCGAAGATCTGAATGAACAAATCCGCCGTCACATTTGTGTCTATAGTGCCGCCAGTACGCTTTTTTGCGCCAGGCACCACATTCCAGTGCGCGTCAATCGTTCCGCGGATCAGGAACAGGGATATCGGCAGGCGTGACCGTATGTATCCCGACGTACGAGCGGGCGTCACCTCGTTCCAAGAGATGCGATCCGCAGCAAAGAATCTCTCGAGGTTGTCTTCGCTATAGAAATCGTCTCGGAAGAACAGTTCATTATCGAATGCAATCTTAAAATTTCGGAGAACCTCGTTGGCCGTTGTCGGAGGACTCACATTCACCATCGTTCTCCCCGACGGATCATTTATCTCAGCGCATCGCGCCGCTGGCGTCTGAGCTAAGGTAATGGCCATCAACGACATCAATACCGTACGCACCGTCGAATGAGCGCGGCTTGAGCCCTTGCGATACGCATCACTCATCTAGCGCGACTCCATTGACCCATCGGCCTTTTTCATCGGCTTCATTCGTCAAGAACGCGAACCTCCATCGTTGTTTTTCCCGTTACCAGGCTGACGGTCAGTTCATCCGCGGCATCCTTCTGGTCTACTAACACTTGAATCTCTCCACTTAGAAATGAGGTCATCATGCGAGCGATCATCAAGGAACGCCCCTGAACGCTGAATTCAATTCGCCGACCGACGTATCGCGCGGAAAATTCCGCAAAGTCCGCTTTCGAATTTTCATTGAGGCGGATTTTTAGCGCTTGATGATTATCGATCGTCCTGGTGAAACTTGCTCCCTTGACTCTAAGAGAGAGCTGCTGTGCTTCAGCTGATGCATTCCCCGTAACTGGCACCACCAGGGCAATGAGGAACGTCCAGGAGAGGCGAACAATCACAAGACTCCTCACTGGTCACACCGCTCCGGCACCGACTGCTCCCGCATCTCCATCTCCCCCAAACGGCACAAGACCCACAATTTTTCTGCTCGCCCACTCTTCCGCTCCGTCGGCGTCAATCGTTCATCCCCCGCATCGGTCCACTTTGCGATGATCTCGTCCGCGAGCTCGTCGCGTCACGATACCGCCTCCTCTCCGTCTTGGCGAGCGCAGCGACTTGCCCGCCGAAGCCGTTGGCCAAGGCGGAAGCAATTCTAAATCCCACCACGGAGGCAGTCTGGATTGCTTCGTCGCAAGGGCTCCTCGCAATGTGTGAAGTAGCAGCGCCCCCACTCGTGTCCCGGACGCGCTGCAGCGTCCTTACGCTGCTGCGCAGAGCCGGGACCCAGGAAGCCACAGCACGTGCTGCCACATGGACCCCGGCTCTGCAGCGCACCGCCGAAGAGGCGCTGCGCTGCGTCCGGGGCACGAGAGCGGAGTTTGGCGCACAGCTGCATCAACATCGTCATTGCGAGCGGCTTGTCCGCCGAAGCCCGAAGTCAAGCCATCCAGAAATCTTTCCGCACTGACAGTGTCCGTCCCGTCATCCTGAGGTGCGAGGCGTGCGATGCGAACGCATCGTATGCCGAGCCTCGAAGGATGAATGGCCAAGCTGGTGCAGCCGGGCCGTCGCCCTTCGAGGCTTGCTCTGCGTCGCTGTCGCGCCGCAGCGCGCGCACCTCAGGGTGACGGTGAGAGCTCGCGGCAGCATTCCGTATTCGCTCTCGACGTGGAGACACACCTTCACATCCTCGCGGCGCATTTCGCCCGAGCTTTGCTTGATCGCTTCGCCCTCAATTGAAAAGGGCGCAAGGAAGGCTGGGAGCCGGTTGGCTCCCATGGCCGCCTGTGCGCAAGATCTGCGTGTGTCAAAAGCACAGGCGGAAAGACCACAGGGCAACCGGGACATCCCGGCCTTCCCTGCGCAGTGGGCTTACGGCTTATGTCGTGTTCTCCCCGGGGAGCGTTGCACTATTGCCCCCGTCGCCTTGCGGATGGCTGATGCGCTCGCCCGGTTGGGCTTCCACACCACCGCAAGACTTGGCGCACAGACCCCGGGCGCCAGGACGACACGATTTTTCCGTACGCCGATCACACCGGTCGTGTGCGCGACGCCCTCGCTCACGGTTGCCCGCCCTGCGAAAGCTCTTCGCGCCGATGCAATCGACGTCCACCGCCGCCCGGCCCGCGTTCGTGACGATCGCGATACGCCCCTCTTCCTTGGGCCGGGTTGCCGCGACACATACGCCATTTCCGAATTTCGGTGAAGTAGAATATTTTCGACTGAGGTGATTGACCGGCATCTTGCGTGTTTTGCCCGTCGGCGATGCCATAGTTTGTGGTTAGCGCTGGGCCAAAAGCCGAACTCGAGGTCGAGCATCTCTATTGTGGCGGCGGCGAAGGCGGCATCTTTGGAAACTGCGGAAGCCCTTCATGCATGCGATGCCAGGGAGCCGCCGATGAGACGAATAGATGCAGTCCAGGGATAAGGTCAGAATTGTCATCCAATGCGCCCAGCTTGACCGTCGTGAACGGCGCACCAGGGGGTACGCTCCAAAGCGGCGTTCCACACTCCGGACAGAAGGCGCGCTTCGCGTCCTCGCCACTCTCGGGCTTGCTGACGTAGACCTTGGGTCCTCCCCGAACAATCGCTCGGCCCATCTCGCACATCCCGAGCATCGGCCGCAAAACTCAGCAGCCGCGCAGGCCTGGCCTAGTCCTGAAGGGGAGTGAGGGTAAACTGGAAGACGGCGCCCCGCGGTTTATTCAGGGTGACCCACAATCGTCCGCCATGAGCCGCAATGATCGACCGACAGATGGCAAGCCCCATGCCTAGGCCGTTGGACTTGGTCGTGTAAAACGCGTCGAAAACACGTTCCGCATTCGTCGGCTCGAGCCCCGGGCCCGAATCCCGTACAGCGACGAGCACGCCGCCTGCAACATCCCTTTCGGTACTGATCTGCAACTC
The DNA here is from genome assembly GCF_054863025.1 of Bradyrhizobium sp. 23AC. Classification (NCBI taxonomy): domain Bacteria; kingdom Pseudomonadati; phylum Pseudomonadota; class Alphaproteobacteria; order Hyphomicrobiales; family Nitrobacteraceae; genus Bradyrhizobium; species Bradyrhizobium sp. 23AC. The sequence goes on from NZ_JAVAYN010000010.1 coordinate 243,950, forward strand.
CCGCTTGCCATCCTCAAGGCTGCTCATGGCTTCCACGGCATTGAGGATCAGATTAAGGAGCACTTGCTGCAGCTGAATGCGCTCACCTTCGATTTGCGGCAGGTCCTCAGCGAGTTGTATCTGTACCGAGATTCCATGCCTCACCGCCTCGCTCCGGACCATGGCGATGACGTCCAGAACGGCTGCGTTGACGTCGAGCCGACTTTTGGGCAACGGCGCTTTCCTGACCATAGCGCGGATCCGGTGGACGATGTCGCCAGCTCGTTGGCAATCTGTGACAATGTGGTGGAGGGACTCGCGGCCCTTGTCCAGGTTTGGTGGGTCCGCGGCGAGCCAGTTCAAGGCGGCGTCGGCGTTAGTAAGCGCAGCCGAGATCGGCTGATTGATCTCATGGGCAATCGAGGCCGTCAGCTGCCCCATTGTGGCTACGCGACTGACATGAGCGAGCTCGACCTGTGTCTTCTGGCGTTCGATAATGCCTTTCTTGAAAACATTGACCGCGGCCGCCATTGCGCCGATTTCGTCACGCCGATCAATTCCAGGCACGTCGATGCTCGTGTCTCCCTTGGCAAGTGCCGCCATCGCCCCGGTCATGCCTGTGATCGGCCGCGCGATCGCGCGTGTGAGTAGTATGCCCATCAACACTGCGATCATGAGCGAGGCTGCGGCGCCCATCACGGTTGCCGTATATGCAGTAGCGTATGCCAACTTCTGTACGGCGTCACGCCTTGCCAACAGATCGCGCTCAACCTGCTCGATTTCGCTCGCCTTGGCGCGGATTGCGTCCATGGCAGCTTTGCCGGTCGCCCCCTCCAACGTCCGCGCCTGCTCCCGAGTCGTGGGATGCGCCATTAGCGCGATCTCCCGCTCAGCGGTCTCGACGCGCCAAGTCATCGCCAGCTTATTCAATTCATCTAGACGACCTTGCTGGCCTGGGTTATCCGAAGTCTGTTCTCTTAATTTTCGGATTGCCGCGCTGAAGTCGGCGCTGCCTCTGCGGTACGGGTCCAAGAACTTCTCGTCGCCGCTGATCAAATAGCCGCGTAAACTAGTTTGTTGATCCAGCGCTGCGGCCACTGCCGCCTCTAACGTGTCCAACACGTCAGTGGTATGGACCCGCCGGTTTTTCGCCCCTTCGATCACGCTAAGTCTGTCGTAAACTATTGCGCCGCTCACGAATATGACTGCTACCACGGCGGCAAATGCCGCCATCAATTTGTGCAAAATCAGTAAACTCGAAAACTGGGGCACCTGACCCTCAAGGCCGAAGTCCGCGACCGACCAGACAGCTAGCTCAAGATTGCTCCCAAGCGATGGCGTTCGCAAGAATTGGTATGGGACCGGGACGGGGCAAAGCGGCGCAGCCTCCGGAGTGGAGCGCAGTCAGTGTGTCTCGTCGGGCAACGGGAAACTTTTGCGTGCCGTCGGACACAACAGGGCCGTCATATCGACGCGACCTTCATGACACCCAATGTTCCGCGAAAGATCATCTCAAGTGCCACGATCCCGCCAGCGAGCGGGAGGCCGACGATCTGCAGGATCTGCGTCGCTATCCCGGCTAACAGAATGCGCAGGTTCGCCGCGGCGACTATAAATCGCGCGCGACCATCAGTAACATTGTGTTTGACGGGCCAACTTCTGCCTTAAGCTGGCGCGGCAAAACATTCCAGCGCATGCTCCGGCAAATGCTGTTGGTCCACACCTGGGCGGCGTTAATGCTGCGCCGAAGAGCCAGAAAGTCCTTGACGCGACAGAACACCATGGATTTGGATCAGTCGGAAGACCTTGATTGATGGACAGCCGACCCGTGGGATTTTTGCCGAGAATTATGCTCGCAACCGCTCTCGTGAACCTTGCTCCAGCCGTCGCCCAGACGCCGAAGAAAGCCGTCGCTTCTCCTGCCTTGCAGAAGGAATTCGATGGCTTCATCGAGAAGTTTCGTGCGGCGCTGAGAACAAACGATTCCGCCGCCGTCGCCGGTATGACACGATTGCCGTTCATGAACGACAGCGCAATTCGCGACGCCGCGCAATTTCGCGCCAAGACCTATCCGACCTCGTTCACGGAGAAAAATCGCGCGTGTGTCCAGCGCGGCAAGGCCGTCTACGATCGCGATCAAGAGAACAATGACAATTACTTCGTCTTCTGCAGTCAGCTCATCTTCGTCTTTACCAAGACGCCGGCCGGGTTCCTTTTTACGGAGGTCGGCGCGAATGACTGATCAGGCAACAATGCTATCCACTGCCGCCGGAGTGCGCGTTCAGGAAGTATGCGCCAGCGCTGTGCGAAGAGACGACACCATGGCTCTACCTAGGTGGGACTCGAAATCTTAAAGACTGGATGGTTGCCTTTATAGCGGTCGCAAGTCCGCCCGAGAGCCGACACTCCCACTCCGCCCGTCACTTGGGTGAAGCGGAGATCGCTTTCGTTGCATTCATCGTTTCGTTTGCTGATAGACGCACCGCCAGCTCAACGACGCGCACCATAGCTCGGCGGCGGTGCCTGCACCGTCGGCGCAGCGGCGGCGAACAGCTCTTCCTTGCTGCCGGTCAGCGGCGGATAGATGCGCTTGCGGTTAATGATGTTCTTGGTCGCCTTCGCAGCCTGACCGGTCGCCCTCACCTCGCGATCCCAGCCTTCGGTATAGAGCGCGCCCCAGCCGCCGAGATCGAGCACGGTCACGTACCAGTCGATCCGCAGCGGCAGCATCGGCAGGCCGGCGAGATCGGCGACCACGTTGTGGCCGGCGAAGCGGCCCATGGGACGCGCGAACTGGCAGGACATCACGGTCGGATGCAGCCCGTCGACCACGCTGGATGCGACGTCGCCGGCCGCGAACACGCCAGGCACATCCGCAACCCGCATGAAGGGATCGACCAGCAGGCGCCCGAGCCGGTCGCGCGCATCCGGAAAGCACGCAGCCAGGGGGCTCGCACGCATCCCGGCACACCAGATCACGGTCTGCGCCGGAATGAACTCGCCGGAGCTCAAGCGAATGCCGGCGGCCTCGACCGAGACGACGCGCACGCCGAGGCGCATCTCGACGTCGAGCGCGGCCAACGCCGTCTCGATGACGGGACGCGCCGGCGTGCCGATGGTGGCGCCGACCGCGGCATTGGGATCGACCAGGATGATGCGGCGGCTGCCGGTGATGCCCGCACGCGCCAGCCTGTCGGGCATCTCGGCCGCAACCTCGATGCCGGTAAAGCCCGCGCCGACCACCACCACCGTCGAACGCCCCGGCGACGGCGCGCTGCGGCCGAGCGAGACGAGATGGTCCTCCAGGTGGAGCGCCGCAACATAGGTGTCGACATCGAAGGCGTGCTCGGCGAGGCCTGGTATGTCGGGACGCATCACCTCGCTGCCGAGCGCCAGCACCAGGCGGTCATAGGCAAGCGCCTGCTCGCCGCTGCTCGTGACCAGCGAAATTTCGTGCCGGACCGGATCGATGGCTTCGACCTCACCGATCTCGTGACTGACACCGACGGGATCGAGCAGCTGCGGCAACGGTATCGCGACCTCGCTGAGATCGACCTCGTAATTGCGCACACGGATGTTGTGATAGGGATTGCGATCGATCAGGCAGATCTCGATGTCGCTGCCAGCGCCGATCTCGTCGCGCTTGCGCGCGGCACCGATGGCCGCCCACAGGCCTGCAAATCCGGCGCCGAGCACGACGATACGCGCCATGTCCGTTGACTGCACTTTCCCAATGGAACGACAAGGGAACGACAAGCGATCGAGCGGTCTACCCGCACAGGTAGATATAGCTCATCGCCGCGAATGGGCCAACTGTGATCCGCAGAACGAAACCGGGGGCGCGCCTCACGCCTCGCGCAATTCCGACGGTGTCGCGCCAAAGCGCTTGCGGAAGGCGCGGTTGAAATAGGACAAATCGGAAAAGCCCGAGGAATGTGCGATGTCGCTGATCTTGCGCGCCCTCGCGCGGGGATCGCCGAGCAGCTTGCGCGCCTGGAGCAGACGCTGCTCCAGCACGAATTCGGTGAAGGTCGTGCCGGCCTGCTCGAACAGGCGTTGCGCCTGGCGCGGACTCAAGCCCGAGCGCGTCGCGATCTCGGACAGGCAGAGATCGTTGCGGCCGAGCGCGGCCATCACATCGGCGCGCATGAGGTCGAGGCGCGCCGCCGCATGGCCACGGCCACGCGCAAGACTTGCATGCTCGGCATCGGTGCCGAGCAGGAGGCCGACCAGATCGACCATATGCTGCGCGGTCAGGCGCTGGCCCACCGCGTCGAGATGCGGCGCGTGATTGGCGGCGAGCGCATGGTAGCGGAAGATGGTCTCGGCGACCGCACCGTCGCTGAGCACTTGCGACAGCTTGTCCTCGGCACGCGGATTGATGTCGAGCAACGCGCGGCGCGGCATGCGGATAGTGGTGAAGCGGTTTTCATCGGTGTGGCCGACGGTGCCGGTGATGCTCATGTCGACGAGCACCATCTGCGCGGGCGCAAGCTCCACGGTATGGCCGTTCTGCCCGACACGGACGAGGCCGGCATGTGCGGCGATCAGCACGAGGTCGTCGCTGCCGTCGGCAAGGTGGCTCTGGGTGCGGGAATATTGCGCGGAGGCGCCTTCCGGAATGGCGAGCGCGATGTTGTCGACCACGCTGATCTGGAGCCGGCAATCGACGCTGTCGCCATGGCTCGGCCCGATATCGAGGCCGCAGGCCCCGAAGGCCCGCTCGCGCCAATGCTCGAACGCAGGGCCGTGCGGCAGTCCCGTGTATTGGTGAACGAAGATGCCGGGCGTTTTCGCTGCATCCATCTGATTTCTAGCCCCTCTTCGGCTCCGCGATCGGCGGCGCCGACTGCAAATTCCGGGGATTTGACGCCGCAAAAGGCGGCAAGGTTCAAATCGGGGGCGGATTCGGCGGGACTTGTCGGGATGCGACGGCAGGGTGGACCGTGGCGACAAGACGGCTTCGTAGCCCGGATGGAGCGAAGCGTAATCCGGGGTTGTCGCCTGATGGCGCGGTGGCCCCGGATTGCGCTGCGCTCCATCCGGGCTACCGGACCTACTTCTTCGCGGGCGCCTGCGGCTGGGACGGCGGCACGGTCTCGATCAGCTTGCCGGAAAACACCGGGGCCGAAGTCGGCTGGCCGTTGGGCGAGCCGCCGGCCTGCTCGACCGTGACCGCGTAGGTCGCGCCGTTGACGACCTCGGAATCATAGGAGGCGAGCAGCGGACGCGCGGTGAATTCGCCCGCGCCGATCACACCGAGCGAGCGCGGGCGCGGCAGCTTGTCGGAGATCAGCCAGAGCTCGAAGCTCTTGCCGGGCTCCGGCGTCGCGCCGACCTTGCGCACGGTAAAGTTCTTGGTCGCGCCGTCGATGGTGAGGATGAAGGCGGGGCCGCCGCCCTGGCCCTGCAGCAGCGCGACATATTGCGCGGCGGCGGTGAGCGGCGCGGCCGGCGTCTTCACTTCGACCGTCTGGATGCGCGGCGCCGGACGTAAAGCTCCCGGCAGCGCGTCGGGCAGGAAGATCTGAAGCGACAGAGTCACCAGCAGCGCAGCCGCGAGCGCGCCGACCGCGGATGCGATCGAGCGCCAGCGCTTCACGCGGCCCTCGAGACGGATCACGTTGGTGTCGTCGGCGATGGACACCTGCGGCGTCCGCACGACCTCGGGATCGGGCGCATGGACCTGCGGCATGAACACCGGCGCGATGTCGGGTATCGCATCGGATCCGGAGCGCACCGGCTCGGGCTGCTCTGCTTCGGGAGGCTGCGGCTCCGGTTGCGATACCTGCTCCAGCGGCGCTTCCGGCGGCGCGGCTTCGACGGGCGGGACTGGCGGCGGTACGACGTCGGCCAGGACAGGCGGCTGCTGCGCAAGCGCCGTGCGCGCGATCTCGGACCTGATGTTCTCCCACACGATCGGACGCGGCTCGACCGAGCCGACCATCTGGTTGAGGGCGCCGAGCCGATAGGCCCAGGCCTGCACGATGTCGGCGAACGCCGGGTCCACCGCCATCATGGTCTCGACCTGCGCGCGCTCATCGGCATCGAGCGTACCGAGCGCATATTCCGCGGCGAGCGCGATATGGTCCTCCGAGTAGGCCATCACATGCAGTCCAGAACCACCCTCACAGTATAAACCCTCATAGTCCGAGGCACTCCCGGATATCCAACATGCTGCGCCGGAGCCACGTCTTCACCGTGTTGACGGGAGCGGCGAATTTCTCCGCCAATTGCTCGCGGCTCCAGCCGTTGTAATAGGCGAGAAGCACGAGCCGCTGACGGTCCGGCTCGAGCCGGCCGACGCATTCCAGCAGCCGCTTCAACTCCTCGGTCATCTCCCGGCGCGCCAGCGGATCGGGGCTGTCGGCCGCGACCTCCATCGCCTGAGGCTCTTCCTCGATGGAGATTTCCGTCTTCTTGCGCACGATGTCGATCGCACGGTTGCGCGCAATCGAGGCCATCCACGTGATCGGCGACGACAGCGCCGGATTGAACCCGCCGGCACTGTTCCAGATCTTGACATAGGTCTCCTGAATGACCTCCTCTGCGAGATCCTGTCGACGCAAGATACGGAGCACGACGCCATAGAGTTTCGCGCGCGTGGCGGCGTAGAGGCGCTCGAACGCCGTCTGATCGCCCTTCGCCACCGCCTCGATCAACCCGACCAGCTCTGCTGGCGTCAGCATTCAGCCCCCCAACCTTCCTCCCTCTCTCCGCCTGCGGGGTCGGGACGAGCTACGCTCGCCCTGAGAGGGTCGGGGTGAGGGGGAGTCTCCGCAAGGGAGGTTGCAGACGGACTCGCGGAGAGTCCCCCTCACCCGGATCGCGCCGGACGATGCTACGCATCGCCGGGGCAATCCGACCTCTCCCCTTAAAGCGGGGCGAGGTAATCCATCCACCACCATAGCGCGTGGCCAAGCCGTCCACCAAGGGGTGCGGCGCCACACTGTGGATAGCACATGCGAAAACCCGGACCTTGCGGGTCCGGGTTCGGCAAAATTCTCGGCGGTTTGGCCGCTGGCTGTGTCTTTAGGCGACGGCGCCGATGCGGGCGCGCATCAGGCCGATGCTGTCGAGGTCGGCCTGCTCGCGGGCATTTTCCTCGGCGCGCTCGCGGGCCTGGTCGCGCTCGTCCAGCAGCTCGACCTTCTTGAGCTCCTCGAAGGCCTCGGCCAGCGCGGCCTTGGCTTCGTCGAGCTGGCCCTTGAGCTCGTCGGCCGAGCGGGTCAGGTTCTCGCGGCGCTGAATGGCGGCCTTGGCATAGGTCGGATAGGCGAAGTGCGAGGGATCGTTGATCCCGGCACGCTCCTGCTCGGTCGAGATCTCGCGTTCAAGATCGGTCGACATCCGCTGGAAGTCGGCGATCATGGTCTCGATCTGGGTGACCCGGCGGCGCTTCTCGTCGACCTGAAACTTCTTCAGGCGGATGAGGGTATCTCGTGACTTCATCGACTCATACTCCCCAGAAGTCCCCTCGCTGCACGTGGGACGTCACCGGTCTCCCCACAGGCCCGACTGGGGCCGAGACCGGCTCTGCTACTCTGTGGGATGGGATGATGACGGGACAAAGTTAGCGTTCCGTTTCCAAATTACCGAGGATTTGCGCCAATTGGCGATAGCCGTCCGCCAGAGACGCATTTTCGTCCTTGCGCTGGCGCAGGAACGCCTCGAGCGGTTCGTGCAGGCGGATCGCCTCGTCGACCTCGGGGCTGGAGCCGGCCCGGTAGGCGCCGAGCCGGATCAATTCCTCCATGTCGGCATAGGTCGCCATCACCGCCCGCGCCTTCTGGATGACGGGCCAGAACTGCGGGTCGGCCGATTTCGGCATGGTGCGGGAGACGGATTTGAGGATGTTGATGGCGGGGTAGCGGCCGCGCTCGGCAATCGAGCGCTGCATCACGATGTGGCCGTCGAGGATGCCGCGGACGGCGTCCGCGATCGGCTCGTTATGGTCGTCGCCGTCGACCAGCACCGTGAAGATCGCGGTGATGGCGCCCTCCCCCAGGCCCGGTCCGGCGCGCTCCAGAAGTTTCGGCAGCTCGGTGAAGACGGTCGGCGTGTAGCCCTTGGCCGTCGGCGGCTCGCCGGCGGACAGGCCGATCTCGCGCTGGGCCATGGCAAAGCGCGTCACCGAGTCCATCAGGCAGAGCACGTCCTGATCCTCGTCGCGGAAATATTCGGCGACCGCGAGCGTCAGATACGCCGCCTGGCGGCGCATCAGCGCCGGCTCGTCGGAGGTTGCGACCACCACGACCGAACGGGCGAGGCCCTCCTCGCCGAGGTCGTCCTGCAGAAATTCCTGAACCTCGCGGCCGCGTTCGCCGATCAGCCCGATGACGCTGACCGCGGCATCGACGTTGCGCGCGAGCATCGACAACAGCACCGATTTGCCGACGCCGGACCCTGCGAAGATGCCCATGCGCTGGCCGCGGCAGCAGGTGAGGAAGGTGTTCATCGCGCGCACGCCGAGATCGAGCGGGGCGCCGACACGCTTGCGCGAATGCGCGGGGGGCGGCGCATTGCGGAACGGCATCGGCGAGGCGCCCTGCGGCAGCGGTCCCTTGCCGTCGATTGGCTCGCCCAGCGCGTTGACGACGCGGCCGAGCCAGGCCGACGACGGCCGTACCAGATTGGCGGCATTGGCGATGACGGCCTTGCAGCCGCGGCGCACGCCGTCGAGGCCGGCGAACGGCATCACGACAGCATTGTTGCCGGAGAAGCCGATCACCTCGCAGGGAATCGAACGGTTGGCACCAGTCTCGATCACGAGCCGCGCGCCGACCGACATCGCATGAATAGGGCCGGCCACCTCGACCATCAGGCCGCGGACACCGACGACGCGACCATAAATATTGATGCCGTCGATGTCGCCGATCTGTTCGGCAAGCGCCTTCATCGCGGAGCCTCCATTAAGGACCGCGCCTTGGTCATCCCCAGGGGTCGCCCCTGCGATCCCCGGGACTTCACGGTGAAAACCTTAAGTTTCGCCATATTTCTGAACGGCGCTTAACTTCGTGTTTACCCGCATCATTAATCATTGCGTCACTGTCTTTGTGACTGAGCGTGACTCCCCTTCAGAAGAAGGCTGAGTCGCGGGAGTCGGTTAGGCCCGTCTCTTAAAGTGGAACTTGAACGGAGCTGGGCGACGAAAGCTGCTTCACGCGCAAGACCTTAGGGCGATTCGACAAAAATTGCACCCGGGGGACTTGCGTTCCAGAATCAGAGTTTGTTAACCATCTGTTGTCAGGATCCGAATCAGTTGTTCAAAGGCGTTTTGTTGAGTGCCGCGAATGCGGCCGACCTGACGCCCAGGAGCGGCGACTATGGGGAACTGGCATGCGCGTTTTGCTGATTGAAGATGACAGCGCCGTCGCGCAGTCGATCGAGCTGATGCTGAAGTCTGAGAGCTTCAACGTCTACACGACCGATTTGGGGGAAGAAGGCGTCGATCTCGGTAAATTATACGATTACGACATTATCCTTCTCGACCTCAACCTGCCCGACATGTCCGGCTACGACGTGCTCAAGCAGCTTCGGGTCTCCAAGATCAAGACACCGATCCTGATCCTCTCCGGCCTCGCCGGCATCGAGGACAAGGTCAAGGGTCTCGGCGTCGGCGCCGACGACTACATGACCAAGCCCTTCCATAAAGACGAGCTGGTGGCCCGCATCCACGCGATCGTGCGCCGCTCCAAGGGTCACGCCCAGTCGGTCATCCAGACCGGCGACCTCGTCGTCAACCTCGACACCAAGACGGTGGAAGTCGGCGGCCAGCGCGTGCATCTGACCGGCAAGGAATATCAGATGCTGGAGCTGCTTTCGCTCCGCAAGGGCACGACCCTGACCAAGGAAATGTTCCTCAACCATCTCTATGGCGGCATGGACGAGCCCGAGCTGAAGATCATCGACGTCTTCATCTGCAAGCTCCGCAAGAAGCTGGCCAACGCTTCCGAGGGACGCAACTTCATCGAGACCGTGTGGGGCCGCGGCTACGTGCTGCGCGAGCCGCACGAGCACGAAGAGCGCATTCCCGCCTGATCTCTGGGTTTACGTCGCGAGCCCCTTTCGGGCTCGCTCCTCCCAGCCTGGACCCCGCCGCAAATGGCGGGGTTTTGTTTTTTGGGGATGCCAAGGCGGGTTAAAGGCGGCTTCATCGCCCTCCTGCCATTGAACCGCTATCCTTCCCCCGCCGACGAATGGTCGCTGCACGATGGGGGAACGATGATCCTGCAATCACTGGCCGGCCTGCCCGCCTTCCTGGTCTATTTCTGCACCGGGCTGATCGCGATCGTCGCGTATCTGTTCGTCTATACCCGCATCACCGCGCATAACGAGTTCCAGCTGATCCGCGACAACGAGCCGGCCGCGGCGATCGCGCTCGGCCTCAGCCTACTCGGCTTCGTGGCGCCGCTGGTCAGCGCCATCGCGCATTCGGCCAATGTGCTGGACTGCCTGATCTGGGCGATGATCGCGCTGATCGTGCAGATCATCGTGTTCTTTCTCGTGAGAGTGCCGGTGCCGAAGCTGTCGGAGCGGATCGCCGCCGGCGAGCTTGCGCCCGCGATCTGGCTCGGGCTGTCCTCGCTCGCCGCGGGCCTGCTCAACGCCGCCAGCATGATCTATTGAGATGGCCGACAAACCGCCCAACAAGCAGTTCGGCAAGCGCCGGCCACGCCTGCCACAGTCATTGCCGTTGCCGGCCAAAGAGCCGGTGAAGCGCTCCGGCCATGTCGCGCTGCTGGTGATGGGTACGCTCGCAGTCGGCACCACTGCCTACACGATGATGCCGCGGCAGAATTGCGAGCCCGCACCCGGCGCGGTCCCGGGACAGACGACCACGACCTGCACAAGCAGCAGTGGCAGCAGCTCGTCGGGCGGCAGCAGCTCGCGCTGGTCGTCACGGTCGAGCTTCTTCAGCAGCGATTCCTCGAGCCATTCCTCATCGAGCACTTCGTCCGATTCCGGCCACAGCAGCGTCAGCCGCGGCGGCTTCGGCTCGTTCGGGCATGGCTTCTCGGGCGGCGGTTAGCGCATGATCCGGAAAAGTGGCCACCGGTTTTCCGGCAAGATCATGCGCAGGAAATGACATGCAGCGCATTACCTGTCTCGAGCGCGACGACTGGCGGGAAACCGCGGCGCAATGCGGCTTCGTCTTCCACACCATCGACGGCGAACGCTATTGGGACGAGCGCGCTTATTACGGCTTCACGCTCGACGAGATCGAGCGCGGCATCGAGACGCCGACCGCCGAGATCGAGGCGATGTGCCTGGAGCTCGCCGGCCGCGTCATCCGGGATGAGCGCTCGCTGCGGCGCCTGCAGATTCCGGAAGCGTTCTGGAGCCTGATCGCCGAAAGCTGGCAGCGCGACGACCGCAGCCTCTACGGCCGGCTCGATTTGAAATTCGACGGCAAGTCGCCGGCAAAACTGCTCGAATACAACGCGGACACGCCGACCTCGATCTTCGAGGCCGCGGTGTTTCAATGGACCTGGCTCGAGCAGGCGATCGAGCGCCGCATCGTCCCTGTTCGCGCCGATCAGTTCAATTCCATCCATGAGCGCTTGATCGCGGCGTGGAAGGAGATCGCCGCGGGCCGTCACGTCCATCTCACCGGCACCACCGACAATTCGGAAGACGCTGGCACGCTCGCTTATCTCGAGGACACCGCGCGCCAGGCCGGCCTCTCGACCAGGTTGCTCGACATCGAAGAGGTCGGCTGGCGCGATGAGCCTGGCGGCTTCGTCGATCTCGACGAGAACGACATCGCGCTCGCCTTCAAGCTCTATCCCTGGGAATGGATGTTCCACGATTCCTTCGGCGCGAAGCTGAAGGACGCAGCCACGCGCTGGATCGAGCCGCCGTGGAAGGCGGTGCTCTCCAACAAGGGCATTTTGCCGCTGCTGTGGGAGATGTTTCCGAACCATCCCCATCTGCTGCCGGCGTTCTTCGAGGACGACGCGCGAGCAGCAGAGCTCGGAACATCCTACGTGCGCAAGCCGCTGCTGTCGCGCGAAGGCGCCAACGTCACGATCGTGTCCGGCGGCGTATCGCTCGACGAGCAGGAAGGTCCCTACGGCGCCGAAGGTTTTGTGCGCCAGGCGCTCTCGCCGCTGCCGAATTTTTCAGGCTTTTATCCGGTGATCGGAAGCTGGCTGGTGAACCACGAGCCGTGCGGCCTGTCGATCCGCGAGGACGAGAGCCCGATCACCGGCAACCGCTCGCGGTTTCTGCCGCATGCGATTTTGTGATTTGTCATTCCGGGGCGCGACTTAGTCGCGAGCCCGGAATGACAGAGAGAGATCACCGCGCCGCGGCAACCTTCAAAGACGGCGGCATCAATCCGCCCATGGGGCGGCCGGAGCGCGCGGGGTTGAGCTGGTAGAGGCCGCGGCGCTCGGTGATCGGACGGAACGCATCGGTGATACCGACGACGGATTCGGCGGCGCCCAGCAGCAACGTGCCGTCGGCCTCCAGGCCCTTCGCCATCCGCTCGAAGATCACCGCCTTGGTGTCCTGGTCGAAATAGATCAGCACGTTGCGGCAGAAGATCACGTCGAAGGTGCCGAGATGAGAGAAATCCTGCAGCAGATTGAGCTGGCGGAACTGCACCATCGCGCGAATGTCGGCATTGAGCTGCCAGGTCTCGCCGGCTTGCGTAAAGTACTTCATCAGGTGCTGGATCGGCAGGCCGCGCTGCACCTCGAACTGGCTGTAGATGCCGGCCTTGGATTTCTCCAGCACCTCCTGCGACAGATCGGTGGCGACGATCTCGATGCGCCAGCCGGCCAACGCTGCGCCCATCTCCTTCACGCACATCGCGATCGAATAGGGCTCCTGCCCCGTCGATGACGCCGCCGACCAGATGCGAAGCGACTTGCGCGCCGCGCGCGCCTTGATCAGGCCCGGCAGGATGGTGTCGCGTAAATGATCGAAGGGGATCTTGTCGCGGTAGAAGAAGGTCTCGTTGGTGGTCATCGCTTCGACCACGTCGGTGGCAAGCCGGCCGTCGCCGTTCCTGATCTTCAGCACGAGATCGGGAATGCCTGATAGACTCGCCTTGCGCGCCAGCGGCAAGAGCCGGCTCTCGACCAGATATTGCTTGTCGGGCGAGAGATCGAGGCCGGAGCGCTCTTTCAGGAACTTGCGCAGATAGTCGTAGTCAACCGGCGTCACGCGCGATCTCCCGCGAACAGGCGGTTGACCTTGGCGCCGATCTGGTTGAGCGGCAGGATCGCCGCGCAGATGCCGGCATTGGCCGCCGCGCCCGGCATGCCCCAGACCACGCTGGAGGCTTCGTCCTGCGCGATGACGCTGCCGCCGGCCGCAACGATATCCTTGCCGCCGCGCATGCCGTCCGAGCCCATGCCGGTCAGGATCACGGAGAGGATGCTGCCGTGCCAGATGTCGATGGCGGAGGTGAAGAGCGGATCGACCGCGGGCTTGCAGAAATTGACGGCGGGGCCGTCGTCGAGTGCGATCACGGTGTCCGCACCGCTGCGCGCCACGCGCATGTGCTTGCCGCCGGGCGCGAGATAAATCCGTCCCGGCTTCACCGGCTCGCCGTCGACCGCCTCGGCTGCCGGCTTACGGCTCGAACGCGCCAGATGCTCGGCAAGGATGGTGGTGAAGGTCGGCGGCATGTGCTGGGTGATCAGCACCGGGAAGCGGTCGATCACCGGGCCGAGCTCGGTGACGAGCGCCATCAGCGCCTGCGGACCGCCGGTCGAGGAGCCGATGAGCAGCACCTTGGGGGTCTGAGTGGAGAACGGGCGCATGGTGAGCGCCCCCGACGCAGCAGGCACCGCCGGAGCGGGCGCTATGGGCCGCGCAACAGGACTACGCGGGGCCGGAGCCGGGCTCGCTGGCGCCAGCGGCGGGCTTGCGACCGCGGCCTTGCGACGCAGCCGCGCACCGAGATGGCGGATCTTCTGGATCAGGTCGTGATGAAAGATGTCCGCAGCCGACGCCTCGCGCGTCGATTCCGGCTTCGGAATGTAATCGGCGGCGCCGAGCGACAGCGCCTTGAAGCTGATCTCCGCGTTACGGCGGGTCAGCGTCGAAGCCATGATGATGACGAGATCGCGCTTCTTCGCCAGCAGTTGCGGCAGCGCCGAGATGCCGTCGAGCTCGGGCATTTCGATGTCGAGCACGGCAACGTCAGGATTGATGCGTTCGATCTGGTTGACCGCCTCGAGTCCGGTGCGCAGCGAGGCAGCGACCTCCATGTCGTGCTCGGCACCGATCCAGCGCGAGATCAGACCGCGGATGACGACGGAGTCGTCGACGATCATCACCCGCAGCGGCCCCGCTTCGCGCGAGCCGGTCGTAGCCGAATTACCTGCGAACGCAACACTCATTACTCACCAACTCAGACTGAAAGGGTACAGTTGAAAACAAGCGCCGAAGCATCCCTTCGGCCTCCGGCCGATCGCTCAGATAAGGCCGACTTCCTGGAATTTCGCCGTCACAATGTCCTTGTCGAACGGCTTCATGATGTACTCGTTGGCGCCGGCATGCAGCGCGCGCGCGATATGCGCGACGTCGTTCTCGGTGGTGCAGAACACGACCTTGGGCTGATCGCCGCCGGGCATGCGCCTGAGATGGCCGAGGAACTCGTAGCCATCCATCACTGGCATGTTCCAGTCGAGCAGCACCGCATCGGGCAAGCCGCGCTTGCAAGCCTCCAGCGCCTTCTCACCGTCCTCGGCTTCGAGGATCTGGAAGTCGAGGCCCTCCAGGATCCGGCGCGCAACCTTGCGGATGACGCTGGAATCATCAACGACGAGACAAGTTCGCATCTGAACCTCTGCTTCCTCCCCCTTTGCGGGGGGCACTTCCAATTACTGGCACGTCGGCGGCGAGCCGCCGTATCAGGCCGCCATCATTTCCGGCGCGAGCTCGAGGACGCGATCGACGTCGAGGACGACCATGAGCTGGCCGTCGAGGCGATGGACACCGCCGGCGAGCTTG
>NZ_JAVAYN010000103.1:0-297 GCF_054863025.1 Bradyrhizobium sp. 23AC
GTCGATTTACTAATAAACAGCTGCTCCTGTAAGTCCTCTAGCTTCACATACGATTCTGCTAGAAGCAGCTTCTTTAAAATAAATCGAACACGTTCCTCCGGTAAAACGGCCAGAGGCTCTTCCTGTTCAACCTCTTCCTTCATAAAACGGCGAAAGGCATTCTCATCTTTGATCAGCAGCTCATAACCAGCTCCTCTAACAGCTGATACATTCGCGTGATAAGGGGCAAGGCGGTCATTCAGTTCCTTGATGTCTGTACGGATGGTGCGGCTTGTTACTTGTAAGCTGACAGAAAGC
>NZ_JAVAYN010000104.1:0-289 GCF_054863025.1 Bradyrhizobium sp. 23AC
CTCGGCAAAGCTGGTTATCCGTCTCCACGCCATGCCGGCGATGGCAAAGGCGCCGGTCCAGCTGAAGATATCCTGCCAAAGTGAGGATGGCATCGCGATTTGCGACAGGCCATGGGCGAGGTGATAGCCCGCGACAGCCGCCGGGACGGTGAACGCTGCGGCAATCACCGCGCGCACGAAGCTGGATCGAGCCCAGATCAAGGCGGTTTGACCGATGAGAACGACCACGGCGCCGGCAAGAATTGCGACCAGAGCTGCCGAGGCAATGCTTGCCCCAGCGTGAACAGCC
>NZ_JAVAYN010000105.1:0-289 GCF_054863025.1 Bradyrhizobium sp. 23AC
ATTTCCTTGATGCGGTCGATCGAGGACAGGATCACCGTCACCGCCTGCCCGGTCACCGGCATGCCGTCACGGAATTTGCCCATCAACGTCTCGCCGGCATGCGCCAGCGCTTCAAGCCGCGGCAATCCGAGGAAGCCGCAGGTGCCCTTGATGGTGTGGACCAGGCGGAAGATGTTATCCAGGATCTTGGCGTTGTTCGGCTCCTGCTCGAACTTCACCAACTGGTTGTCGACGGTGTCCAGGCTCTCGCTGGTCTCCGTCAAAAACTCCCGCAACAGATCATCCATGA
>NZ_JAVAYN010000106.1:0-284 GCF_054863025.1 Bradyrhizobium sp. 23AC
CAGGAAGGCGTCATGAAGACGCGCATGCAGCCGATCGGCAATGCCTGGCAGAAGCTGCCCCGCATCGTCCGCGACCTGTCGAGCGAACTCGGCAAGCAGATCGAATTGGAGATGCACGGCGCCGACACCGAGCTCGACCGCCAGGTGCTCGATCTGATCAAGGACCCGCTCACCCACATGGTGCGCAACTCCGCCGATCATGGCCTGGAGACCCCCGCCGAGCGTCTCGCCAGCGGCAAGGGCGAGCAGGGCACCATCCGCCTGTCCGCCTATCACGAGGGCGG
>NZ_JAVAYN010000107.1:0-284 GCF_054863025.1 Bradyrhizobium sp. 23AC
CAGGAAGGCGTCATGAAGACGCGCATGCAGCCGATCGGCAATGCCTGGCAGAAGCTGCCCCGCATCGTCCGCGACCTCTCGAGCGAACTCGGCAAGCAGATCGAATTGGAGATGCACGGCGCCGACACCGAGCTCGACCGCCAGGTGCTCGATCTGATCAAGGACCCGCTCACCCACATGGTGCGCAACTCCGCCGATCATGGCCTTGAGACCCCCGCCGAGCGTCTCGCCAGCGGCAAGGGCGAGCAGGGCACCATCCGCCTGTCCGCCTATCACGAGGGCGG
>NZ_JAVAYN010000108.1:0-280 GCF_054863025.1 Bradyrhizobium sp. 23AC
TGCCAGAACCATTGATACCACGGAAGCATGTATATCCAATTTCTGAAAGGTTGATACACGATGGTTCGATCAAAAAACCTCTCCATCTGCAGCAATTAGATGATGCTGTCCAGCAGGTCATGTCTAAAAAGCTAGCAGGTATTGTCATTTCTTTTTTACATAGTTATCAAAATCCAGTTCATGAATTACAAGCAAAAGCCTATATCAATCACCATTACCCGCAGTTAGAAGTCCTGACTTCATCTGAACTATGGCCCCAAATGAGGGAATATGAGCGGAC
>NZ_JAVAYN010000011.1:0-245828 GCF_054863025.1 Bradyrhizobium sp. 23AC
AAGACCGGCGTCGAGATCGTGCGCAAGGCGCTGTCGGCTCCCGCTCGCCAGATCGCGATCAACGCCGGTGAAGACGGTTCGGTGATCGTCGGCAAGATCCTGGAGAAAGATCAGTACGCCTATGGCTTCGACTCGCAGACCGGCGAGTACGGCAACCTCGTCACCAAGGGCATTATCGATCCGACGAAGGTCGTTCGCACCGCGATCCAGAACGCCTCCTCCGTGGCGGCGCTGCTGATCACCACCGAAGCCATGGTCGCCGAGCTGCCCAAGAAGGGCGGCGCCGGCCCGGCGATGCCCCCGGGCGGCGGCATGGGTGGCATGGGCGGCATGGACTTCTGAGTCCGGCCACTCAGGCGCACCACGGAATGCGAAACCCCGGCAGCGATGCCGGGGTTTTTGTTTGTGTGCCGAGCATGTTCGACAACTCTGCGGAGAGCAACCTGCTTAGTAGCGGATATCGAACATCTGCCGATTCTGGGGCGGGCGGCCAGCTCCCCACGTCGAATCATTTCGTCGCGTGCTCATCTCAATCGATCTCCTTTTCGCGGAGCCACCGGCGTCCTTCATATGCTGCGATCCTACGATCGTTCTGCCAAAGCTCAACCGCGTGGTCGCTTGCAAGCTTCCGCACCCGCTCCGTGGCGGTCCCTTCGTCCGAACAGATAAACTCGACAAAGCCTACGAGATGCCCGTCGCGTCTGACCATGTAGACAGTGTACCGTTCCATGCAAGTCGCCTCTCCACGTTGTCGGTTCAGAGCCTACTCGGCAGGGTGCTCCGGACATCGGGATGTCCTCGATCGCGCGGCCAGAGTTGCCAAGGAGAACTGACGCCACGACCGATCGTCGGGGCATCGGACATTCCCGTAAGCTGGCAACTCATATGGTCCGCAATGGTTTACTTCTTTGAAGCAATGAGCACGTCAGCATAGCCCATTGCGGCACAGAGCTCGTTCGGCTGACTAAGATGCGACATCCCGTTCTATTAGCCGCGCTTGTGCGATCCGCGGCAGCGAGTCGGCGCAAGCAGCAAGACTGGGCCAGTCCAGGTGACATTGGCCTGCTATGCCCGTGGGTAGCGTGGGTCCTATGATTCCCAATCCAGCGTTGACCAAAGCTAGGCGGAACAGCCAAAGCCGAGCGGATCATCACATTGTCGCGTCTCGTTACTCGTCGGACTCAGCGGGGCGGAAACGTACGCGATGATCGACTTGATAGCGGTGGCGGGGCATCTTTCGCGCTTGACTGCGCGCGGGTCCCTCAATGCAGCCTCCGGAATAGAATCGTCAGGAAACGCACTTTGCAGCGCTCTATTCGGAAGACGATACCAAAGATTATTGTTGACGAGCCCAAAGGCTTGCGAGCCGTGCGACAAGGCTCGCTTCAGGAGGCTATGGCGCGGGTCAGGTTCGATCAATTTCAAAAGCAAAGACACGCGTTGCGGCTCCTTGTCACCGCACTGCCCAGTAGCACGCAACCAGGATGCCGGTGAAAACGAGCCCGGCGCAACATCCCAAGACGATTTCCATTGGGCCACTCCCTGATTGTTGCGTAGTTCTTCCGGCGACCGTTTCATGTCGCCTCGCAGATCGACGGGACGGACTCAAACGCAGGTGATGCGTCCGGTCCGCCCCTGCATCACCAAGCCCTGGATTGGTGATGGTATGCCGACCGAAGCAAGCTGCGTGCCGCGACGAAAGAGCTGGATTTATAGACCCTGCGCATCAACGGAGTGTCAGCTCACGGACAATGGTACCAAAGCTGACAAACTCACAAAGCTCGCACCACGCGCTGTCAGCGTCGCAAGAGCCGCCTGAACGCGTCTCGCATTGCGCTTGTCCAAAGCGTGCCGATCTGCGCCAAATCCATGGCGCGTGAGCACGGATGCACTGCTAGCAAAGCCGACGTCCAGTTTCAGCGAGGGAGAAAACATCGCTGATCCGCTTGATAGACTTGCGGAGATCGCGACTGGAGTCGGCTCTGTTCCTTCTTTCAAACCGGTCAGGCCGTTGATAACGGTGTCGGGTGTTCGACCATGTTGTCGGCATCTGACGTCACCGATCGAGCGAGATTGGCAATAGCCGTCTCCGAGGCCGCCGGAATTGCAATATGTCGGCGAGAAGGAAGCATGTGCCTTGCGCGGAGCTCACGGACTACCGAGAGCTGGCGGATCAGAGCCGGGCTTCGGTCAAATGAACGAGTTGCGCCCCGATGCGATAGAGCGCCTCCCGCGTGTCGCGGAAGCGCGGCTCCTCCACCGGAGTGATCGGAAGCGGAAGGTCTTGGTCGGCAACGTGCCCCAGCACATAGGACGCGAGCACGCCGCCGAACACAGTGCCCGGCGCGATTCCGCGGCCGTTATATCCATTGAACCCGATTACGTTGCGGTCCAACTTGTGAAAGCGGGGTAGGTTGTCCGAGGTCATACCGATCGTCCCGAACCAACCGGCCTCGAATTCGATGTCGGCGAGCTGAGGAAACAGCTTGCCCAGCGAGCGGATTGCCCACGCCCTGTGCACTGCTGTACTGCTCCGCTCAAGAGCACCGATGCTGCCATAAACCAGCCGACCTGCACGGTCGAAGCGAAATGAACTGAGCACCTGTTTCGTATCCCAGGCTCCCTGGCGTTCGGGCAAGATCGATGCTCTCAAATTGTCCGAGAGAGGTTGGGTCGCAAAGTTGAAGTAAGGCAGTTCGATCTGCTCCTGCCGGACCTGCGACCAGGGTCCTCGTGCGTAGGCATCGGTGGCAACAATCACCCAATCTGCACGCACAGATCCGGCTGCCGTATTGACCTTCCAGCGCGAGCCGCCGTCGCTGGCGGTGAGAGCGGCACTCTGAGTGAATATTTTCGCGCCCGCAGCAAGCGCGGCACGAGCCAAACCACGAACATAGGCCAGCGGCTGAATTGTGCCAGCGCGTTTATCCAGCAGTGCACCGGCGTAGTCGCCACCACCGATCCTCCGGCGCGTCTCCTCGGCATCGAGAATCTCGACCGGCGCACCACGTCGCTGCCATTGTTCAGCACGAGCCTCGATTTCTTCCAATCCCCTGCGTCCGACTGCACAGTGCAACGTGCCCGTGGGCTCTTGTTCGCATTCAATGCCATGTTGCGCGATAAGATCGAACACTCGCCGCGGCCCACGGCCGAGCAGATCGATCAGGCGCTCCCCATGGGTTTGTCCCAGCGTCGCTACGAGAGTGTCCGGCATGACCCACATACCGGCATTCACGAGACCGACATTGCGTCCGGAGCCGCCGAAGCCGATTTCAGACGCCTCGAGGACCGCGACCCGCGCTCCTCCTTCTGCAAGGTGGAGAGCGGACGAAAGCCCAGTATATCCGCCACCGATGACGAGGATATCGACGTCGATCTCGCCGGCCAGACGACCGGTCTGAGGTGCATGCGGAGCCGTC
This sequence comes from Bradyrhizobium sp. 23AC, assembly GCF_054863025.1. Classification (NCBI taxonomy): domain Bacteria; kingdom Pseudomonadati; phylum Pseudomonadota; class Alphaproteobacteria; order Hyphomicrobiales; family Nitrobacteraceae; genus Bradyrhizobium; species Bradyrhizobium sp. 23AC. The sequence continues at coordinate 3,420 of NZ_JAVAYN010000011.1, forward strand.
AGTTCCCAGAGTCCGTGCGATGTCGGATCGTCTTGCATCAGGTAAACTCCCTCGGCTGCAATTGTCCGTCACGTCGGAAATGCGCCGACAAGGCTCCCCGAGCTGCGAGGCCATGGCGGAGGAAATCCGGAAGTATGGCGCAGGCTCGCGAATAATCCGCGGGAGGTCAACTTTGAATGACGATTGACAGCCTGGGCATGGAGCTCGCAGAGCGAATTGGCATGAGGAAGGCAAAAGTCCCCATTGCGCGAAAAATCGCGATAACTTCTTCACTGCATCCGGCTCAATGGCACATTGTTCGACTGGAATCGGCGAAGAAATGCGGGTGGCGGCTCGACGTACTCCGCTGGGGAGCTTGAGGTGTCGCCCCGAACATCACCATCCGGCGCAGCGCGACCTCGATAAGCGATAGCATCAGCAGTGGGGACGCACCCAACGCTTGGCTGACAACACATATCGTCCGCGCTCGCGCCGGCAGAAACCAGAAATATCACTTGACAATCAAGTCAGACCAAGGCGCGAATTGAAGTGGCGCGGTGTTGGAGCGCAAACTCGACCAGCTCACGGAGCCTTCTTCCGCGGTAAGACCAAGGGGAAATGCTTCCGCCCCTATGTCGAACAGCAACTCATTTTAATCGACGAGCCGCAGGGGGCGCTGGCGCCTTGACCCAGCAATCAACTTGATTGCTTGCTTCTGGGCCATTCGTGCCGAGATCGACCTAAACGCGGAAAAAACCTCCGGCCGCCTGCGCGACCGGAGGTTTGCCGATAAGGGTCAGCCGCGTTAGTGGCGCTTGCCGGCAGTCGGCGTGCCGCCGACGGAGGAACCGTCAGCTGCCCCCTTGTTCGGAGCGATCCCGGTGGTGCCGGCTGCACCCTTTGTGTTCTTGACCGGCTTCATACCTGCCTTTCGGTCCGCAGTGCCGAGCTGAGCGGTCGAATCCTCATCATCGTTCATGCCGCCCTGTATGCTCTTGCCTTGCATGCCGCCGCGACTCTTGGCGTCGGTCGAGGGGTCTTGCGCGAGCACCTGGCCCGCAAGCAAAGCCGAAAGGACACATGCGACTACAGAGGTCTTCACCAACTTCATCATTTCTCCTGGACTTGTTCGCGATTGAACGATTCCATCTATGCAACGCCATTCGCTTTCACCGGATCGTCCCAACGCGTCAATACTGCGAACGGCGCCGCCAGCATCAACGTGATTCTTGTGGTCATCGTTTAGAGATTTTGAGGCGATTTCGCGGAGCAATTCCTATCGGCAGCGGCATTGACCATCTGCGCAAGCAGTTGAACTGCCGGACCTAGATTCTCAACGCGAGGACCACGATCGCGTCGGAAGACGCTGCTTGGGCTCCGTCGATGACTTATGAGTTTTGGAAGCGGATCGGAGCAGCCACCTGCAGAGGCTCTCCCAGTCTCGGCCGAAGCAACAATGCAGTAAAAGGCCTGCGAGCCAATTCATCGAAAACTGCCGCCCCTGCCCCACCTGCGGGCGTCGGACTTGAATATATGTGAACGCAATAATACGCTGGATTCATATCGTCTGACCTGGCCCGACGCCCACAGTCGCACTCGCATGCTAGCTCTGGCGAGTCAGTAGGCGAGGAGTTCATTGGTAAAGAACGACGCCGTGGGTTTGGGATGATCGATCGCTTGTTCGGTCTTCAGCAACTCGATCGCTTGTTCGATGAGCTTCGCGTCGACCCAGCCGATGGGCTTTCCTTCCTCGGGCACCATCGCGTCAATCGTTGCCCTGACTTGTGCTTCGATGACATCCACCGACGGTCCGACTTGCCAAACCTTGGCGATGGCATTCGCAGCGGCCCTCGGATCCCTTCGCGTTGCCTCGATACCCTCGCCAACAGCCGCGAGATAGCGCTTGAGGACGTCGGGCTTCTTCTCGATAGCGGAATCGCTCGTGACTGCCGCCAACCCTGGAACGACAAGCCCATATTGTGCGAGATCGAGGATGGGAAACTTGATTCCGGTCCGCTGCTCGAGCACGGGCAGGTCGCTGGTGCGATAAATGCTCACAGCGTCCACTTGGTTCTGCAGGAACTGGGGTACGCGCGATTGCGCGTCCATCTGAACCTTCTTGATCTTGGTGCAGTCGATCTTGTTCACCGCGCAGAAGGTTCCGAGATAGGATGTGCCCGTCTCGCCGACGGCATGCGCCACGATCTTGCCTTCGAGATCCTGCGGTTTGAGGATGGGGTTACCAGGATGCGAGATCATAACGACGGGCGTCTTTGGATGGTAGAGCGCGATGATCTTGATCGGCATGCCCTTCTGGATCGCGGAAGCAGCGAAGATCCCAGGCATGATGACGACGTCTTCCTGGCCCTGAACGAGCGCCCCGAGTGCCGCCTGCGAACCTGCGCCTTCTCCCATGCGTACGGCGAGGTTCTTGGCAGCATAAAAACCTCTGTCCTGCGCCAGATAGAGGTGGCCATACTCGCCCTTGAGCTTCCAGCTGAACCGCACTCGCACATCGTCGGCCGCCAAGGCCGCCGATGAGCACACGATGGCTGCGAAGAGCGCCATGACCGTCAGGGCAATGCTGTGCGAGGCCGTCTTGCAGTACCTTGCAGTCATAGTTTCCCTTTCGAACGCTTAGACGGCGCCGCGGTTCGAGCGCGGCGCCGTCTGTCTTGGCTCGCCAGATCGACGCTAGAATTTCACCGAGATACCCGCGCTGGCCGACTTTTCCGTGCAGCTGTTGGTGCTGGCGCCTGTTGCCGCAATGGTGCAAGTGCCGGGAGTGGCGTTACTGTCGAGACCAAACTTGTTCTTCCAGTATCGATAGGCAACCCAGACGTCGACGAAGTGACTGTATTTGGGGCCCATGAAGGCCTTGCTGGCATCGAACGTCAGGCGAATCGGTTCGCTGTTCACTTCGATCTTGCTGGCGGTGCTGAAACGTCCGGGGCCGGACAGCGCAGGCAGCGTATTGATGTCGCCCTTTTGTCCGGTGACAGAAACGCGGCCACTGATGGCGAAATACCGTATGCTTTCAGGGAGGAAGCCGAGATCCATGTAGTAATTGGTCTCGATCTTCCAGGTGGGCGGAAACACCCTGTTGCCGTCCGCAAGACAGGTCACCCCAGGAGTGCCCGGATTGAAGAGACCGCACTGAAGAAACGATTTGTGGCTTGCAATGTTGTAGACGACCAGCGGCGCCACGTTGAAATAGCCTTTGTACGGAAGATCAAAGGCGAATTGCAGACCAGCGACGACGTTGTTCGTCGCTGGTGCGTAATAATTATTTGCCGTACCGAGATCGGCGCCGACCTCGAACGAGATATTTCGCAGCGGTCCTATTTTGAACGCCTTCGTGTCGAATATCTCATTCCAGCCGAACGTGCTGCGCTCTATGCCGTAGAACTCCGTCGCGCCGGCGCAAGCGCCTGTTTGGCCGAAAGGCAGGGTACCGGTAGGCGAGCAGGGCGAAGCAGGATCGTTATGACCGGATTTCAGCATATCGATATTGAAGAAGTTTGTGCCGTAAGCCCACACATCGAAGTGGGTGAACGAATAGACCTGCTTTGCGGTCGTGCCGTTGATGGTGCCATTTGGCTGGATGCTATAAGCACCGGGGTCGGTCGCCGTAAATTGGTACGAGTAGGTCAGCCTGTTATCATTCACGAGGAAAAACGGAACATCCGGGATCGGCTTTGCCTTGACCGGCGCCGGACTGGGTTCGTCCGCAGCTCTCACGATGGACGAGCAAGCGATCAAACTGACCGCGAGTGCAATTGGAGTCAAAAGTCTGGAAGCATGCATGTTTAGTCCCCCTCTTCAAAAAACGAGCTGCCCGTCGGGCAGACTCAAGCCGCTAGACGAAATGCGACGCGGCCTTGGAGATAGCGGCGACCATCTCAATGCCGATCGAACCCAACTCCCCACAAGGTTCTTCAACGGGCTCACGCCCGCCTGATTTCGGACGCAGGTCATCTCCCGCAGAAAATCATCCTGCGGCACACATGCCTGGCTCTCTTGAAAACTGCCGCCCCTACCCTCGCTCAGTGGGCGACGAGCACACCTTTCGCTTCGAAGATATCGCGGATCTGGCGCACGTAGCCGTAATAGGCCTTGTCCTCGTGGACCTTGCTCCACTGGCGCGGACGCGGCATGTCGATCGTGAGGTCAAGGTCGATGCGACCCGGCCGCGGCGACATCACGAGTACGCGGTCGGCAAGGAAAACGGCTTCATCGATGCCATGGGTGATGAACAGAACGGTGTTTCGCACCCTCAGCCACATGGACTGCAAGTCCATGATCATCTGCTCGCGAGTCAGCGCGTCGAGCGCGCCGAAGGGCTCGTCCATCAACAGCAGACCCGGCTCCTGGATCAGCGCGCGGCAGATCGCCACGCGCTGCCGCATGCCGCCCGAAAGCTCCGATGGATATTTGTTGCCGAAGCCTTCGAGCCCGACCTGGGCGAGAAGGTCCTCGGCGTGCAGCCGGTATTTGGCCAGATCGAGCTTCTTGATCTCGATCGGCAGCAGGATGTTGTCGAGCACGGTCCGCCAGTAGAGCAGGAGATCCGACTGGAACACGACGCCGATCTTGGGATGCGGCTTGCTGATCCCCTGCCCGTCGATGGCGATCTTGCCGGTCGAGGCGGGGGTCAGGCCAGCGAGCAGGGACAGCAGGGTGCTCTTGCCGCATCCGCTCGGCCCCACCACCGCAACGAAACTACCCGGCTCGAAGCGAAGATCTATCTTTTCAAGCGCGACGACGTCGGTATCCTCGCGAGTTTCATAGATCTTCGAAAGCCGGGAAATCTCTATCGCCGCACCGGTAGATTGGATAGGAGTATTCATTACGCTGCCTCACTGGAGCTATGCCTCGTCCACACCTGTTGCATGCGGTTCATTTGGCGGCATCGCGCTTATGGGAAACGCGCGACTCGATGATATCGATGACGAAGTAGAGCATCACACCGAGTGCCGAGATCGTCACCACGGTCGCAAAGTTGAGCGTGGTGTCGAATTGCGAATTCGCCTGGAGCTGAAGATATCCGAGCCCTCGCTCAGCAGCGACGTATTCGCCGATGACCGCACCGATGACGGCGAGAGAAATCGCAACCTTGAAGCCCGCGAAAATATTGGGCAGCGCTGCCGGCAGGCGCAGCTTGAAGAAGGTCTGCCATTCGTTCGCGCCCATGGATCGGACGAGATTGACGAGATTCTTGTCGAGCGACTGCAGGCCGACGACGGTCGAGATCACGATCGGAAAGAACGAGATCATGAAGGCAAGCACGATCTTCGGTGCCCACCCGTATCCGAGATACAGCACCAGGATCGGCGCCAACGACACCTTGGGGACGGTCTGCAGACCGACAAGGATCGGATAAATGGCTCGTTCGAAGGCCCTGGAATAGAAAATCGACAAAGCCAGAGGAATCCCGATCAGCGCTCCAAGGAAGAAGCCGAAGATCACTTCGAGCAGTGTCACATAGGTATGGGCCGAGAGCAGCGGCAGGTCGTTGGCGATGCGCTTCGCGATAGCGAACGGCGTCGGCAGGACGAACTCCGAAAGCCCTGACAGTGGCACGAGAATTTGCCAAGCACCGATCAGCACCACAGCAACGAGGAGCGCCGAATAGCGATCCAGCCAACTGACGCGAGCCCGTTTCTTGCCGCTCATGCTCTTGCCTTGCTTTGGCTGCGCCCCACCGGCGCTGACAATATCCGTACTCGCCACGGCAACCTCACCACGTTAGAAGATTACAGTTGTCTTTGAGCAGAACCATCCGCCGGAGCCTTCGACGGCCTGGCAACATCAACGAACACTTCGCCGACAAGTGCGCTCTCGAGGCACAACCGGGCTTCCCGAACGAACCAATCGAGGAGAGGTCGCCAAGATCTGACGACCGCCCGGTGCTGTCGTCGAAAAAAACCGGCGCATCGCCCCCTCAGCGCCGACATTGCTGCAGCGAGATTCACTCGAGACATCCCGTTCACTCCCTGTCGATCTGGAGCTGAATGACGCAAGCCGGGCACCACGATTCGTGTGGCCCTTGCCTGCGGTCCGACGGCGCTCCCATTCCCGGATCGACCTATATTTGATCTCATGATGTGATCACAGTTTGATGTTGTCAAGCACGTAATGCGGGCGGCATGCGATCGTTTTTCGTGCACTGGATCCATTTCGGCGGCGCAACGATGGGCATTCGCGCGTTGCGACGGCTTGCCCCCGCATCTACGACGAGCGGATCGATCTCGCGGGTGATGGATTAAGAATTGCGGTCGATGTCGTATCGGCGCGGCTGCGCTTTCGACCGTCAGTGCCTGCAGGCGAAGATGCTTGGCAGGGAATTTTCGATCGTGGTGCGCGTCAAGTTGCGCGCGATGAACACCAGCCAGCCGCGCGGCGAACCTTCCGGCCATCGCGGCAGGTATTCTGGCGGATAGACGACGTGTTGCACGCCGTGGACGACAACCGGTCGCTCGTCCCCTTCGAGCTGCAACAAGCCCTTCACACGGAGAATGGATTGACCGCGTGCAGCCAGCAACAATTCAAGCCAGTCGACAAAGGCCGGCCATTCGACTTCTCGCGTCACCTCGACCGTGAAGGTCTCGATGCCGTGGCTGTGCACTCCCCGCGCAGCCCTGTCGTGCGCCCCGAGCGAGTGGGGCTTCCAGTCCTCGCCATGGGCCAGGACGTCGGCCGCCGAGGGCATCGCATGCTTGCTCGAGGTCAGCGAGCGCACTGAAGGATTGACCTTGGCGACATCGAGCTCAAGCGTGTCCAATTGCCAACGCTCGACAAGATCCGACTTGGTGACGACAACGCAATCCGCTAGCGCCACCTGCTGGGCCGCTTCCGCGAAGTTCCGAATGCTGTTGAGGCCACTGACGCCGTCCACGGTCGTAATGATGCTGCCGGCGCGATAGCCATGCAGCAATTCGGGAGCGCTCATCACTACCTGGATGATGGGCGCTGGATCGGCGAGGCCGGTGGTTTCGACCACGACCTGGCGGAAAGGCGTCACCGCGCCGCAGCGGGCCATCGCCAGGAGCTCGGCCAAGGTTGACACGAGATCGTCGCGCACAGCGCAGCACAGACATCCGGACGACAGCAGGACCACGTCTTCCGTGACCTCCCGCACCAGCAGGTGGTCCAGTCCTATTTCGCCGAATTCATTGATGATCACCGCAGTCTCGGCGAGACCCGGCTCCCCGAGCAGGTGTCGAAGAAACGTCGTCTTGCCGCTCCCGAGAAAGCCCGTCAGCACATGAACGGGAATCCGCGCGTCGAGGGAGGGAGCGGCGGGCTGCATGGTTCAGTTGACCTCGAATATGGCGTCGACCTCGACCGGAACGTTGCGGGGCAAGGAACTGCAGCCGACCGCCGCGCGGGCGTGGCGCCCTGCCTCGCCAAACACCTCCACCATCAGGTCAGACGCCCCATTGATGACCTTGGGATGATCCTTGAAGTCCGGCTCGGCGTTGACAAAGCCGCCCAGCCGAACGACCCCAACCACCCTGTCGAGATTGCCGTCCAGCGCCTGCTTGAGCTGAGCGAGGATATTGATTGCGCAGAGACGCGCAGCTTTTTGACCTTCCTCCACGGAGAATTCCGAGCCGAGCTTACCCGTGTACTTGTCCTTGCCGCCCTCGCTGGGGACCTGGCCGGAGATGTAGATCTGGCTGCCCAGTCTGCGCGCGGGAACGTAGTTGGCGCTTGGAGACGCCGTTGCGGGCAGGCTTATTCCCAGTTGGGCCAGTTTTTGATCAATCTTTGCTTCCATGGCGCGGTACTCCGGATCTCTGTTCTCAATCGTCGAATTGCAGTTCCATTCCTTGCGCGAAGGGCAGCTCGGCCCCCTGCGAGTCGGCGATGCTGAGCAAGGCCCGGCAAGTCGTCCGGATGTCCTGGATCGTCCCGCGTTTGACCGCGGTTGGGTTGCCCTCCTTCAGCCCCGCCAGAATGTCCTCGTGGTGAGACGCGCTCCAGGGCTTCGAGGGGATCAGCAGCGACATGTACATGGTCGGCCCGAACTGCAACCAAAGCGACTCGATCAAGAGCGTGAGCGTCTCGGATTCGCTCGCCTGGTAGAGTGTGAAATGAAATTTTTGGTTGAAGGAAAGGCAGTTCAGGATGTCACGCTTGGCGATCGCCTGAAGCAATTGCTTGTTGATGGACGTCAGTCCGTTCAACAACGCAGGCGAAGCTTTCTTGGCGGCGAGCTCGGCGGCTGTACCTTCGAGCAGTTCACGCACTGAAAAGATATCGCTCAGCTTCTCGGCGCTCAGCCTCGGCACGCGTACCGAGCCCCCCTTGGTCTCTTCCAAGGCATTCGCGGCGACGAGCTGGCTCAGCACTTCGCGAACCGGCATGGGGCTGGTTCCGAGCCCTGCCGCCAGCTTGCGCAAACTCATGACCTGGCCGGGAACAAAGGCTCCGACCATAAGTCCTCTACGCATATAGCTGAGCACACGCTCGTAGATGTGGCCCCGCTGCCGCTTGCCTTCTTCGTTGCCGTTTCCGGCAACTTCCGCTTTCTCGGTCCGCATCTCCCGACTCTCTTTCTCTTAGGACGTCGCTGGGCGCCATCCGATAGGCCTGAGGACATCGAGACCATCCCTGAGAGTTGGACGGCCTGTGTCCTGTGATCTCATATCGTGATCAGTAGTAGATTTGAGAGCGGGCGGCAACCGCAGCGGAGCACTGATGCCGCAAATCGGCACGCCAAGGTTGGCTCGGCCTGCCGATTTGACACAAGGAACGTGGCCCGGATCACCTGCGTGAGCATACGGGCCGGGCCTGAGTTAAGCGTTTGCTCCGACCTGATAGAGCTCGACCTTGGTTCCGTCGGGATCGGCGATGTAGATCGTCAAGCCATACGGCCCGTCGTGCAGATCATTGTAGTAGTGTACGCCGGCTTTTTTCAACTTGGCATCGAGCGCGCGCACGTCATTGACCTCGAAGGCGATGTGGTCGAGCTGGCGATGGTCTGCAGCCTTGCCGTTGATGAGGGCGATGCCTTGGTGGAAAGCAACGAAGGGCCGCCCGTCAGCCAGCGGCTTGGCCGGCCTGATCGTGAATCCCAGTTGACGGGTATAGAAGTCGACCGACCTGTCGATGTCATTGACCATGATCAACTGGTGACCGTAGTTGGTAACCCTCGGCTTCGCCTGCTCGGCGATCCAGTCGAGAACGTCCGACGACGGCGCTATCTCGCAGAAGTACTGCTTCCAGACCTGCTTGGCGGTTGCCTCCCAATCCGCATTGACGCCCGATACGCAATCCTCGACGGCAACCACATCGAGATCCCGGAGATAGGCTTCGCGGATGCTCGTCTCGACGCAAGCATTGGTGGTTGCTCCGGTGATGAAGAGATGCTGCGTCCCCAGCATCTTCAGCATCATCTCGAGCCTGGTCTCGTAGAACGCACCGAAGCGGTGCTTGCGGATCACGAAGGAAGGATTGAACTCGGCCAGCGGCTTGAGCTCGTCGATGATCTCCTCGTCCCAACTGCCGGCGAGCGCGGATACCTGCTTGCGCCGGGCGGTGTGGCCGAGCAACTTCTTCTTGGCGCGATTCCTGTCGATGGCAAAATGCTCCTGCATTGTCCAAATGACGGGAATGTCGACATCCTGGCACCGCTTGATCAGCCTTGCCAGCGGCGAGACGATCGAGGACAGGCGCTTTGTATCCACTCCGGAAATGCCCAGCGTTCCCTTCTCGTGGATGAAGGCGTTCTGGAGATCGATGACCAGCAGGGCCGACTTGCGATAATCGAGGGCTTCCAGGCTCATTTCTTGTCCTCCACCATGTCGATGCCGAGCACGCCGGCGCGGCCCCAGCTGTCTTTTGGCGTTTCATGGATCACCACATGCAGATGATCCGGCTTGCAGGCGGCCTCCTCAACCATTGCATTGGTGATAGCCTTTACGAGTCGGCGCTTCTGCTCGACTGTACGGCCCTCCCACATTTCGACGACGACAAACGGCATCAGAAATCTCCTCCTCTTTGGATGGGTAGAGCGCCGGATGCCCAGGTGGGCACAGCGGCCGCGAAGCCCGTAACCAGATCGTTCCTTGCCAGATCGACCCCGCTGAGCAGCCACAGCGGGCGGTTGGCATAGTTGATCAAGACCTGCTCCTCCATGCACGCGCGATGGGCGGGATGCTGCGGGTCTCGATCGAAATGACTGGTGCCCGGCATCAGCCGGATGACATAAATCGGTTCCGACGGATCGAGCATCTTGAGCACATTTGTTCCGATCTCGTTGAGTCCGATCGCCCTCGGTCGCGGGTCAGCCTGGCCAACGGGCAACAAGACGATCGCCCCTGCGAATGGCACAACCGGCCAATAACGACCTTCCCGCCCTTCGCGCAGAAAGTCGGCATAGCTGCTCGTTTCCGCGAATAGCTCGCTGTCCCACAGGATGATGTCCGGCCCCAGGATCTCGCGCGCTGCATCGACGACGCCCTGGCTCTCGCAAAGGCCCAAAAAGACCCAGGGATCGGTCAAGCCGATCGCATGTCCCCATGGATTGTGGATTCCGGACAATCTCTCCTGACGGATCGTGGTCTTGCGCGCCACGATGGCGGCGACGGCTTCACGCACCGACATTTGGGCGGGCATGAGCGACTCTCGGCCTGCCAACTCCAGTCGGTGGAAGTCCGCGCCACTCATGACGGCAGGGTCACGCATCGACCGCGACCGAAGTGGTGGTCGGCGACGGAACCGTTTTCGTAGACGACGTCACCGCGAGCAACGGTCATCACCGGCCAACCCTTGAGCGTCCATCCCTCGTAGATGCAGGTACCCTTGCCGGTGTGCTTGACCGTGCGCTGCTCATCGAGGTCGACCAGCACGAGGTCGGCGTCGAAACCAACGTCGATATGGCCCTTGCGCGGCCAGAGCCCGAAGCGTCGCGCAGGGTTGAAAGAGTTGAGTTCGACAAGCCGGGTCAACGGCAAACCGCGCTGATGGACGCCGAAATGAAGCATCAGCGACAGCTCCCATGGAAAGCTCACCACTCCCGGGAATTCGGTCCAAAGATCCTCCAGCTTCTTGGGCAAGAACGGCACATGGTCGGTCCCGAGGCTGTAGACCGAACCGTTCATGACGCCGTGCCAAAGACCCTCGAGCTCGTTCCGGTCGCGCAACGGCGGCGATATCTTCGCACGCATGTCGAGATCTTCGTCGTAGCACGTGCGGGTGAGGTAGTGAGGACAGGTCTCTACCGTCACGCGGACGCCACGCGCCTGGGCCTCGGCGGCGAGTACCGGACCCATGCCGACGGAGGTGTGGACCAGATGAAGCGAACAGCCGGTCTTCTCGGCAAGGAAGAGCATGCGCCGTATGGTTTCCACCTCGCAGAAGGCCGGGCGGGATTCCGTGTACGCGCCGAGATCCTGACGGCCGGTGGCCGCGATCTCCTTTTTGATCCAGGAGGCGATCTGGGTGTTCTCGCAGTGAACGTTGATCACCCCGCCGGGAACCTTCGACAGGATGCGCATCGCGGCATAGACCCAGCCGTCCGTGGCCGGCACAATGCCAATCGGATTGTCCGGCTCGTAGCCGAAATAGCATTTGAAGGATTTGACGCCGGTCTTGGCGATGACCTCCGGAATCTCGGCGATATGTTCCTCACGCTGGATCCCGAAATGAAAGCCGAAGTCGATCACCGAGTTTTCCTCGCCAATCGCTTTGCGCTCCGCGTAGAACGGCAGATAGGACTCCTTCAGATTACGGATATAGAGAAGCGCGGTGGTCACGCCGCCGGAGGCCGCGGCGGCTGTCTCGGTCCGCATATCCTCGGCAAAGGGAAACTTCACGCCCAGATGGCAGTGCGGGTCGATCAAGCCCGGCATCAACACCCGCCCTTCGGCGTCGATGGTGCGCTTGGCTTCGGGAAGGACTTCGTCAGCCCCGGTCAGGACGATCTTGCCGTCCTTCACCGCAACGCCGCCGTGGAATTCTCCGTCGTGGCGAACCACTCGCGCGTTCTTTATGACCAGATCCGCCTTCATTGTCTTTGCTCCAGTATTTCCTCGATGCGTCGGCTGATGCCTGTCCACTGGCTGCGGCCGACGGTGATCGGTGCACGGGCGCCCATGCCGCGCGCCCAGACGGCCTTCAGTCCAAGTTCAGCGGCCGCGTCGCGGTCGATCGTTCCGGGAGGCGCTGCGACGTCGACCAGCAGCGCGTGTTTGGGCAGCAAAGCCAGCTGGTCGCGCTCGAGCAGTCGTTTTGGAACGCTGCCGATAACGATGTCCATGCGATGAAGAACTGCCGGCAATTGTTCGAGCGTTAGCGTCTCCGCGCCTGTCGCGTAGGCGGCGGCGCGCTGAACCGGATTGCGCGCCGCGACGTGGACATGAGCCCCGAGGCCGACCAACGTCTTCGTCAGAAGCGAGCCGATGGTACCTTGACCAACCAGGCAGATGTTGGACTTGTGGATGGTGATCTGCGTGTTTTCGATGATCACCTTCAATACGCCCTCGACGATCGCCGGCCCGCGCAACAGCATGAGGTCGACGTCCCATTCGTACTCGTGCAGCGCGATGCCGAGCGCCTTGCAATGGGCCCTCAGATTGTCGTCGGCCCAACCGAGGATGATGTTGCCGGGCCGCCTCATGCCGGCCAACATCTCGCGTGTCGGGACGATCTTTTGCGGACACTTGGGCGCGAAGAGCGCGCCCTCCGCGCTGATGCCTGGAATCGGAAACAGCGCGATGTCGGCCCCCTTCAATGCATCAGCCGCGTCCACAGCATGATAGACGCCTTCGATGCCCCCATCAGGCCAGGGAAAGCCGTAGGCTCGAACCGCGGCTCCAGCCCGCACGGCACAGCGAGCGATCTCCTGTTCGCGTGCGTCACCGGCTACGATCGCGACGACTGTATTCTGCCAACTCATGGGGCCCTTACCTTCTCAATGAGCTGATCCCTGGACATGCCGGCGATGCCCATTGCATCTGCAGTCCGCCCGCCGATCCGATAGTCGGTTCCGACGGCGGCCTGCGCAAGGCGATAGAGCGACGTCGCGACGGGCACGTTGACGTCGGCGATCCGCGCAAACTCCAGGAAGGGGAGCAAGCCGTGACCGAAATCCTCCTTGTAGTAGCGATATTCGAGCGAATCCGGTCCCTTGATACGGCGATTGGCCTCGCCGCCCGCGATTGCCGCGCGGTAATCGGTAACGTCAACCACGTCAGCCTCCACCGTGCCGAGCAGCTTCATCTCTTCAATCAAGTTCGGCAATTCATGCCCGAACGCCCGAGCGACCGCCAAGCGCTCGTCGTCCAATTGCCGCATGACCCGGGCGACCCCGGGCGTCATGGCGTCGACATAGAAAGTGAAGCTGCCGCCGGTCGCCTCGACCCAGGCGGCTGCCAGCACCGCGCCAGGGGGATGCAGGACCATGTTCACGTTGGAGAGGTCGGAGGCGATGACGTCCCGAACGGGCGTGACACCCGGATACAATTTTGCAGCAATCTCCAGCGCCTCCGCTCCTCCCCTGAGAGCGGCAGCCTTCAGTTGCTTCGCCCGACCGCTAATGGTGACGCCGTCAGGACGATATTTGCGCGCGACGTATGTAAGGGTCGAGAACTCAACCACCGGAGGCACTGACCGCCCGGTGCGGGAATAGGCCTCGGCGAATTCCAGTGCGCCTCCGGTGTGGCCGGGATTAAGCACGACAGGTTTGTTCGACGGCCAACCGGCCGCGGCGAGTGCGTTGGCGATGGCCGAGTGCGAGAAAGTCGGCAGGACCACGACTGCCACTTCGACTCCGGAGATGGCCGACTTGAGATCTGTCGAAATCAGGGTAGGCTTTGCAACTCCCTCGCCGAGCTTGCCGTCGAATGCAACGCCGCCGAGCTTGATGTGCGGCTCGAGCGTCTCGGCCGAACGCGCCCAGAAATGAACGGAGTGGCCCGCCAGAACCAATTCTGCGACCGAGGCCGTGCCCCCCGCCCCTCCTCCAAGTACGGCAACCTTCATTCTGTCCTCCGCAGATCGAAGCGTAAGTCGCGCCTCTTGAGAGGCAAACTTTGATCACAGCTTATGATCACAGCTATGATTGTCAAGCTTGAGAATTGCCAACCCGCTGCCTCATCGAAAGGCACTTCTGGAGCGTGACGCCGAACCATGACCGAGGGTTCGGCGGCGCAAGTCGGCTGTTTCGGGGCTGGAGCCGTTCATATCACTGGATCCGCGAGCACCCGGAACGGTTCCGTGATGCCGGGTCCAAATTCGCCAGCAAGGCAATCGGCGACCATCTCTGCGGTTGCGGCCGAAAGCGTCCACCCGAGATGGCCGTGGCCGGTGTTGTAGAAGACGCCCGGCATCCTGCCTCGACCGACCCGCGGCATCATGTTCGGCATCATCGGACGCAACCCGGCCCAGGGCACGACACGGTTGGTGTCGACAGAGGGGAACAGTGCTCGCGTCCAGTCAACCAGCGGCTTGATGCGATCCTGGCGGATGTCGCGGTTCATGCCGTTGAACTCCGCCGTTCCGGCGACGCGAAAGCGCGTGGCGCCCAATCGGCTGGTCACGATCTTGGCGCCATCATCGAGCAGGCTGACCCAAGGCGCCGCTCTCTGGCTCCGCTCGTCGTCGAGGTGCACGGTGATCGAATAGCCTTTTACAGGGTAGATGTTCAGCCGGTCGCCGAGCATCGCCGCGAGGTCGCGGCTTGCGGAACCGGCGCATATGACGACATTGTCGGCATCGATCTCTTCGACATGAGCCCCGCCTGAAGGCTCGTCACGCGAGTACTGGACGCGGAAAGTTTCGTCCCGAGCGATCTGCCTCACGGTGGCGTCAAACACGAAGCGCACGCCCCGCCTCTCGCAGGCCCTGGCGAGACCGCGGACGAACTTGTGGATGTCGCCGGTGGAATCCGACGGGGTATAGAAGCCTCCGAAGAAGTCGCCATGCAGCGTCGGCTCGATCGACTTCACCTCTGAGGCCGTCACCGGATGACGGTCAAGCCCTCCCTCCACCAGAATGGCATTGACCTTCAGCGCGTGCTGGAAACTCTGCTTGTCCCGGTAGAAGTGGAGGATGCCGCGACGTTCGTGATCGAAATCGATGCTCTCGCGCTCGGCGATGGCGAAGAGATGCTTGCGTGCGGCGATGGCGAGCCGTGTCGTCTCAACCGTGTTGTCGCGATAGTTCTTGATGTTGAAAATAAATTCGCCAAACCAGGCATATTTGTGCCAGGTCGGCGCTGGATTCATGAGGAGCGGTGCATCGCGCCTCAACATCCACTTCATTCCCTTGATGATCGTCGACCAGCTGTTCCAGACCTCCGCATTGCTCGCGGAAAGTTGGCCACCATTGGCGAACGATGTTTCCATGCCCGCGTAGCGCTGACGCTCGATCACCGTAACGGAATAGCCGCGATTGAGAAGGGCGTAGGCGGTGGTCACGCCGGTGATACCGGCGCCGATGACGACAACATGTGGCATTTCGCTCTCCGCGATCAAAGTTGGGAAGCGGACCGAAGCCCGCGGCTTGTCCCCAATCTGTCGCTGTACCTGAGAGATTAACCGCGACGGCTCAGCCGTCGCGGCGGTCCCCTTCGGTGGGCACTCGAAGTGCCACTCTCCAGATCGTTCAGCTGCACGGTCACTTTTGCCTGAGAGTTTCCTGGGGGTTGCTCCTTCGGCGCCGGTCAACACCGTCACGACGGCGACCGATCTCTCCCATGCAGCCTATTGAACGCGATAGGTTCTTCTCTCTTGCGCCTCCGCAATTGGAGTCGGCCTGTCAATTGCCAACGTCGTAAAGAGTCGTGGTCGTCTCGACCGCTTCGTCATGCAGACCAGCGCGCTCTACCGCCGCCGCGGCGAGTTGCCGGGCTTTGCGCCGAATCTGCGCCTCGTCGACTCCCTGCACCTTGCCGTCGACATATGACGGCTTCCCGTCAACCCAGGTTTGCACGATCGAAGCGGTCGATGCGGAGAATACCAGAGCCTGCAGTGGGTCGTAGAACGGCGTCCATTCGACGTGGTCCAGGTCGAAGAGGACGAAATCGGCCTTCTTGCCGATTTCCAGCGAACCGATCTCGTCGTCCCACATCAACGCCTTTGCACCTTCGATGGTCGCGGCGCGCAGTGCTTGTCGTGCGGTGAAGATGTCCGGTTGCAGGCGGGCGTCCTTGAACATGCCGGCGACGAGCAGCATTTGCCGCATGAGGTTCATGTTGCCGGCGGCCGACACGCCATCGGTGCCGAGGCCGACTTTAACACCGGCCTTCACCATCTCTGGATATTTTCCGATCGCGGTTGCTCCCTTCCCCAGCTTGAATGACGAGCATGGGCAGAAGGCGACGCTGGCGCCACGTTCGGCGAGAAGACGGACCTCTTCGTCGGAAACGGCCGCGCCGTGGGCGATCACCAGGTTCTTTCCGATGCCCCCGGCCCGATCGATGCGGGTGATGGGCCAGCAGCCATATTTCCTCTCGCAGACCTTTGCCTCCTCGATCGAGGTCGCGAGATGGTAGGTGGTGCCGACGCCAAGCCTCTCGGCCAATTTCACCGCTCCAACGTGGAGTTCGAGGCTACACGGCTCCTTGCCCTCGATATTGACCCAGCAACGTGCACGGCCGTCGAGGGCTCCGTTGTAGCGGACGACACAATCCTCGAGCACCTTGAGTGCCGCTTGGGCGTTCGGGAAGAAATGATGATCCACCATTTCCTTGGTCCAGCCGCGGGGGAGCTCAGGCGGAGGATTGTCGGCCGCGTGCCGCCCGGTGATGCCGCGAATGCCGACCTTTTCCATCGCGCGAATGACGATGCCGGGATCGTATTGCGAGCCCATGTCAAGAAAACAAGTGGTGCCACAGCGCAGCATCTCAGTGATGCCCAACAGCGCGCCCCAATATTCGTCTTCTTCGGTGATGTGAGCGTAAAACGGCTTAGCCCAGTGGAACACCCAGGCGCGGGTATTGAGATTATCCGGAAAGACCGCGCGCGACAGCGTCTCCGAAAGATGAACGTGGCTGTCGACGAAGCCCGGGCAGACACCGAGCATCTTGCCATCGATCACCTTGTCGAAACCGACCTTCTTTTGCCGCGCGGCCACGTCATCGGCTTGACCGATATCCGCGATACGGTCGTCTTCGACGACGAGGCTCGCGTTGCGCACAACCGTGTCGTTCTCGTCGACCGTAAAAGCAAAGTTCAAGTCCTTGATCAGCGTGCGCATGCCTCTTCACCCACTACTCTGCCAT
Organism: Bradyrhizobium sp. 23AC; assembly: GCF_054863025.1. Taxonomy (NCBI): domain Bacteria; kingdom Pseudomonadati; phylum Pseudomonadota; class Alphaproteobacteria; order Hyphomicrobiales; family Nitrobacteraceae; genus Bradyrhizobium; species Bradyrhizobium sp. 23AC. The sequence continues at coordinate 20,632 of NZ_JAVAYN010000011.1, forward strand.
CACGATCGCCCCGCCGGCGCACCGCGCCGGGACGCCGGGCGATGTCGAGCGATCTTCAAACGAGCGAAACAGCTCGTCCCCTTGGAGCCACCGTCAAGCGACGGCAGCCCTGCGCACAGCCCCGCTCCTCTTGGCCGTACCCACGGGAATCAGCCGGTCGGTGTCGGCGTAGTCGGAAAGCAGTTCCGACCCATTGGCGGTCACCAGCAGCATATCCTTGTTCTGCATGCCGAAGCCATGGCCGGTGTCGTAACAAAGCGGTTCGAAACCGAGCACCATGTTCTCCTCGAGCGGCGCGTCGTTGCCCGGCTTGCCTAGCACCGGCGTCAGTCCGAGATAGGGATCTTCGTGCAGGTGCAGGCCGATGCCGTGACCCACGAACGAGATCGGCGGCAGACCGAGCTTGGCGAGCTTCGTAATGAACGCATCGTAGATGCTGCGACAGCTCGCACCCGGCTTCACCTTCTCCATGATCTCGTATTTGCATTCGACCAGATGCGCCCAGATCTTCTCGGCCATGGGCGGCGCCTCGCCGACGATCGCCGTGCGGCAAACGCCGGCCTGATAACCGTCGATGACCGAGAAAATCTCCACGCGGCAGACGTCTCCACGCTTCAAGATGCGCTCCGACGGGCCGACGTTCGGCAAGACGCTGCGCTCGCCGGTCGCCACGATCATCAGCTTGAAGTGATCGGCGCCCAGAGTATAGACATTGCGCGTCAAGTGCCCGGCGATGTCCATTTCGGAATTGCCCTCGTCGACCACGGCTAGTGTGTCGGTAATGGCCTGGTCGGCAATGCGGGAAAGCCTGCGCAAGAGCGCAATCTCCTCCGAAGTCTTGATCTGACGGAGCCGGGCCAGGATCGGCTCGGCGCGCTCGAACTTCGCGGCCGGCATGGCCGCGAGCAAACGGGCAAAATCACCTGCCGGCAGGTAATCCATTTCGAGTCCAATGCGAGCCTGAGCAAGTCCGAGCCCCGCGAGCTGGTCGGCGAGCACAAGCATGGGATCGTCCGAGAATTCCGCCCAAATGCGCGTCGGCACGTCCGGCTGGCGACGCTTGATCGTCGACGCCTCCATATCGACGCCGAATAATGCCGAGCGGCCGTCGGCAGTGACGATGGTCATTGCATGGCGGTGACGGATGAGCGGTTGCGAGGGGACCACGAACCCCGCTGTGTACGAGAAATTCTCAGGCGAAGAGCAGATGATGGCATCCAGCCCATGCTGAGACATTGACTTGACTTGTTTCGCGACAATTTCCGCCCGCATGACTGCTCCCTTTTTTCAACTTCGTGCTGCGCGCTTAATCCCGCACGCGGTACTTTTCGATTTTCTTCTGGTCGACCTCGATACCCATTCCCGGCCCGGATGGAACGACGATTGCACCGTCGACGACCTTCATCGGCTCGACGAGCAGATCGTCCTTGTAGTAGATGCCGGCCACCTGACCGTGCTGGAATTCCGCCGGCGTCGAAATCGGAATGACGCAGGACAGGGTCACGGAGGGTGAGGCTGCGGCGAGTTGGACGTTGGCAAGATTGCCGATGCCGGTCTCGATCGAACCGTTGACGTTGCAGATGATGCCCGCCGCCCGGCACACCGCCCCGACTTCCATGGCCTTGTAAAGACCACCAGCCTTTGTCGTATAGATGGACACGATTTGGATGCCGCCGGACCGAACGATCTGGATCGAATCGTGCGCGTTCCAGGCCGACTCGTCGGCCATGACGGGCGCGTCGATGCGACGACCAACCTCGGCAATGCGCTCGATGCCCATGACGGGCTGCTCGACATATTTCAGCCGATTCTTCTCCATCCTGCGAACGACTTGAACGGCCTCGCCAGGCGTCTTGTAGCCTTCGTTGGCGTCCACGCAGATTTCGACGGCATTGCCGGCGACCTCGCGAACGGCATCGACCATTGCAACGTCTCGATCCGGATCGACCCCGATCTTCACCTTGATGGTTCGCACGCCCTCCTGCACGAGCCTTGCAACCTCGACGCGCGCCTCTTCGATCGAGATCAAGCCGATGGAATGTGTCACCGGCACACGATCGCGCGCCCTACCGCCGAGGAGGGCACTGACGGGGATATCGAGCCAGCGACCGGCAAGGTCGTAGGCGGCGAACTCGACGGCAGCCTTGGAATAGGGGTAACCCCTGATCACTGCGTCCATTCGCGCGTGCAGTTCGGCGATATTACCGAGCTCGACGCCGATGATCGCGGGAGCCAGATAGGTGTCGATCACGACGCGCGTGATCAAGGTGGATTCGCCAAAATACCGGCCGAACTCGCCGCCCCAGTCCTTGAGTGCCGGCGCCTCGCCCCAACCAACGCGACCGTCGCTGTCAGTCATCTTGACGATGACGTATCGACCGATCACCTCAGTCAGACCTGCCCATTTGTGCTCTCGCCGGGTCGGCAGTTGGACAATCAATGTTTCGACGGATTTGATCGTGGGCAAATGGGCCTGCCTTATTTGGTTTTGGTTTCGCGCTCAGTTTGTTAGGGTCGAAAAGCAAGATCATCGATCGTGATCACACTTTATGATCATAAATCGCGACGGTCAAGTGTCGCGGCGCCGGCATTGCGCCTAGCTTAGGCGCCGGTTGCCCGCGGGTCAGAGGAGGAAAAATTGACGATCGTCGAAGCGACAAACTACTTCGCCAAGCAGGGTCAGGCGCCGGCGGTGCTCCAACAGCGCCGCCAGGCAAGCGGCATCCGCCGCGAACTCGGCCTGGATCCCGGTGAGATCCTTGTCCTGCGCGAGGGCAATGGACCCGACGTCAGGTGGGAGTGCAGATTTCCCTCTCGTGCAGCATATGAGGCCGATATGGCGGCGCGAGCCGGCTCAGAGGCGTTTGCTCAAGCGCGCCGGGTGATGCATACGCTGGTGGAGCGGTTCGAGCGGCACATCTATGAAATGGATGACGGCCGCTAGAGCGCTGTCGCTCACACTGCCTCTGCTTGACCGAGCAGCCTGAGCCCATCGGCGCATCCCGGTCTCCCTGGAATGGCGAAGGGCCCGCTCAATCAGCGGACTATCGGAGATGCCGATAGGTCGCATTGGAAATGCTGATTTTTAAAACCGCTCTAATGGTGAGAGCTTCCTCCGACAGCCGTCCAACAGAACGGAGCAAAGGGGAGCCGATGTCATTCATCCAGAACACTTGGTATGCCGCAGCATGGTCGCGTGAAATTACACGCAGCTTGTTGTCACGAAAGATCGCCAACGAAAGCATCGTCTTCTACCGCAAGGAAGCTGGCGATATCGCCGCGCTTACTGATCGGTGCCCGCATCGCTTCGTCCCGCTGCACCTCGGAAAGCTCAAAGGCGACATCGTCGAATGCGGCTATCATGGGCTGTGCTTCGATCCGAGCGGCGCATGCACACTTAACCCGCATGGCGATGGCGCGATCCCGAGGGCGGCTAAGGTCAAGAGCTACAAGGTCGTGGAGAAACATGACGTAGCGTGGGTCTGGCTGGGGGATGCAAGCAAGGCGGACGAGTCCTTGATCGCGGACTTCAGCGTTTTGACCAACCCGAAGTTTCGCACGGTCAGCAGCTATCTCCACGTCCAGGCCAATTATCAGCTGGTTTCTGACAATTTGCTCGATTTGAGCCACGGGCAGTACCTTCACCCGATGTTCAAGAATGCGGAGGGGCCGCCCAAATTCGAGGCGGAAAAGGAACCGCAACCCGATGAAGTTTGGGCAAAATTCTCGCGCCCCAATCAGCTGCCGAACAAGTATTTTCAGATGCTGGGCTTTCCAAAGGATCAGCGAGGCGACCATCGTAACTTCATGCGGTGGAACGCCCCGTCGCTCCTCCTGCTCGACGTCGGCATGACGGGCGTCAACAGGCCGGCAGAAGAAGGGATTTCAATTCCCACGTCTCACCTGCTCACGCCGGAGACGGAAACGTCGACGCACTATTTCTGGGCTATGTCGCGCGATTTCCGCCAGGACGAAGATGATCTCAGCCAAGAATTGCTAAGGGCCGGCGTCGCTCTCTTCGACGACGAAGACAAGCCGGTTATCGAGGCTCAGCAGCGCATGATCAACACCCAGGACTTGATGTCGCTGAAGCCAGTTCTTCTCCAGACTGACGGCCCCGCGGTCAGAGCACGGCGGATCGTAGAGGCCCAGCTCAAAGCCGAGCAGCCGTAACGGCGTAGCGTTCGGCCGCCCGACCGCGAGTCAATAAGCGACGAGCGCTGAGCGTCTCAAGCTACTCAGGTAGCAGGGTCAATCGTTTTCCGCTGGCAGACCGGGCGTCTGCCCCTCCCTGACTTGGCCGCCGCATCAGACCGGCGGCCTTTTTTTTGCGTCACGCAATCTGGACATCGCTAGATGTCGAGAACCAGTTCCTCGGACAAGGACCGAGAACAACAGATCGTTATCCTGTCGTTCCTTTGCTTCTCGGCATCGGTCTGAAAGGAATCCCTGTGCTCAGGTCGGCCCGCGAGGACCTTCGTAAGGCACGTTCCACATATTCCTTGTTCGCAGGAAAGGTCGACGCAGACTCCATTCTCCTCGAGGACCGAAGCGATCGATTTGTCGCCGGGCACAACAAGTCGTCGGCCGCTGCGCGATGCCACGACCGTGAACGATGCCCCGCCCTTCGCCTCGCCCGCGGAGAAGCTTTCGGTGTGAATCCTCTCCTCGAGGCAGCCAGCTTTTCTCGCCGCCGAAAGGGCAAAGTCGATGAAGCCTTTCGGTCCACATATGTAGATGCTCGTGCTGGAGCATACTCCGTTGAGATCCCGCTCTGGCTGAAATCGCTGCTCCGCCGGCCCATCGTCAACGTGCAGCCGAAATCGGCTAGCGAAGGGCGAGGCCGAGACTTCGTCGAGGAAGGGCGCACGATCCTGGGTCCGAACGCACAGGTGGAAGTCGAAATCATTGCCGATCGTCTGCAGCCGATAGGCCATCGAGAGAAGCGGAGTGATACCGATTCCCCCCGCCAGGAGGATCGCGCGTCCGCCATCTTCAACGAGCCCGAAATTGTTGCGCGGCCGCCCAATCTTGACGATCATTCCCTCACGAAAAGTCTCGTGAACCGCTCTGGATCCCCCTCTCGAGCCTGGATCGTTGAGGATCGCAAGTCTGTAATAGCCTGACTGGGAGGGATCATTGCAAACAGAATACTGCCGAACGAACTTGTCGGAGACATGGACATCAACATGCGATCCGGCAGAAGCACTCGGGAGTTCTTTTGACGTCGCGGATTCGAGCTCGATGCTCATGATATCGCGGGCAACGTAATGGAGCCTGCGAATCCTCACTTCCATCGTATGTTCTGGATCGACCATCGTTCCAATCCGACGCGTGTCATGAGCCACTAGCGGTTACCGCCGCAATGACTGGCCAAGGGCTGGATGTTATTCAATTCCCGAACTACGCGGAAATCGCTTTCCTGGAGACCAACTATCGGTCTGATCGATAGTATGCCCAAGTCCTGCGTATAAACGCCCCGCGCGGCCTCGGCGGCGAGCCTATGCGCCTCGAATGTCGGCAACGAGGCGTTCAACGTCGACAAGCAAGCCGGCGGACCGCTTGCTGAGTTCTTCGGCCGAACGAGACACGAGCTGCGCCGCTGCGCCGGTTTCGCTTGCCATCCGATTGACACGAACGATGTTGTCCGAGACCTGGTTCGTGCCGCGGGCCGCGTCCTGAATGTTGCGAGCGATCTGGCCAGTCGCAATGCCCTGCTGCTGAATTGCCGAGGCGATCGCCACCGTGATCTGGTTGATCGAGACGATCGTGCTACCGATGCCCTCGATGGCCTCGACCGCCTCCGTCGTCGCACCTTGCATGGCTTGTATCTGCGCGGAGATTGCCTCGGTTGCCTTCGCTGTTTGGCCAGCGAGCGACTTTACTTCATTTGCGACCACCGCGAAGCCGCTACCAGCCTCTCCAGCGCGCGCGGCCTCTATGGTGGCGTTGAGAGCCAGAAGATCGGTCTGACCGGCGATATTGGTGATCAATTTCACCACATCCCCGATCTTCTGGGCCGCGGCCGACAACCCATGCACGACTTCATTCGTGCGTTTGGCTTCATCGACGGCCTGTGAAGCAATCGTGGTCGATTGATCCACCTGGCGACCGATCTCATGAACCGACGCGGAAAGCTGCTCCGTTGCGGCGGCGACTGTCTGCACATTGGCCGAGGTTTGCTCTGCGGCAGCAGCGACCGTCGTCGCCTGTTCGCTCGCCTCTTCCGACGAAGCCGACATTCGCTGCGACGTGACGTGCATTTCGCGCGCTGCCTTGGCAAGCGTATCGAGCGATCTCCTGACCTCGGTTTCGAATTCATCGGCCATCCTGGTGATGAACTGCCTCTTTTCAACTTCGCTCTGCTGCCTCAGCTCGTCCTGAGCGTGACGCAAACGAACGGTCTCGGTCATGCCCTCCTTGAAGACCTGGACGGATCTGGCCATTGCGCCGATTTCGTCCTTTCTGTCCTGAGCGGGGATTGTCACCTCGGTTCCCCCGCTCGAGAGCTTGAGCATCGCCGTTGTCATTGCCGCGATGGGGTTGGCCACGTTGCGGCTGATCAGGAGAGATACTCCGGCCACGAGCAAGAGGATGAAGAAGACGATCCCTCCCAGGCGGCGCGCTTCGGTCCAGAAGATTTGGTCGATATCGTCGATATAGAGGGCGCTGGTCAGAACCCACCCGTATATCGGGACTTCAGTGGCATAGGTCAGGGTTTGCACCGGGTCGCTACCGCCGGGGCGCGGGAAGCTGAACGTAACGAAGCCGCCGCCACGAGCGGCGACCGCGACCGCTTCACGAAAGAAGTAGACGCCGTTTGCGTCTTTCGTTTGCGTCATATCCTTGCCCTCGACGGCTTGCTTGGGATGCACCTCGAGGATTCCCTGTTTGGTCGCGGCGTAGAAGGCGTTGTCCTTGTCGAAACGCAGCATGCGAAGCAGCGTTCTCGACCGTTCACGCGCTTCCAATTCTGACAGGCCGGCTTTGCGCCCGGCTTGGTTGTCGGCTTCGATCGCGGTGCGGGCCAGCAGAACCAGTTCTTTCACCTTCGCCTTTCTATCTTCGAGCAAGGTGTCCTTCAGGGTTGATAGACCGATGCCGGCGGTGCCGACCATCCCGAGAATTGACAACAAGACGACGATCAAGAGCTTGGTGGAGATGCGGAGCGATCCGAACATGCAATCAGTGTCCCGCGTTGGCAGAGTTGCGAGCCCGAGCGTTCACTTGGCGTGAGCTATTTCTTCAGGAGATCGTTGGTGTAGAAATCTGTAACCGGCTTGCTGACATCGACGCTCTCGGTTGCGGCGATCAGTTTCAACGCATCCGATATGGTCTTGTCGCTGATCCAGCCAGCCGGCCGGCTCTTCTCGAAATTCAGGGTGGCTGACGTGGCGACGATTTGCGCCTTGATCAACTCATCCGAAGGAGCTGCGCTCCAAGCGCCTTTCAGCGCCGCCGTCGCTGCCGCCGGCTCTGACCTTGTCAGCTCGATTGCCTCCTCGGTCGCTGCGAGGAAGCGCCTGAGCGGTTCGGATTTTTCGGCGATTCCCTTGTCGCTCACGACGACGGCCAGCCCAGGCACGGCGAGGCCGAACTTCGGCATGTCCAGCACAGGGAATTTTGTGCCGCTTCGCTCCTCGATGAGGGGCAGATCAACGTTGGTATAGACGCTGATGAGATCGACGCGCTTTTGCATGAATTGCGGAAATTTCACCTGCGGATCGACTTGAACCTTGTTGATCTTGTCGCAGTTGATCTTGTTGATCGCGCAGAAGACTTCCAGATAGGTCGTGGCCGGGTCTCCGACGGAGATCGCAAGCGATTTGCCTTCCATCTGCACGGGTGTCGTCACGGCCTTGTCGGGCCACGAAATGAGGACGAAGGGGGCTCGCTCCTGATATATCGCCGCAAGTTTGACCGGCATTCCTTTTCCGATTGCCGAGATCGCGAATATGGCCGGGACGATCACGACGTCTTCGTTGCCGCGTACAAGACCTCCGAGAGCTGCCTGTGCACCGGCGCCTTCTCCGAGAACGACTTCGATTCCCTTCTTTTCGTAGAGGCCCCTCGCTTTACCCAGGTAGAGGAAGCCATACTCCCCCTTCAGCTTCCAGCTGAACCTGACGTTCACGGTGTCCAGGGCCTGCACTGTCGTTGTCCAGAACGAGGCGGCAATCGAGACCGCAACAACCCCAAGAACCTGACGCATCTTCGACATAAGTCCCTCCTCTTCGGTTCTGTGGGCAATTTGTCCGTCGCAGAAACGGTCCCCTTGGCCGTACTTTGATCTCGTATTGTGATCACAATTCGGTTAATGTCAAGCGACTTGCTCGTCGGGAGAACCACAAAACACCCGGGCCGGCAGATGCGCATCGGGTACACTCGCCAGGGAAGGGAGCGAAGAGCTTCCTACGCACCGTGGAAACTTCGAAGAGAATACCCATGCGATTCCGGCACCTCGACATGAATCTGCTCGTCGCGTTGGACGCCATCTTGACCCAGCAGAACATATCGCGGGCGGCCGAGCGATTGTTGCTGAGCCAATCAGCGACCAGCGGAATCCTATCCAGGCTACGAGAGCATTTCGAGGACGAATTGCTGGTTCGTAATGGCCGCCGGATGGTTCTCACACCTCTGGCAGAGGAACTGGCGGGTCCGCTCCGCGCCATCCTGACCGAAACGGAAAAGCTTTTGGCCATACGCAGCTCTTTTGACCCGGCGACGTCCGAGCGAAATTTTACAATCGCCTGCTCGGATTACGTCTGGGCAACTCTCATCGTCGATATCCTTGCCGCGTTGCGTGCCGTCGCCCCCTCGGTGAATATATTCTACCAGGGTCCAAGCACCCGCTTCTTTCGCACCGAAATCGATTTCCTGATCGTCCCGGATCGATTCATGCTGGAAGATTGTCCGTTCGCTTCCCTCCCCTCGATCAGCTACGAATGTATCGTATGGAAGGAAAACGAGAGTGTCGGAGATAGCTTGACGCTCGAGCAGTTTCTCGAGATGCGTCATGCGCAGGCCTATAGCGAACGAGCAACGTTCATTGAGACTTGGTTCTTCAAGCAATTTGGCCGCGCGCCGCAGGCCGGGATAACGGCACCAAGTTTCACCCTGCTTCCGCAAGCCGTTATCGGGACTCAATTCCTCGCGCTCATTCCCGCAGATCTGGCAGATCGGGCCGCGACGACTCTCCCGATCAGAAGGGTCGAAGCGCCCATATCCCTCCCCCTCATGACCGACGTTCTTCAGTGGCGCATCTCACATGAGCGAGATCCCGGGCTGCAATGGCTGCGAACTCTCATTCTCGACGTTGCCCATCGAAGAAGCAACTCTCGATAGATGATGAGTTCCCGGTTGCGAGGTGTAGACACAGGGGTCTCGGCCAAGCCGCCATTACGTCGAATGCGTCGCACGGCTACAGTTGAAGAACGAAACCTCTATGCGTCTCATCTTCAGCAATCGACCACATTGACTGCGAGGCCGCCCAAACTCGTCTCCTTGTACTTGGTTCGCATGTCCTCTCCGGTCTGACGCATCGTTTCAATTACGGCATCGAGGGACACGTGATGCCGGCCATCACCATGCAACGCGAGCATCGTTGCGTTGATCGCCTTGATCGCGCCCATTGTGTTGCGCTCAATGCACGGGATCTGCACGAGGCCGCCGATCGGGTCACATGTGAGACCGAGATTATGCTCCATGCCGATTTCGGCCGCGTTCTCGATCTGCCGATTCGTGCCGCCTAGGACGGCCACAAGTCCTGCAGCCGCCATGGAGCAAGCTACGCCAACCTCGCCTTGGCAACCCATTTCGGCGGCGGATATCGAAGCGTTTCGCTTGTAGAGCATACCGATCGCGGACGCGGTCAGGAGAAAAATGCGGGCTTTTGCCGGGCTTGGATCCGGGAAGAATATCTCGGAAAATTTCAGAACCGCGGGTATGACGCCGGCAGCTCCATTCGTCGGGGCGGTGACGACGCGTCCCCCGGCTGCGTTCTCTTCATTGACCGCGAGAGCAAAAAGGCTGACCCACTCCATCACGTGAAATGGGTGTGTCGCCCCCTTCGACGATGCCTTGAGCTTGCTGAACAGACCTGGCGCACGGCGCGGTACATTCAGGCCACCGGGCAGAACACCCCCGTTGACACACCCGCGCTCGATGCAGCGCATCATTGCGTCGCGAACGCTATCCAGGAATGCGCTGGTTTCAGTCTCTTCCCGATGCGACAGCTCGTTGGCAGCAACGATTTCAGCAACCGACAAGCCGGTGCTCTCACCTATCGCGAGAAGTTCACGCCCTGTCGTGAATGGGTACGGCTCACATCCAACGTTTCGAACGGCGGAGTTGCTCGGCTGATCGCCTTCGCACACGATCGCGCCGCCGCCGACGGAGTAATAGGTTTGGCGAAGCAGGACTCCCGTATCCGAATGTGCGGCGAATTTCATGCCATTTGAGTGCTCCGGCAGGAACTCCCCGGTGCAGAATGCCAGGTGCTTACTCTCATCGAAGCCAACCGCATGGCGACCGCCAAGCATGACCTCGGAACGCGATCGGATCAGCCCGGCGATGATGGGTATGGCCTCAGGATCAACGGATTCTGGCAGCCAGCCCGATAGTCCCAGCAGAATGGCAATATCGGTGCGGTGACCTTTGCCGGTCAGCGCCAGTGACCCGTAGAGCTCGACGACGACGGAGCGACAGCGCCACAGATCTTCGCCCAGGCATTCGATGAATCGATGGGCCGCGCGCATCGGTCCAACGGTATGCGAGCTGGACGGGCCGATCCCGATCGTAAAGAGATCGAGTACACTGATCGGACCGGCTGAACGCCCGGGCGGCAAACCTGCAGTGGTGACTTTGTCGACGGTCTTGGACATGGGCGCGCATCTCAATCCGTTGATTGATTTTCAAATGCGCCCCATCTGTCTATTTGCCTGAGAGTATTATCCCGTCGGCGGGTGCCAAGGCACCTCTTTCCAGATGTTATTCCCTCACCCGCGGTCCTTGTTGCCTGAGAGTTTCCGGGGCGGTTGCTCCTTCGGCGTCGGCCGGAGCCGAGCTCTTCCGCAAGCGACGTCTATGGGACTCGACCTCCTGAGTCACGACATCAAATTCGTGGCTGCACTCCTCAAGTATTCTACTAAGCGGCTTGGGTCAACAATGAAGCGAAGATGCGAAGTCTTGCTGTTGTGCGGTCGTTCACGGGGTTGACTTGCCGATGGAGGGATTTCGGTCGGGGCGCTTTGCATTGAGCCATTTGGTCTTGTCGGTCAATCCGGAGTGCACAGCCAGCGATGAGTTACTTCGCTGAGGACTTCGATTGAATGCTGCTCACAGTGCTGGCTCGCGATATCGAAGATTTCAAGCGAATCCACCGGACTGAACTCTCGTGCCTTGCGGTGTAGGTATAGGACGCGGCGTTGGCATGGGGCTAAACGTGGGTCGGCCGTGCGGCGCTGGAGATGGAGCGGGCTGCGGGCGGGCGGGATCGGGAGCCGGTATCGGGGACTCGGAGACTGGGCAGGCCGGAAACGCCATGCGCTGGGTGCGCATCGAAGAGGCGGACATTCTGCCAGAACAGGCTGTCGATCAGGCCCGGCATGCCGTCGGCGCTGTTGATCTTGCGCAGGACGGTCTCGCTCGTGTCGTGCTGCCGGTCCGCGATCTGCGTGCCGGCAGAGCGCGCGGATGCCGGGGTCGTCGCTCCGCATCGGCACCGGTGTCGGCTGCCCTGCCTCGATCACGGCGACGGCTTCCAGCACCGCTTGCACCGCATGCACGGTCACCTCGTTGCGGTAGATGCTGGATTTTGCTGCACGCCGCATCGGGAAGGTCCGGAATGCCCAGATTGGTCCGGCGTCGAACTCCCCATCCGCCTGAAACACCGTGACGCCCCGCTCTGCGACGCCCTCCAGAATGGCGCAGTCGAGAGCCGCCGGTCCACGATCGCGGGCGGCCCCGGATGGACGATCAGGCAACGGACGCTGCGCCAGACATCCTCCGGGACCGCCCGCTTGAGGAACGACGCGATGACGAGATCCGGCTGATGCAGCTTCACGCTTTCGCGTGTGGTGTCGGCATGGATGTCGAGCTCGACCGAAACCGCGAGGCCGCGCTCGCGGAGCTCGGCATGCAGCCGCTGCGTCAGGCTGTTGAAGGGATGCGACATGAGCAGAATGCGCATCTTGGGCCTCAACAGATCCGGGGCAGTTGCTCGCCCGACAACCAGTCGACGATCCGGCCACCGCCAAAGCTCGTCGTCATCTGCACGAAGTGATGATCATCCGGCACCGCTTCACCGATATCGGCGGCATCGCGACTGAGCGGATGCGCTCTCATGGCGGCCAGCACGGCTCCGGCGACATCAGGCGACACGATCGCGACCAGCTTCCCCTCATTGGCGACGTAGAGCGGATCGAGCCCGAGCAGCTCGCAGGCAGCCGCCACCCCCTGCTTGACCGGGATCGCCTCTTCCTGGAGGCTGAAGCCTAGTTCGGACTGCTGGGCAATTTCGTTCAATGTCGCCGCGAGGCCGCCGCGCGTGGGATCTCGCATCAGACGGATGCCGCAGCCGCCCGCCGCCACCATCCTGGCGACCAGATCATGCAGGGCGGCCGAATCCGAGACGATCTCCGTTTCAAAGGCGAGGTTCTGGCGCTTTGACATGATTGCGACGCCGTGATCGCCAAGCGTGCCCGAGATCAGCACCCGGTCTCCGACCCTGGCATTCTCAGCGGAGAGATCGAGTCCCTCAGGCACCAGGCCAACGCCCGCGGTCGAAATGAACAGGCCGTCGGCCTTCCCGCGCTCGACCACCTTGGTGTCGCCGGTGATGATATGGACGCCGGCGGATTTCGCCGCCTCGCCCATGGAGTCCGCGATCATCTTGAGGTCTGAAAACCGAAAGCCTTCCTCGATAATGAAACTCGCAGACAGATAAAGCGGTCGGGCACCGGCCATGGCGATGTCGTTGACGGTGCCGTGCACCGCGAGCGAGCCGATATTGCCTCCGGGAAAGAACAGCGGCGAAACCACATAGCCATCAGTCGTCATCACCATGCGCCCGGCGCCGACATCGAAGGCGGATTGATCGTTGCCGCGCGCCAGCCATTCGTTGCCGAAGGCCTCGTGGAACAGGCCCGAGATCAACTGCGACATCGCACGGCCGCCGGAACCGTGGGACAGGTCGACGCAGCCGTGCTTGATGTCGAGCTTGCGCTGATGGGCTCTCATGAGGCCCGCTTCTGCTGACGATCGCGGAAGCGACCGTAGGTCCAATGCGCGGCACATGCGCCTTCCGAGGAGACCATGCAGGATCCCACCGGGGTCTCGGGCGTGCACACCGTTCCGAACAGCCTGCAGTCGACCGGTTTCTTGACACCGCGCAGGATCGCGCCGCATTCGCAGGCCGGATTGTCGGGGACGCGTAGCTCGTTCATGGCGAAGCGTATCTCCGCATCAAATCTGGCGTAGGTTTGCTTCAGCTTCAATCCGCTATAGGGCACGAGCCCGAGGCCTCGCCATTCGAACTGGTCCCGCAGCTCGAAAATATTCGAGACCTCCTCCTTGGCGCGCGGATTCCCATCGCGCGTTACGGCACGGCTATATTGATTCTCCACCTCGTTCCGGTGCTCGTTCACCTGACGCACCAGCATCAGAATCGCCTGCATCATGTCAAGCGGCTCGAAGCCCGAGATCACCACCGGCTTGCCAAATTCCTCTGCAAAGACCTCGTAGGTCTCGGTGCCAATGATGATGCTGACATGGGCGGGCCCCACGAAGCCGTCGATCTCGACGCGGCGGATGTCGGGACTCTCCAAAATGTTCTGCATCGCTGGCGGCGTCCGCACGTGGTTGCAGAACACGCTGAAGTTTTCGAGCTGCCTCTTCTCGGCACGTCGGATCATGATCGCGGTCGGCGGCGTCGAGGTCTCGAAGCCGATCGCGAAGAACACGACTTCCCGCTCCGGATTCTCTTCCGCGATCCGGATCGCATCGACCGTGGAATAGACCATACGGACGTCGGCGCCACGTGCCTTTGCCTTCAACAGCGAGGCACCTTGCGAGCCCCGCACCCGCATCAGATCGCCATAGACGCAAAGGATCACCTCCGGCCGATCGGCCAGCCGGATCGCCATGTCGATACGTCCCGCCGGCAGCACGCAGACGGGACAGCCGGGGCCGTGGATCATCCGCACGTTCTTGGGCAGTATGTCCTCCAGGCCATAGCGCGAAATCGCATGCGTATGTCCGCCGCAGAACTCCATGAAGCGGTAGGACCTCTGCGGATCGGCCTCAGACCGGATCGCCCTGGCCAACCCCAGCGCGATTGCCTTGTCGCGAAATTCGTCCGCGTATTTCACTGCATTGCTCCCTGCTCTCCGGTGCTGAGCTCACGCATGAGCTCCAGTGTCCGCCTCGCCTCATCCGGATCGATCTTGGTCAGGGCATAGCCGACATGGATGATGACGTAGTCGCCGACGGCAAGATCTTCGATCAGCGCCACCGAAACCTCCTTGCTGACGCCGTCGATCGAGGCGACGGCTATGTCGTCGGGAAGGAGCTTTGTCACCTCTGCAGGTATGGCGAGACACATCAGGCGTTTCCTTCCAGCCTTTGTTGTTCGAGCATTTGAAGAGCGGCAACCCAGGCTTGGCCGAGGCTCAAGCCGCCGTCATTCGGCGGCACCTGGCGCGCGAGCTTCGGATTGAGGCCGACAGCGACGCAGCCGCGCTGCACCTCCTCGCTCAGGATCGCGTTGAGGAAGCAGCCGCCGCTCAAAACGACGGTGGTGAGGCCGGTCTCTCGTGCCGCGCAGGCGATCCAGTCGACGCAGGCCGCCGCAAACGTGCCATGAAACAGCTCCGTGCCTACGGTCGGATCGGGGGCATCAGCCACAAGCCGTTCAAACAGCGGATACAGCGACAACACACCTTGTTCAATTGTCCAGGCATTCTCAGCGACGCGTGTACGGTGAACACGCGCCTCCAGCTTCATCGCGGCTTCGCCTTCATAGCTCTGCCGCGTGGAGAGTCCTAGCAATCCTGCGGCTGCATCGAACATCCGGCCGGCGCTGGTCGTCGTTGGCACGTCGGGCTGGTCGAGCAGGGCCAAAACACCCGCCGCCAACGGCTGCGCCGCAAAGCGACGCGGAATCTCCGCGCCACGCCCGAGCGCCTGAAGCACGCCGGCAGCCATCCGCCAAGGCTCGCGCGCGGCGCGATCGCCGCCTGGCATCCTGAGCGGCACTAGATGTCCGATCCGCCGGAAGCGCGCGCCCTCACACCGCAAGAGCTCGCCGCCCCAACTCCCGCCGTCGCTACCATGACCAAAGCCGTCAAGAACCAGTGCCAGCACGGGCCCGTCGATACCGTGCTCCGCCATCACGGACGCCGCATGTGCATGATGGTGCTGAACGGCAATCAGCCTGTGACCGCTCGCCTCGGCAAAGCGGGTGGAGGCCATGTTGGGGTGAAGATCATGCGCCACGACGGCCGGCTCGACATCCAGCGTCGAGATCAGGTGCTCGATCGTCTCCTCGAAGAAGCGAATGCCGTCCACGGTATCGAGATCGCCGATGTGCTGGGAGACGAAGGCTTCATCACCGCGCGTAATCGAGACAGATGCCTTCAGCGCGCCGCCCACTGCGAGCACCGGCGGCACGGCGCGCGCTAACCGAATCGGCTCGGGAACATAGCCGCGGGCCCTCCGGATGAATTGCGCGCGGCCGGCAACGACCGATACCACGGAATCGTCAGCACGCGAGACGATATCGCGATCATGGGTGACGATCAGGTCTGCGATGCCGGCGAGCCGCCGCTCCGCCTCGTCATTCTCGATGACTAGCGGCTCGCCGCCCGGATTGGCGCTCGTCGCCACGATCACCCAAGGAGAGCCGTCCGCACGCGGGTGTGCCGAGTTCAGCAGATGGAACACCAGATGATGCAGCGGCGCGACCGGTAGCATGACGCCGATCCGCGACAGGTCCGGTGCGATTTCCGGCGCAAGTTGCCGACGCGATGTCAGTAATACGACCGGGCGCGCCGTTGACTCCAACAATGCCAGCTCTGTTGCATCCGCGCTTGCGATCTTCGCGACAGCGTCGACTGCGGCAACCATGACCGCAAACGGCTTCCGCTCCCGCTGCTTCCGCTGCCGCAGACGCCGCACCGCCTCGTCGTCTCGGGCATCGCACAAGAGCTGATATCCACCGAGTCCCTTGAGCGCGACGATTTTTCCGCCTGCGATCTCAGCAGCGACCTCATCGATGCCGTGGCTCAAGCGCGGGCCACACAATGGACAGGCGATCGCCTCGGCATGAAAGCGGCGGCTTGCGGGATCGGCATATTCTGCGGCGCAAGCCTTACACATCGCGAAATGCTTCATCGCGGTGGAGCGACGGTCATATGGCAGCCGCTCGGCAATGGTATAGCGCGGACCGCAATGGGTGCAGTTGACGAAGGGGTAAAGATGGAAGCGGCTGCTCGGATTGAACAGCTCGCTCAGGCACTGGGCACAAGTCGCGGCGTCGGCGACGATCCGCGTCGACACCTTGCCCTGCTCGCTGGCGCGAATACAGAACTCGTCGCTTTCAACCGCGCGGATTTGCTGCACGGAGATCCCGTCGATCCGTGCCAGCGGCGGTTTCTCCAGCGGCAGCGCAGCGACGAAATCGGCAGCGCGCGCACCTTCAACCTCGATCACAACGCCGTGCGGGTCATTGGCCACGAAGCCGCCGAGGCGATAGCGTATGGCAAGGCCATAGACATAGGGGCGAAAGCCAACGCCCTGCACGGCGCCGCGCACGTGCAGGCGCAGCCTCCGACTATCGCGCGCTGCGGCTCCGCCGCTCATCATCATGCCGATACGGCACTCAGGGATGCCGCCCTCGCCTTCTCGGCGCGCTTCCGGATCCAGGCATAAAATGCCGTAAATCCCTCTCCGGTCCGCGCCGATACTGTTAGCACGTCGATCTTTGGGTTGACCCGCCGCGCATATTCGATCGTCCTGGCGAGATCGAAGTCGAGCACGGGCGCGAGATCGATCTTGTTGATCAGCATCAACGAGGACGCTGCGAACATGTTGGGATATTTGAGCGGCTTGTCCTCGCCTTCGGTAGTCGAGAACACCACGATCTTGCAGGCCTCGCCGAGATCAAACGCTGCCGGACAGACGAGATTGCCGACATTCTCGACGAAAAGGATGCCGCCGTTGAGCCAGGGCAACCGGTCATAGGCCTCGCCGATCATGGCCGCATCGAGGTGGCAGCCCTTGCCGGTGTTGACCTGGACCGCCGGTACGCCTGTCGCGCGGATCCGCTCGGCGTCGTTCGAGGTCTGCTGATCGCCCTCGATCACGCCGATCGGGCAATTGTCTTTCAGTTCGGACACAGCGCGGGCCAACAGCGTGGTCTTTCCGGCGCCGGGGCTCGAGACCAGGTTGAAGGCGAGCACGTCATCCGCGCGGAACCGCGCGCGGTTGTCGGCCGCAAGGCGGTCGTTCTTGTCGAGGATGTCACGCTCGACCTGGATGATGCGGTCGCTGCTCATGCCGGCGATCGTCTGCCCGGCCCGGTCGGCGCCGCAGTCGAGCAGGCCGGGATCGCCGCGCGTTCGATCGTGGTGATGATGAAGGTGATGATCATGGTCGTGATGACGGTGCCCATCGTGACCATGATCGTGACGGTGATCATGAGGATGCGTGTGATCATGCCCATGGGGGTGATCGCGCCCGCTCTCAATGGAAGCTTTGCCGTCACCGCAGCCGCATATCGTACACATCAGCCGACCTCCAATGCCTTGACCCGCATCTCTTCTCCACTGATCACCTGCAATTGATAGCTGCCGCAGGCAGGGCATGGCTCATGGCGCCGCTTGATTGCGACGCTTGTCGAGCAGGCCATGCACCAGGCGGTCCCAGGCGTCTCGACGATGTCCAGGGTCGCACCTTGTGCAATGGTGCGTGCTGCGACCGCTTCGAAGCAGAATATCATCGCCTCCGGCGCAACATGGCTCAACGCGCCGATCTCGAGGCACACTGCCTTCACCTTGGAGAACGCCCGCCCGCGGGCCTCCTCCTCGACGATCTCGACGATGCCTTGGCAAAGCGCCATCTCATGCATGGCCAACCTCGTGGAAGCTGAGGTTAAATCCGACGCAGGGATCGAAGGAGCCGACGAGCGCACGGACGGCATCCTGCCCCTGTCGACCGGCGGCTGGCGCCGAACCCTGCAGGCTGCGGACCAGCGGTCCACGCGCATGGAAGTTCCATTCGGTCGGAGCGAGGGATTCGAAGCGCACGGTGCGGTCCTCGTCATCGCTCTCGACGACGTGATAGAGCCGGCCGCGCGCGCATTCGACGGCCGCCGCACCTCTGCCGGCGCCAAGCCGGTAGCTCTCGATGACGCCGTCCTCGAGCGCCGCGTCGCCCGTCTCGAGCCAGGAGCAGAGGCGCGTCACTTCCGCAATCCGCGCCTTCAGCCGCTCGGCAGGTCCGGCGCTCGGAGGCAGGACCGGCTGGCGCCGGACCCGGCGTGCCCACACACCGGTCTCGGGAATTCGACCGTGGAGATCGGGGGCATCGGAGAAGCTCGCGCCATCCGCAAGCAGCCGCATGATGACATCGAGATCATCGGCGACGGAAAGAAACGAGTGTTCGACGACCGGCTGCAGCAGCGCATGCCCATCGAAGCTCGAAAAATGCGCTGCCAGCGCGCTGCCTGGCGTCAGCGCCTCTCCTTCGCCCGCGATTCCGAGTGCAGCGAGCACCGCCTTGATACGCCATACCGCCTCGCAACGCGCCGACACCTGCCCGCCTTCGCCGAGGAGGTCACCAAGGACGGCGGTCGCCTGCATCATGGCGCGGACCGCGGCGGCGCTCGCGCCGTCCAGGGTGAGCTGGCCGACGAACAGACCACGGAACAGTTCCGCCAGCCGCTCGGCGACGACAGCGGTGACGCGGCGATGCATGGTCTCCGGAGGACAATCCTCGCCGCGCGCGGCTTCCACCGCTCCCAGAAACGCCACCTGATGTGCAACCGAGCACAGCGAGAACAGCCGCGGCAGCACGGAGAGCAACGACGAGACGGGCTTGCCCGCAAACAGACGCGTCAACGGCAGCCGGCTCCGGGGCAGGATTGCGACGTCGGCGATCGTATCCTTGGCGAGCCACACCGTGATGTCGATCTCGTTGCGGAAGCCGGGGTTCATTCGTGCTGCTCCGTCAGAACAGCCCGCATGAAGCTACGCCGATCGATCGCGCTTGTAGCGGTTTCGCGGCGTCGGGTCACCTCCTTGCCGTCGGCCGGCAACATGAGTTCGTTGATGACCGCTTCCGCCGTTGCCCGCGCAGAGGCCACGTCGGCGAACCCGAACATGGGCGAGAACAGCGAACAGCTCGCGATACGGCCCACATGGTTGAGGTCGCTGAGGATGAACTCAATATCGCCGGCCGGAAAGCGAGAGCGCAATGTCGAAGCTGAGGCCGCCGGCGCCAATTCGCCGGCCGGCATCACCACGTTCATGAACCAGGGCGTGACCATGATACCGATGATCGTGCCGTTGGATACGCGAAAGCCGACTGCCTCGACGTCGAGGCCGTCGTTGTAGATCGGCAGCTCGCGCATCGCGCGCTCGCCGATGTCCCGGTAGACGTGAGCCAGCCGCTGCCCCCAAGCTGCCGCGTCGGCGTCAGTGGCAGGCGCTTGCGCATGAGGTTTCATGACGCGATGGCCATGAATTTGGACTTCGGCGCGTCACAGTTCGGGCAGCGCCAATCGTCAGGAAGGACCGCGAAGGGCGTGCCGGATGCGATCTGCGCGACATCGTCGCCATCGGCGGGATCGTACACCGTCCAGCAGATGCCGCATTCCAGCCGCGTGCCTTCGGTGACATCCTGGCGAACGCCAAAATTTTCGAATACGCTCATTTGAAATAGGCCTCGATGATTTCCTGGAGGCGCTCAGCGGAGTCTTCGAAGTCCTCGTCAGCCGCGATTGCCACGGTCGGCACACCGCCAACCTCCAGCGTGTCAAGGATGATGGCATCCATGGCGTTGAAGAACTGCACCGACCAGACGTTGCGGATACCCGTCGAGAGCACCCGGCAAGTGCCGTAGCCGCGTGAAACGAGCTGGATCGGCCCATTCCTGATGGTGTCATGGAGGAAGCTCATGTCGACGGGGCTCATCGGCAGCAGCGTGAAATTGATGATTTGCGAGCGAATGCTCGGCCGCCAGGCCAGCGCGCGCTCGCGGATTTCCGCGAGCACCGGCAGCGCGTTCATCGCGCCTTCCGGTGCCTGCCCGATCTTGAAATCCGCAGCCGTAAGATCAGCAGCGGCGCGCTTGACGATTTCCGGGATTGCGCCGACTTCGAGGTATTCATGACTGGCGTCGATCTCGAGCCGCACGTGCCAGATTCCGGCCAGCGCCGATTCCTGGATCTGCGCCAGCGATCCGTCCGGCAGCGCGACGAAGCCGGCAACCTCACCTTGGCCGAGTATGTCCGCAATCAGGTTGCGCTCGAGATCGTCGAGATTGGCGAGCCGGAACAATCGTGTCGGCACGTCGGTCTTTTGGCTTGCGATGGCCGCTACCACTTTCGACAGCAGATCGATTGCGTTCGGACAGCGCTTGGCCAGCTCCGCGCTGTCCAGCGTGGCAAGCTTCGCCAAGGCGCCCACGGCCGTCAGGCTGCCGCTCGATGCATGCAGGCTTCCCTCGCCAATCGGAAACACGTTGATCGGCTGCTCGGCGCCTCCAGGCGCGGTCCACAAACCCGCTTTCATAGTTTGACATCCTGTGAGCGATGCTGGGGAATGATGACTGTCACGACAACACGCTCGCGTCGCGCGGACGGTCGATCAGCTTGGCGATGCGGTCGACATAGACCGACCAATCCTGAATCTTGGCGATCAATCCGAGCGTTTCGCCCTTGGCGATAAAGATCAGCGTCGGCTGCACCCGCACGCCGAAGCGCTGGCCGAGCTCGCTCTCGGCGTGACGCGCGATCACGGCACCCCGCAGCCGGCCCTGAAAAGCGTCAATCAGTTCCGGCAACACGACCGCGACGTCGATCGCCTCCATAAAACGCGCGGGATCGCCCGCCGACAACAGCACGGCCACCGCACCAGCCTCATTGGCCGCGTCAAGAAACCGATCGACACTCGCGGCATCGACCTCGGGCAGGCCGCGGCGCGTCAGATCATGCTTTCCCTGCTGGAATTCCATCAGCCCCCTGGCAAGCCTGTTTCTCTGACGCGAGAAGTTAGCAAGGCATATGTCACGATCAGTTATCGCCTTTCCAGACCGATCTCATTGAGATGGATCATGCATTTTCGCGTCCGCGAAGAGGGATGGTTTCGAATGAAACTTGTCTTTCATCCGCGGCGGACCAACCCGAGCCGCCCGCGATGCGGGTGACATCGAGGATCGGATTTGGAAGGTCGGCCGCTGGGTCGAACCGGAGATGCTCGGGCAGTTGCGGTTCTCGCTCGATGAGGTCGGCGAAGAAACGGTCGCAATCCTCGCCACCGAGCACCGCGGTCAGCCCCTCGATCGCCTCAGCGATCAGTCGCGCCTCTGCCTCATCGAGCAGACGGATCGCGGTGTCGATATGGACGAGCACCTTGCTGCCGACCGGCAGGTCGGGGAGCAAAAGTATCGAGACACGCCGCCGCTCGCCGCGAAACTCGCATAGCGCCGAAACGCCGTCAGTCTCAACAATCGTCATCGGCAGGCCAAGGCACATCCCGCGTCTCCGGTCGCGCACGCCGGTCAGACCGGCCGCATCCTCATCTCGTAGTGCTGATGGTCGATATCGTTGGCGAGCAGCCGTTCGGACTCCGGCAGCGGCTTGCTGCGCGGACTCGCCGTCGCCCCCCACTCAGCCAGGATTGCGCAGACCAGCTCGATCGCCGGCCCGATCTGATCACTCACCGGCTTGGTCAGAGGGCCGCCCCAGTCTTCGAGATCGTGCGGTTGGCAGCCGATCAACGCGAGATACTTCGGGCAGCGCCCGAGCAGATCCGCCGCGCTGATGACTTCCTGAAATCCGGTCTGATGCAAGCTCATCTTCTTCGCGCCCGTGAAACGTGGAACTTCCTCGTCGCGCACCAGCTTCAACTCTCCCGGCACGAGCCCATAGTCGATCGCGTCGAACACGATCAGACGATCGGCCTCTTCCAGATAGCTGACGAGGTAGAGGCCCTGCGTCCCGCCGTCGAGAATGGTGACATTGTCCGATACGACGTAGCGGCGGTGGAATTCCTGCACCGCCCGTACGCCGAACCCCTCATCGGCCCACAGGATATTGCCGATGCCGAGCACCAGAATGCGGTCTGTTGAAGATATCGGCATAGGCCTCGTTTCCGGCTTCAGTCGCGGAATTGCCGTTCGCCGGAGACCATCGAGGAGATGATGCCCTGACGCGACATGATGTCTTCGCGGACCGCGGCATAGACGTGCACTATGACGAACGTCACGAGCGCCCACATGCCGAGATGATGCCAAGTGTGCACATCCTGACTGTTCGGCCAGATCGCGAACACCCAGCCGAACAGCTTGTGCTGCCAGCTATCGATTCCGGTGCCTTCCGAATAGAGCGCAAAGCCGGTGATGATCATGTAGGCCACGAACAGCGTGAAGCCCGTGAACATCCCGGTCCGCGCCAAGGGATTGTGGCCGACATACATTTTCGGCTTGTGTTCCAGGAACGCGTACCAGCGGATTTCATCCAGCATTTCTCCCCAGAACTGCTTGCGATGAACCGGCAGATAGAAGATCTGCCGGGAATGATGGTTGCCGACGAAAGCCCAGAAGACGCGGGTGAGGAAGAACACGGCCAGCACCTGACCAGCCGCGAAGTGGGCGAAGCGGATATAGTCCATGTCGAAGTTCGCCGACGCCTCGCCCTCCACCGATGGCAACGGCATTCCGATCAGGTAGCCGGTCATCATCAGCGCGACGATAGAGAATGCATTGACCCAGTGGCAGATTCGCACCGGTGCTTCGTAGACATAGACCGTGGGACGTCCGATCGCATGTCCACCGACCGCGTCCGCTGCGATCGCGGCGATATCCGGCTCGGATTTCGCGCGACATTCAGCCGCATTCATCATGGTGCTTCACCCCTGGTTTATCTGACCTTGACGGTCGCCAGTTCCTGGCCATCCGGACTCATGACGTGCGTCGAGCACGCCAGGCACGGATCGAAGGAATGAATGGTGCGAAGGATCTCCAGCGGCTGCCCGGGATTCACCATCGGAGTATCCATCAAGGAGGCCTCGAATGCGCCGATATTTCCCTTCGGATCGCGCGGCGAGCCATTCCAGGTGGTCGGCACCACGCACTGGTAATTGTCGATCTTGGTTTCCTTGATCTTGATCCAGTGCGCGAGCGCGCCGCGCGGCGCCTCGGTAAAGCCAAAGCCCTTGGCCTCCTTTGGCCAGCTCTCCGGCTTCCACTTGTCGACGTTGGCGGTCGAGCTATCACCCGCCTTGATATTGGCGACGAGCTTATCCTGGAAATAGCGCATCTGGCGGCCGGCCCAGACCGATTCCAGCGCGCGCACCGCGGTGCGGCCGAGCGTCGAGAACAGCGCCGACAGCGGCAGGTCGAGGTCCTTCAGGAATTTGTCGACCGGATCCTTGAACTCGGCCTTGTTCTGCGCGTAACCGACGACCCAGCGCGCGAGCGGACCGACCTCCATGGCGTGGCCTCGCCAACGCGGCGCCTTGATCCAGGAATATTTGCCGCCCTCATCGAGCTGCTCGATCGCCGTCTTGGTGCCCTTCGCATTGGGCCCGAGCACGTAGTTCGGCTCGGTGACGCCATCCCAAGGATGCAGGCCCTTGGTCTCGTCGGGATATTTGTACCAGGAGTGAACGACGAATTCCTGGATCTCGTCGGGGTTGCCATGGTCGACTGGAAACACCTCCGAGAGATTGCCGTTGATGATGGACCCTCGCGGCAGCTTCAGGTTCCTGGAGGAGTAGTCGTTGGCGTGTTCCGGCACGTCGCCATAGGTGAGCACGCTCTTGCCCGAAAGACCACCGCCATAGAGCCAATCCTTGTAGAACGACCCGATCGCCGCCACGTCAGGCAAGTAAACCTGCTCGTTGAATTCCGTTAGACGATCGATGATCGACGAGATCAGGTTCAGCCGCTCCATGTTGATGGCTCCGACCGCCCCGGTACCGTCGACATTGATCGGACAGGGAACCCCGCCGACGAGCCAGTTCGGATGAGGATTCTTGCCGCCGAATATGGCGTGGATCTTTACGATCTCCTTCTGGAAATCGAGCGCTTCCAGATAATGCGCCAGTGCCATCAGATTGGCTTCGGGCGGCAATTTGTAGGCCTTGCTGCCCCAGTAGCCGTTCTTGAAAGGACCCAACTGCCCCGACTCGACGAACTTCTTGAGGCGGGTCTGGAGGTCCTTGAAGTAGCCAGGCGATGACAACGGCCAGTTCGAGATCGACTGCGCGAGCGTGGAAGTCGCCCGCGGGTCGGCCGAGAGCGCCGAGACCACGTCGACCCAATCCAGCGCATGCAGGTGATAGAAGTGAACGACATGATCGTGCACCTGCAGCGCGAGCTGCATCAGGTTGCGGATCGAGTTGGCATTCTCCGGAATGGTGATTCCGAGCGCATTCTCGACCGCGCGCACCGACGTCAGGGCGTGCGTGCCGGTGCACACACCGCAGATCCGTTCGGTGAACGCCCAGGCATCGCGCGGATCGCGATCCTTCAGGATGACTTCGATGCCGCGCCACATCGTGCCTGTGGATACGGCGTTCCGGATGATGTTATTTGCGTCGACGTTGACCTCAATGCGCATGTGACCTTCGATGCGAGTGACCGGATCGATGACAATGCGCTTGCCGGAATTGTCGAGTTTGAATCCGTTCGGTGTCCGGATGCCCATCGTTACATTCCCTGACGACTAATGATCTTGATTTGCGTCTTCGCGCTTCGAGGCGAGCCGCTTTACGGCGGTGACGGCCGCGTGCACCGCCACAGCGGCACCGACGGCGCCGGCCGCAGCCATGCCGATCTGGTCGGCGTTCTTCTCGATGCCAAATTGTTTGATGTTGGTCAGGCGATCGTAGAACGAGCCTTCGTCCCAGAAGCCGTCCTCCGAGCAACCGATGCAGCCGTGGCCCGACTGAATCGGGAAGGACACGCCGCCGTTCCAGCGCACGGTCGAGCAGGCGTTGTAGGTGGTCGGGCCCTTGCAGCCCATCTTGTAGAGGCAATAGCCCCTGCGCGCCGCCTCGTCGTCCCACTCCTCGACGAACTGCCCGGCATCGAAATGCGATCGCCGATAGCACTTGTCGTGAATGCGGTGTGAGTAGAACATTTTCGGCCGGCCCTGGCGGTCGAGCTCGGGCAGCCTGCCGAAGGTCGTGATGAAGGTGACCACGCCGGTCATCACTTCGGCGATCGGGGGGCATCCCGGCACCTTGATGATCGGCTTGTTGGTGATGACCTGATCGATGGGCGTGGCCTGCGTCGGATTGGGTTTGGCCGCCTGCACGCACCCCCAGGACGCGCATGCGCCCCAGGCAACGATCGCCATAGCGTCGTCGGCCATCAGCTTAAGTTTCTCGACGAAGGGCTTGCCGCCGTCGATGCAGAACATGCCGCCCTCGTTCAGCGGCGGATTGCCTTCCACGGCAAGAATGTACTGGCCCTTGTGTTTGGCGCGGGTCTCTTCGAGGATCGCTTCCGCCTGATGGCCTGCGGCCGCCATGATGGTATCGTCATAATCGAGCGAAATCATCGACAGCACGGCATCCTTCGCCAACGGATGCGCGGAGCGGATGAAGCTCTCCGAGCAGCAGGTGCATTCAAGACCATGCATCCAGATCACCGGCACACGCGGTTTGGTTTCGAGCGCGTTGGCGATGCGACCCGCCGCCAACGGCTCAAGCCCGAGGCTTGTCGCCGTCAGGCTGCAGAATTTGTAAAAACTCCGACGCGTGATGCCCTGCCGCCTGATCACGCTGTAAAATGTTTCCATTGCGGCGCCCATGACCCTCCCGTCTTCGGCTTTGATTTATCGCTGCAACAAGGACAGCAAGAAGCAGGCCAGCCGCAGCGGCGCGCGGATACTGGGGAAACTCCGAGATGTTTCGGATTTGAATCGCCCAATTCACAGTGCGCGAAGAGATCGCGACAGTGAGAAACGGAACAATTCGATTTGCAGCTGGCAACGAGGTTTACGGGAAGCATACCGAGCGATTCGGAAATATCTTGCAGAGGTCGTTCGCGAACTCACTTCTCCCGCAATATGCCGCAAACAAAGAGATGCCAAACAACCGGCTGGAAGTCATCATCTCCCTGCTCATTCTCCGGCTCAATGTCGCATTCATCGAACAGCCGTTCTGCCACAATTCGCGCGAAACGCCTGATGATGCCTATGTCGGCTCGAGGCCGCGCACGGCAGCCAGGCATTGGATGGCGGTCGGCGATGGCAGGATCGAGCGCTATCAGATCAATGCGCCGACCACCTGGAATTTCTCGCCGCGCATTTCCTTCGATGCTGACGGGCCGCTGTAGGCGGCACGGTCTTCAGCGTCTAGGGGGGACGAGCGCATTGCTGCGATCGGTGATGTCGTCCGTGCGTGCTCCGCCGTCACCTACGACCGCCTCGAAGCGGGGCGTCGCCGGCACAACCTGTACTTCTTCTTTGGAAATTACCGCCTGCTTCTCGCAGCTGACGTCGGTGGTGGATGCCGTGGTAGCCCCGGCTGTTCTTGGCCATCAGCGCGGAGCGGTGCGCTGAAAACTCTATTCAGACAACCGCGACCAGCTCAGTTGTTCACTTCACGGGAGCATATAGTGCCAATATGTCGGCTGCGATCTTCCGAGATATCCGCTCATTTCCATCCTCGCCATAATGCCCGCCGTCCATGTAAATTGGGCTGGCAACATCGGAAAAGATAGTACGTAAGTCATGAATCACGTTTTTCTCCAAACTCTGATCTTCTCTCTTGACCAACTTGCTTCTCATCAGAGAGTAAAGATCGTTTTTTCCTGGAAGCCGTTTCTCTGATTTTAACAGCTGATCCTCTTCATATTTTGTCCTGTGTGTTTTATCGGACAGCTGGGGCTCAAGGTAGAATAACGTTTTAAAGGATAAGCTCCTTGAAATCGCCTCTATAAAGCGAACATTCCCTAGATAGACATCCAGAGCGCCGTCCGAGAGTACGTCTAGTTTCTTCGAGCACCCCGCGAGCTGTGTTTTGCCGGTGAGCAGTCTTATTAGCGCGAAGTTTTCTAACCTTATACTTATGCGCGCTTTTTCTTCCTTTTTAGGAGGTCTTTTTTCGAGGTTTGAGTTGCCAAGCGGAACGCCCGGTTCTCCTTCATAACAGGCGGAGAACGCCTCAACCGATCCGCTGTAAAAAACCACCAAATCAGGAACATTCCGCTTTCTCAATTCGATAACGAAGCGAATCAAGCTTTGAGTAGTTACATCTCCAATGACTGCATAATTTGTGACTTTGGCGCCGATTCCATTTTCGGCTAACATTTTGGCGACAAGTGAGGGAATGGTGAAGTCGTCCCTAGATCCAAGCCCCCACAAAGTCGACCCGCCAAAAAAGAATATTTTTAGCCCGGTACTCCTATCATCGTTGATTGCCTCGGAATCCCAAGTTCTTCTGGTGCCGTCGTTTACATTAATAAACTTCCCCTTGTAGTCAGCTTCGCGTGTTTGCGTATATGGAGCCCACGTCCGATGTTTAGCATCGGTGAGTTCTTTGAAGTACTCTTCCGCGAGGTCGGCGTTGGCATAAACCCCAGAATTGGCAGCAGCCTTGGCGGCACTTTGACGTTCTCTCTTGTCAGCTCTCTCATAGTAAGAGGTCAGCGATACTTCCAGAATCGTCAGCAAAAGAAGAGCAACACCAAGGATGACCCATATTTCGTTCAATAGGGCCGTCAAGCGAATGACCCTCATCCTCGCAACGGATGTTCTCAGCAGTGCATCATCTGCTCCCATAGGGTTTTCCGTGGAAGAGAATTCTTTCAATTTACAGACCCTCGAAAGTCTTCCGGAATTTGGGTCACTAGGACTCTCGCAATTGAGTCCGCGTAGAGTCCGGCCGCTTTACCGTTCGGGTGGGAGTCTGTCTTCGTGACCCAGAGGGATTGTGGGGCTTGATTTTCCACAGCCGGAAGAAGGTCCAGAAATGGTATATCGAGAGCTTTCACCTTGGAGGCTACGAGACTCGTTATATCTTGAAATGGGTAGGGGGACAGCTCGTGCAGGTCCGGGTAATTAACTACAATCAGTTTGATGTTTCGAGCCTTGCAATAGCTCGCAAGTTCTTTCAACGCACCCTGTGCACCCAACCAGCCGGGTTCATTCTCTTGGTAGAGACCGCGGTAATAGTGCTGCCAATCAGCCCTGCCGAAGTATGTTCGCATAAGGACATCGAAACGACCCGCGATGAATACTGCTGAATAGAAGTGCTCTAGAAAGAAATTCTCCGTTCTTCGCGGTGTGGGCTCTGCGTCATTGATAAAATAGTTCAGTACGACGATGTCAGGCTTGTATACGTACGCCTTCTTCATGAAGTACGTTGCTTCCATAGCTGTGTTCGCATTTCCAATCCCAGTATTTATGACCTCGAATTTTCTTTCCTTCGCGTTCAGCAGCCTTTCCAATCGGTATGATGTGACGTCTTCAGGTCTTGCGCCCCATCCAAACGTCAAGGAGTCGCCAAGCATTATGATCCGAACAGTGCCATTCTCTTTCGCCATGGAATGTTCGCGATCGCGCCAACCTGCTGAGTTGATCGTTATGGGGACCCCAATGTAAACCCCACCCTTTCCAGGGGTGTGTTCGTGCCCTGCACCGGGTATCTCGCTAACCACTTTCAGGTCTTTGGCGTAACGCCACATTTCGATGTCGAAATTGGTGCCGTCTGCCTGCGTTAAACGCACATAGAATTCCAGTAGGGCGGCAGCCATAATCAGGCTAGTCGCTATTGAAAGTATTCCGAAGATTGCGTTTTTTATTTTGACATCCATGTGGATGGTCTTCCTCGAAATGCGCGCCGAAATCGTTCGTACAGGAAATAGAAATCACGACCGCTGCCTGGCGCACAGCCTGAAGGCCTCGCTTTCTAATCAAGTTCATAGCAACTACGATAGTCCTTCATCAACGACCTGCTCTGGTCTTCCTTCCGTAAGAGCGAATTGCCGACGGCCAGCACTTCGATTTCTGTTCCCATGAAACAGCGGAACGCGTCCTCTGGACTGCAAACGATCGGTTCTCCTCGCACGTTGAATGAGGTGTTCACGACAACAGGACATCCGGTTAGTTCCTTAAACTTCGATATCAGCCTGTGAAACCGCGGATTGGTCGTGCTGTGCACTGTCTGCACGCGCGCGGAGTAGTCCACGTGTGTGACAGCCGGAATTTCCGAGCGCGCGACGTTCAATTTATCGATGCCGAAGAGCTGCTTTTGCTTTTCCGACATCGGCAACTGCTTCGTGTTCAGCACGTCGGCCACAAGGAGCATATAGGGGCTGTCGGAATGAAGATGAAACCATTGCGACACCTCCTCTCGCAAAACACTCGGCGCAAATGGGCGGAAGGACTCGCGATACTTCACCTTGAGATTTAGCTGCTTCTGGACGGTCGGCGAGCGGGGATCAGCAATGATGGAACGTCCGCCGAGCGCACGCGGGCCGAACTCCATCCGACCCTGCATCCACCCAACCGCCTTACCGTCGACGAGAGCATGTGCGACATTGTCAATCAGTGCTTCATCCAATTCGGCCGTGAATACCGCGCCGACCTTTCCTAGACGCTCTTCAATTTCGCGCTGACTGAACTCCGGTCCGAGGTACGCGCCGTGCATGCTGTCGCCCGCATGGATGCTCCTGGGCTTTTCAAGCATGAGATGGTAGGCAGCGAGTGCTGCGCCCACTGCGCCGCCGGCGTCGCCAGAAGCCGGCTGAATCCAGATGTTGTCGAAGAGCCTTTCCCGCATGAGCTTTCCGTTCGCAACACAATTGAGCGCCACTCCTCCTGCGAGGCAGAGGTTTCTCTGGCCGGTTGTGGTCCGGATTCCTTTTGCAAGCCTTAGGACGACCTCCTCGGTAACGGCCTGAATGGAGGCCGCTAGGTCCATCTCCCTCTGCGTCAACCCACTTTCCGGGCGTCTGGCCGGACCACCGAATAGTGTCTCGAAGCGGCCATTGGTCATTGTTAGTCCGGTACAGTAGTCAAAGAAGCTCATGTCGAGGTGGAATGACCCATCCTCCTTGAGGTTGATCAGATGCTCCTTTATCAGATGCACATACTTTGGCTCGCCGTAGGGCGCCAGTCCCATTACCTTGTACTCACCGGAGTTCACCTTGAAACCGATGTAGTAAGTGAACGCTGAGTACAACAAGCCAAGCGAATGCGGAAAGTGAATCTCCTTGTAGACTGATAGGTCCTTTCCCTTGCCGATCGCAAGCGAGGTTGTCGCCCACTCTCCGACACCATCCATCGTCAACACTGCGGCTTCGTGAAATGGCGACGGGAAGAACGCCGACGCTGCGTGACTGAGATGGTGCTCTGAAAAGCGGAGTCGCCTCGACCAATCAACATCATTCCCGAGGTGCTCTTTCAGGGCCTCAGCAATCAACGTTCTTTGAAACAGCTTGTCCTTTAGCCAAACCGGCATCGACGTTGTGAAACTCTTAAATCCCTTTGGCGCGAAAGCTAGATAGGTTTCAAATATCCGCTCGAATTTGCTAAAGGGTTTGTCGTAGAAGACGACGTAGTCGACGTCGGCTGGACATAGCCCTGCAGCGCGGAGACAGTAACGAGCCGCACAGGCAGGAAAGCCTGGATCTTGTTTTTTCCGCGTAAAGCGCTCTTCCTGCGCGGCAGCTACCAGTTCGCCATCTGAGACGAGACAAGCGGCAGAGTCATGGTAGTAGGCTGAGATACCCAGGATATTCACCGGTCAAAACAGCGTGTAAACGAACGGCGCCATGACAGAGCCTTGCGCCAGAACTAGCAAAGCGGCTATGACAACCATGAGAAGAATTGGGGGGCCGAGCCACATCTTTTTGCGAACACGCATGAAAGCCCAGAGCTCCTTGATGAAGAGAAACATATGCGCCTCAGAACTGGTGTGTGAAGGACTGAGCTGTCGGACCTGGCGGGTTACGATTGATCCAGTAACTTGCGACCGGTCGTCGCTTCAAATGAAGCTCATCGCGCCCGAGCAAGCGAGCGACGAAGGCGATCGGTACTAGAAGCCCGAAATAGATGATGCCCAGAACCAGCGGGCTGACTATCCGTCCAAGCAGCTCGCCGAAGTAGAACCAGAGTAGGTTGAGCGGCGCAAGAATTCGCGGGACGGTCAATGCTACGCCGCCGAATGCGACACCAACAGCAAAGAGTGACACGTAAGCGGCAGCGATTTTCCCCTTGATGGCCGCGCATGCGCCCAACGCAAGAAATACGGCGCAAAATGTCAGGCCGAAGCGTCGGCTGGACGGCAGTTTGGCCGGCACTCTCATGCTATGCCTCCTGCTACGTAGCCGACTCACAAGAATGGCCGCGCTGTGGCTATCTGAGCCAGACGTTCGGGCGACATCATTCCAAGGGCGACTGCTCCCGCGACGGTTCCGTTCGTCTCCGCGTAGAGCCAGCCTGTGTTGGATGGCTGCAGAATCGCTGTGACGTGGACAGGTAGATACCGCGCGAGATCATCGACCGGTTGCCACAGCGCCGCCACCCTGAGGATATGGATAATGTTGACGAGAGGCGCGACAGAGCGCCAATTCAATGGATCTGTCCCGAAGCATGCCCTGACCAATCGCTTGAATGTCGCGGACAGAGAACGATGAAATCCGAAACCAATCGTCAGCAGAGCGTTCTTCACCGAAGCCCTCGTTAATGCATCCACACAATGCAGTGTTCTAAATACCGCTGCGAACTCTTTTGAGAGGTCGCACTGCCTAGCGTCCCTGCAGCGGATGAACCTAGGGCCGCCGCCTGGCTCGTTCACGCGCATGCGAGTGAAGCGGACATGCCAAGCGCGCCTCTTCGCTGTCTTCTCCGGGTCGACCTTCAGCGCTTGCTCGATAAGCAGCTTATTGCGGATAGGTTGCTTAGCGGAGCCCGTGATGTCTGCGACCTTGCGAGTGGTGACGGTACGCATGCTCCCCTCGGAGTTCCCTGCTGGCGTTGACGGCGCTCGGCCAAGGTTTGGCAATGATCGTGCCAACTGCGTCAGGGAAACAGATCCGTGCGTTTGAAAGCAGATAGTGCGCGCGAGCGGCCTCTCCGAACATTGTTGTAATCCCGACCTAGCCGCAGACCGCTGTTACAAACCCGACAATGTCGGACATCAACAAGAGCCTGCGTTTGCTGGTAGTGATGACAGTCACCAGCGCGCGCTCACCAGGACAGCACCGGCTCCGCGATTGCAGACTCGATTCGTTCGGATCGAGGTCGCCCGATAAAGCTCGAACGTGAATGGACAAGACGGACGCCTCAGCTTCTCATCCAGCAAAAGCGGCCGCAGGAGCGTCGGCATCGCGCCGCCCCTAGGGGGCGGGACGCGGAATCGACTGCTGTCCTTAAGAGCGATTAACAAAGACGACCGCTTAACCTGAGGCGCTCGGCGCCAATCCTGTCGCCTGGTTCATCGATGTAGTGATAGGTATCATCAACGGACGGCCAAATCGCGTCGACCAGCTACCGCCCTGGACCTACCGCACTCAATATCTCAAGGCGGTAGCCTGAGGACGACGGAAATTCTCGGGTAATCGAACATGATCCGCTACGTCGGGTGACCGAAGTGCCTGGGTGCTTAATCCTGAGGTCAAGTGGATCCGATCGCATCGCGTCCACGACAGTGATGTTCGGCGGACGTGCCGCTGCGCTCGCAGTTAATCTGCCGAACACAATACAGAACGACTTTTTTGGGGGCCTGTCTTGCGGAATTGGCACGACTCTTGAGTTTCGCTCATTGCGCGGCGGCAGGAGCAGCCAACCGGCCTCACTTACTGATCTTCGCATTTGAGAAGGAGATAACAATGAAGACCGATATGCCACCCTATGGTGTGACCGAACTAACTCCTGAAAAAGGCGATCCCAACTTCGAAGGTGGCCTTTGACCGTTTGTGGGCGCAGTTGACGGATTGGTGTAGCAGCCGCTGTCGCCATATATGCGCACGTTTGGTCTTGCACCTAAGCCGCACGGTTGGATCTGAAGAACATAAGTGGCGCAAACGCCATCATGAATGCGGATTAGCAGCTTCCAGGGCGTTCGAGAAGACGGCGTTCAGGCGTTCATCTGCTTTGGCAATCAACGGGTTAAGTCATGGATCGTCTGGACTTTCTTCGGACAAACATAGCGAACAACGAGCTGCCAACCTATGTCTACGGCTATCCTTCGAAGCGAGCATATCGGGCTTTTTCCCAGCCACTCCGCATAACCGATGTCGTTGAGCAGGCCGATCGCTCAAAGCAAATCAACATCTATATCCATATTCCGTTCTGTCGCTATCGCTGCACCTATTGCACGCTCTTTCTTACAACGCGCCATGGAGGAGAGACCGGGGAGTCTTACGTTGCTCGACTGGTGGAGCACATCGCTCGATATGGAGAATACTTCGGAGATCGGGAGGTTGCGAGTATCTATTTCGGCGGCGGCACTCCAACTCTTCTGACGCAGCATCAATTCGGCGCGCTTTTCGCCGCCCTCGATGCAGCCTTTCCAAAACGAAGCCGGCGATGTGAGACGACGGTCGAGAGCACGCCAGACTCTTTCGACAACAACCTCCTGGATTGCCTGAAGGCACTTGGCGTCGACCGAATGAGCATGGGTATCCAAAGCATGGAGCCCGGCGAGCTTGCGCACTCTGGCAGGCCATATTCGCTCCAGACTGCAAAAGCGGCAATCAACGCCCTTATCGCGCGTTTCTCTCACGTCAATCTTGATCTGATCTACGGCTTGCGTGGCCAAACCCGTGACTCTTTGATCTCTTCGCTTGGCCGGGTGCTCGACTATGAGCCGCAGACACTCTCTCTGTATCCCGTTGTTGTTCGTCCGATGACGAGCATCACTATGTCGAAGGCGCACAATCCTGAACTGTTCCTCTCTGAGGCGGAAAAGTATGAGGTCTACGATCAGAACGTTGCACTGATGGCGTCCAAAGGTTACCGCCAGGAATCCTTCACACGCTTCACCAGGATTGCTGGCGATCATGCCTACCGGCAGGAGGTGTCGGATTTTAAGGGAACGCCCCTGCTAGGACTGGGGGCCGGCGCCAGAAGCTATTTTGGCCAATATCATTGTAGTACGGACTACGCCGTAGCCTCGAGTGCGGCTTCGCCCATCATCAACGCCTTCTCGGCTCGCCCCTTCGATCCCGACGCGATAGCCTCGCACGGAATCAGGCTGACGCAGGAAGATCTTCGGTGTCGTTACGTTCTGCTTGGCCTCACGTTGTCAGCTTTGAGCAGAAGTAATTACGCTGCAGAATTCGGACGAGCGCTCGCGGCTGATTTTAGCGAAGAACTCGAGGCGCTTGAATCTTTGCAACTCGTGAATTTGGCAGAGGGTGACGCTTATCAACTGACTCGAACGGGGTTTAAGTACTCTAGCATCATAGCTCGGATGTTTTACTCCGCCAGGATGGCGGCCCTCGAGCAGCAATATCAGGCAGCGTAAGGTCCGGCATGCAAAAGATGGCGAAGGACTCACCCTTTTGGTGGGATTCGGGCTACGCTGACCACGACGTGTCGTGTATGGGTGGTCCGAGTCCCGAAATCTTCGAGATAACCCCGGCTCTGCGCGCCAAGAGTGTGATCGTCGAGCTCGGTTGCGGCGAGGGACGCAACGTTCTCTATTTGGCCCAGCTTGGTCATCAGGTCGTCGCAAGCGATATATCTGAAGCCGCTATCTCCAAACTGAATCGGCTCGCAGGAGCTCTGGGCGTGAATATAACGAGCGCTGTCGCTCCTGTTGAAACATTCCAGTCGCCTGCTTACCTCGACGTCTTTATAGCGCACTGCGTGTTGCATTTTACGGAACGGACCATCTGGAGGCCCCTCGTGACGGAATTGATGGATCGGACACGGCCTGGAGGGTTCCACTGCTTCACCAACACGCTTGATCAAGCAGATCATCCTATCCCTGAGGAGAGTTTGGCATGCGGTCACAAGAAATCGTTCTCGCGTGGAGAGCTTGCGGCGATCTATGCGCAAGGCGGCTGGGAGATCTTACGGTCCGATCACTACATTAAATGGGACTCGCACCCCGGCATTCCAATTCATTCTCACTGCATCGAGAAAGTTGTGGCTCGTAAGCCAATTGGATCTGAAAATCTCTCGCGAATGAGAGCTGAGCCCATTAAGGCAGCCGGAGTAATCCCGGCCAAACAGTTTGATAACTTGAAACTTGGCACACAACGCGCTGCTGCAATTGAAATGTTTGGTTGGCCATCAGGCGGGCAGATGATGACAATCACTCAGAAGACAGTTGGAGGCAATAATCAAGAAGCCATATCTGACGGATACGTGCGTGAGGATATGATTTATGGCAATCACGGCTTGCAGTTCGTTAACGGCACGCTCGCCGGCAAGTATCGATACTTTACGCCCCCGAAGCGCTTAATCATTCGAGATGCGTGATCCTCGAACGTAAGTTCTCACTAGTCGCCTTGGCCGCTGAGGGTTCGCATTGCCCTTCCAGCTCAAAGAACAATAATTGCAAGCTTGCGAGGCCGCTGGAGCAAGAGATGAACTATTTCGCAAGAGAGCGGCGACGTATTCAATCCTGAATCGCCGAGCATGCGGCGCGCGCTTTGTGTCCGTCATCAGACTCATCGCGTTTCAAATTCGCCATCCTTGACAGGAGAAGACGACATCGCCAGCGAAAACCGCAGGCGGTGCGCATCGCGTCTGCTGGCCTCGATCCTGCACACTACAAGCAGCGTGGAAGCGGCGCCAACAACATCGTCCATTCGGGCCTCGTTCCAAGCTGGCGCGCGCGTTGTGTTTCGTGAGGTGAGATGCGATCTGGAGTTCTTTCTTGGGGTGCCGCAACAGCAGCGCTCGTTGCAAGCGGAGCGGTCAATTCGGCAGATCTTAAGCCGGCAGTAAAAGTCCCACCGGTGCGGTGGAGCTGGACCGGAGGATATTTCGGCGCGCTCGTTGGTGGGGGCTACGGCCGGACATCATTCAGTGATCCGTATGGTCCGTCACTCTACGGAGACGTCGTTGATACCCCAGTGTTCCTGCTGGGAGGCCAGATGGGCTACAATTGGCAGAAGGACCGCTGGGTCTTTGGCGTTGAGGTGGATGCCAGTGGCGCCGCGTCAGACGGTGCAAATACCTGTCTTGCCGCCTCTGGATCAATTGTAAGCGCAAACTGCAATGCGAGCCCAAACCTCTTTGTCACCGGCACCGGTCGGCTCGGTTACGCGTTTGGCTCGCAGGGATATACGCTGGCTTATCTCAAAGGAGGTGTGGCCTGGCAACACAACCAGGGGGATGTCGTCAACAACAACGAATTTAGCTGGGCGCCACAGAATGCAACTCATTTCGAGTATGGTCGGGTCGGTGGCACAATCGGCGCCGGCGTCGAGCAGGCGATCACGCCTGCATGGTCCGTTGGACTTGAGTACGATTATCTGTGGTTTGGTGGACCAAGTGTGGCAACCCCTCCGACCGCACGGCTTCCGTTGGCAACGGTCCCAGCCAACATCACCCACCCGTCCAGCAGCTATCATATCGGCAAAATTGCTCTGAATTATCATTTCGATGCCGATCCAAGGACGCCGGGCTGGTTTGATACGCCGCCATACGGGGCAAGGCCGACTGTCAGCGCGTCGCCGATTGCCTTCACTCGGGGTTGGTCGTTGGAAAGCGGCACACGGTTATGGCTGAGCCGAGGAAGGTTTCAATGGGGCGCCGGGAGCGAGCTCGTATCAAGGCTCACCTATCACAAACTGGATGGGATCTCCGGTGAGTTGTTCGAACGCGTGGACAGCCCGTGGGGGATATTCCTGAAGGGCAATATCGGCTTCGGCCGCATCAACAACGGAACCATGAACGATGAAGATTGGGGCGCTGCCTTCGCCTATTCCAACACGACATCGGGCCAGACGAACGGAAGGTTCATGTACTACACGGCCGACGCGGGCTACGATTTTTTGCGCGGCACCACCTTCAAGGTCGGTGGGTTTATGGGCTGGACCTACTACGGACAGAAATCTGACACGACAGGATGCGCGCAGATCGCGTCCTCGCCGCCATGCTATCAAGCAGTCGGCGGAAAGATGGTCATCGGCAGTCAGGACACTGATTGGAATGCGCTGCGCGTCGGTCTGAGTGCTGAAACCATGTTGCTCGACCGTTGGCGCGTGAGCGCCGATGTTGCTTACCTGCCCTGGACAGACTTCCAGGGCCGTGACAACCATCTGTTGCGGGATTTGACGTTCTTCAGCGATCAACGCGGGAGCGGTGGCAGTGGTGTGCAGGTCGAAGGGATCCTGTCTTATCTCATCACCGATAACTTCAGCCTCGGCGTCGGCGCCCGTTATTGGGCCATGTGGACTCCAAAACATAGCGAGATACTCCCCAATAAAGCCCAAAAGGAGGGGAGCTCTCCAGTTGCCGAGGGGGCCTTTCCTGCGAACTATCGCATGGAGCGATGGGGTACGTTCCTGCAGGCCTCCTACAGGTTTGACTGAAACTGCTCGCTCGCCGCTCTAAGCTACGGAAGCCGCGACTATACATGACGAAATCGCGGATCCCAGGATTCGATTCAGGTGGAGACCAAGAATAAAGCTGCAAGCTTTCGGGCCTTTCAAGCCCGCAAGCTTGCATTGATTTACTGAAGGTGACGGCCAGGCCGCCGTTGGGGCGGTGCTGCGTTATTCCAATCGATCTTTGTTGTCAGAGCGCCCGCCGACCTTGAGACGAACCAATTCGCAAGAGAGCGGTGACGTATTCAATTCGGAATCGCCGAGCATGCGGCACGCGTTTTGTGTCCGTCATCAGACGCATCGCGCTTCAAATCCGCCATCCTTGAGAGGAGAAAACGACATCGCCAACGAAAAACCGCAGGCAGTACGCGTCGTGTGCACTGGCCTAGATCCTGCAGACCTTAGACGGCGTGGAGGCGGCGCCAACAACATCGGCCATTCGGGCTTGGTTGCAAGATGGCGCGCGCGTTGTGTTTCGTGAGGTGAGATGCGATCTGGAGTTCTTTCTTGGGGTGCAGCAACAATTGCGCTCGTTGCAAGCGGTGCGGTCAATTCGGCAGATCTTAAGCCGGCAGTAAAAGTCCCACCGGTCCTGTGGAGCTGGACCGGAGGATATTTTGGCGCGCACGTTGGCGGCGGCTACGGCCGGACATCATTCAGTGATCCGTATGGTCCGTCAATCTATGGGGATGTCGTCGATACCCCAGTGTTCCTGCAGGGAGGCCAGATCGGCTACAATTGGCAGAAGGCCAATTGGGTCATTGGCGTTGAAGTGGATGCCAGTGGCGCCGCGTCCGACGGCACGAATACCTGTTTTGCCGTCTCCGGATCTGTTGTGAGCGCAACCTGCAATGCGAGTCCGAACGTCTTTGTCACCGGGACCGGTCGCCTGGGTTATGCGTTTGGTTCGCAGGGCCATACGCTGGCTTATCTCAAGGGAGGTGTGGCCTGGCAACACAATCAGGGCGATGTCGTCAACAACGACGAATTTCGTAGCGAAGACCACCCCGATGGCTTGGCGTCACAGAATGCCACTCATTTCGAGTACGGTCGGTTCGGCGGCACAATCGGTGCCGGCGTTGAGCAAGCGCTCACGCCTGCATGGTCCGTTGGACTTGAGTACGACTATTTGTGGTTCGGCGGACCCGGTGTGGCAACCCCTCCGACTGTACAGCTTCCGTTGGCAACGGTCCCTGCCAACATCACCCACCTGTCCAGCAGCTATCACATCGGCAAAATTGCTCTGAACTACCATTTCGGTGCCGACCCGCGGACGCCGGGATGGTTCGATACGCCGCTACAGGCGGCGACGCCGCCCGTCAGCGCGCTGCCGACTGCCTTTACTCAGGGATGGTCGCTGGAAAGCGGCACACGATTCTGGCTGAGTCGCGGAAGGTTTCAATGGAATCACGGGGGCGAAGTCACAGGGAGCGATCTCGAATCAAGGATCACGTATCACAATCTGGATGGGATCTCCGGTGAGTTGTTCGAACGCGTGGACAGCCCGTGGGGGATCTTTCTGAAGGGCAATATTGGGATGGGGCGCTTCAACAACGGCAATACGAACGATGAAGATTGGGGTGCTGACACCTTCGCCTATTCCAACACGACATCGGGCCAGACGAACGGAAGGTTCACGTACTACACGGCCGATGCGGGCTACGATTTCTTGCGCGAGACCGCCTTCAAGGTTGGCGGGTTTATGGGCTGGACCTATTACGGCCAGAAATCTGACACGACAGGATGCGCGCAGATCGCCTCCTCGCCGCCGTGCCATCAAGCCGTCGGCGGTAAGGTGGTCGTGGGCAGCCAGGACACTGATTGGAATGCGCTGCGAATCGGCCTCAGCGCTGAGACCGTGTTGCTCGACCGTTGGCGCGTCAGCGCCGATGTTGCCTACCTGCCCTGGACAGATTTCCAGGGGCGCGACAACCATCTGAGGCGCCCATTGACGACTTTCGAGAATCAGCGCGGGGGCGGTGGCGGTGGTGTGCAGGTCGAAGGAGTCCTGTCTTATTTCCTCACCAACAATTTCAGCGTCGGCGTCGGCGCCCGGTATTGGGCTATGTGGACTTCAAGACATAGTAAGGAACTCGACACCCGTTCCGAGACGGAGGACAGTTCTCCTGTCACCGCAGCACCTAATCCTGCGAACTATCGCATGGAAAGATGGGGCACATTTCTGCAGGCCTCCTACAAGTTTGATTGAAACTGCTCGCTCGCTGCTCTAAGCTTCCGAAGCCGCGACTATAGATGACGAAATCGCGGTCGTGGGGCTGGAGTCGGGCGAAACCGAGAATCAAGCTGCGCACTTTCGGGCTGTTCAAGCCCGAAAGCTTGCAATCGATTTACTGAAGGTAAAGGCCAGGAGCCGTCCAAACCATCGTTTGATGTCAGAGCGCCCGCCGCAGTTCGGACGTCACTAACTCTCTGCAAGGTGGAACGTCAGACGCAGTCCTGCCATTTTCAGGTTCGATCCGTCTGCCACAGCCAGCCAATTCGTAGCGATTGAGGGCTCATCTCGCGGTGTTGCCTGGAGTATCGGTCCGCTTAAGCGTTACCTTCAACGCCTGGCGCGTATCCATTCGGCGCAGGCCGCAGAGTCACCGGACGAGCGGTCCACGACTTTCATTGTAGAACCTGATCAGCTCGATCAGGTTTTCGATTGTGAAGTCCGTGAACGCCTTGACGCTGTCTTCGCCGACGCCTCAGACTCAGATCACCCCGTGCTCGGTCTCCATTTCATTTCGAGATGTAGCCACACCTCGTCTTCCGAGCTCGACCCCGAGGTGATGGCCTGATGGACCTTGTTCACGTGTACAGGTTCTGCTGGCCGCTGATGCCGAGCCGGGCGACGAGGAGATCGCCGCGAGTGTTGGCGTGAGCGGTTCAACCGCGTAGCGGACCAAGGGCCGCTTCGTGGAAGGCAATATGGAGCGGGCGATGAGCGAAGAGCCGCGTTCCGGACACAACCCTAGAAGCCCAGCCGCACGAGCACCACAAGTGAACAGGCCGAAAACTACCACCATAGCTGCATGGCTCTTGCACACTACGTGCGTCACTTCTTGGAGAGCACCACCTCCACAGTTCTGTAGGCTCAATGCTCCGGTCCGCAATGATGTCCATTGTCAGGTCAACCCGCGATATCGATCGGTCTTGAAGTAGCGTACCGGAGCGCTCGTTTGAGCTCCGCAAACTGCTGGAACATGACAATGATTGCAATCATTCCAGCACCCAGCTCAGCGATTGCTTGACTGGCCAACAGTCCGTTGAAACCCGATATGACCGGCAACACCAGTATGGCCGGTATGAAGAAATAGCCGTGCCTCGCCAAGGATACGATCACACTGAGGCGTGCTCTCCCGAACGACTGAAGCATCGTCGTCACGAAACTCTCAATACCAAAAAGCCAAAAAAAGAGATGGAAAACGATACAGGACAAGACGGCAATTTCAGTGACGTTCTCGTTATCGCTGAACAGTTTGACCAAAGGTCGGGCAAAACTCACAACGGCCGCGGAATACGCAACCGAGAGCGCGACAGTTATGGACAGCATGAGCTTTGCGGCCTTCCATACGCGGGGAAGATCGCGTGCGCCCCAACCGAAACCCAGGACAGCTTGAGAGCCCATACAAAAGCCGGTGACAGGCAGTGCGCCGATCGTCAGCAATCGCACAGCTATTCCCATGGCCGCGATGCAGTCGTCTCCGAACGGCGCAGCAGCTCCGTACAGGAGCATGGAGGCAGTGGCAGACAAAATGCCGGTCATGGTGGCTGGCGCACCTATGAACGCGATCTGTCTGATGCGACTTGTTTGCAATGAGACGTAAGAAATCTTGACGAGGACTATCCCGCCTAGCTTCGCAAAATGCGCAATGTAGAGGCTAATGGCAGCGATCTGAGATACCAGCGTTGCGAGGGCTGCGCCTCGCACACCGAGGTTGAGTAAGAAGATGAAGGCCGGATCGAGCACCGCGTTCAGTATGAAGGCGGTAAGCATCGTCCACATGCTGAAACGTGTGTTGCCCTCGGCTCTAACGATGAAGCCGTTGACGATGTTTAGAAGCATCAGGGTGTACCCGAACAATAGCGTCGCCGCATAGTCGAGCGCCACGGGCATGATGGTTGGAGTTGCCCCGAGCGTTACGAAGATCCGTCGCAAGTTTAGCAGTAAGAGAACCGTAAACATGATACCAATCGGAGCGGCCAGGGCCAGCGCGGTACTCGCGCCCCTACTTGCCTCCAGGTACTCACCAGCACCAAGATGGCGAGATATGAACGAGGCTGTTCCAACACCGATTCCCTGACCGACTGCCGTCAGCAGGACCACGACGGGCAAGGTCATGCTGACAGCTGCGATCGCCTGCGCACCAAGTGCACCAACAAAGATCGCATTGACGGCCTGCTGTACCGCGTTGATCGATAGGCCAACAATAGACGGAATTGCGAGCCGCAGGATAAGGCTCGCCAGATTGGGATCCGATAGATCGATGTTCTGCTTCTTCTTTGCCATCACATCTCGATCGCACTCGACCGCTACTTCCGCATCCGGCTCATTCATGGATGACGGTGTCGCCGGCTCTTCCGAATTCGCTGATCGTCAGCAACAGCTCCTGTTGCAACACCGTGCAAAGATTATGGGTCACCTCATAACCGATCTGGGTTGGATCATACCTTGTTTCAATCTGTAGACGGCCGGCTTGATATCCGACGTCGAACCAGAAGAGGTGGCTCGCGGCGGCTTCATCCATGTCTTCGCCGATCCAGATTGGAGACGGGTCCTGGGCTAGGAGGCGGCGCGGAAAATGGTGCTGCAAACCCGCTCGATAATTCAGTCCGATTTTAGGTAAGGGCAGACGATCGATCCGGCTCCGCACGGCTGGATCTCGGTTTACAAATTTCAAAACCCGAAATCCTACTCCGCTGCGCGGCAGGGCATTGCGCTGGCGGTTTATTGAACGAGCACGATCGGGACGAGCCTCCGTTCCGGCGAGACTCAAGGAAAGCGGAACGAGCTCGCTGATATGGCCAATGATCTGCGATGGATCGATATCTTCAAACAGCCGACCTCGGGTCGAGGTAAGGCTATCAATCCAGAGCGAATAGTTGCCGAAAACACGCCCACAGGCGCCGGATATCGCGGCAAGAAATACGTCGATGTCCTTACAATGCGTCGATCTGGCTGCAATATTGAGCAGATCAGCTGTCGCTTCTTTGCCAATCTCCAGATGATGCTTGGCCTGATCTTCCCAAAGGACCCGGCAATTCGCGTCATCCGCTCGACCTTCAAGGCGTGCATAGTGAAGCTCTCTCGCGGTCACTTGCGAAAAGCTCGCGCTACCCGCCGACGTGGGGCTGACATGTAAATTGAACCGATCGTAGTCGATCCTCTCCCAGTATTCGAGTTCGGCTGGCGCCTCGCTGTTCGCGTACTGCTCAAGGCGCTTCAACCATGGAGAGAGCATTTGCATGGTCTCGGGGCCGCTTACGGCGTGGCCTGAGCCAAGAGCGTCGTAGGCCGCATCCAATGCTTCAAGGAACAGTCGATAGCCTATCCCGTCCGCTACAAAATGATGCATCAAGACCAGAAGATAGTAATCGCCGCTTTCCGATGTGCGGAACACCGTGACGTTAACAAGAGGCGTCTGGCCGTCAAAACGAAACATATGTTGACGTCTTGCTGAGATGCTCTCGATTGCCTTACGCTGCCGCAGGCTGGTCAATCCGCCAAGATTGATCTCCTCCACGAGACGTTCGGCCACGGAAGCTGCGATCGTCAGACGTAGACCATCGTCGGTTCGGGCGATACGGAGCCTGAGGCCTTCGTGCCTATCCATGACATGAGCAAGGGCGCGCTCCAGCAGCCGGATATCCAGCATCCCGCCGGGCAGGAAGAACAGATCGCCTATGTTGTAGTGCTCATCGAAGCCGACAAGAGGCTTCCAAGATGCGATTGCGGGGGTAACCGGCAACGACCCGTCCACGGAAGGGGCGGTATGGAGTGCAACCGTCGCTCC
The DNA here is from genome assembly GCF_054863025.1 of Bradyrhizobium sp. 23AC. NCBI lineage: Bacteria > Pseudomonadati > Pseudomonadota > Alphaproteobacteria > Hyphomicrobiales > Nitrobacteraceae > Bradyrhizobium > Bradyrhizobium sp. 23AC. The sequence continues at coordinate 64,398 of NZ_JAVAYN010000011.1, forward strand.
ATCTGCCGCCAATTCCCTAATTGTCGGCGTTCGATAGAGTCGGTCAACAGTAAGATTCAGCCCGGCTTTGCGCGCCAACGTGACGCAGCGCACGCTTAGAAGAGAATCTCCACCGATATCAAAGAAGACCTGATCAATTCCGACCCGCTCGACGTCCAATAGATCCTGCCAGATCCCAGCAAGAATACGCTCCTTCCTCGTGCGGGGCTCGACAGATGGAGCAGGTCCGACCTCGCGGTAAGGAACGGACGACAAGCCCGCACGATCTATCTTTCCGCTTGTCGTGAGGGGGATATTGTCAACAAAACGGAAGGCGGCGGGAGTCATGTAGGATGGCAATGAGTGCTTAAGATGGGCGACAATCTCTTCCGAGCTTAGACTGTCGCGCGCGGGGATCACGCTGGCGATCAAACGACGATCGCCGTCCATGCCATCTGCAGCGACCGCGGCCTTTGTGATTGCGGGATGAGACTCAAGAGCCTTTTCCACCTCCTCCAGCTCAATCCGATGCCCCCGTACCTTGATCTGATTGTCCGATCGGCCGCAAATCTCGAGAAGGCCCCTGGTTGAGATGCGGGCAATATCGCCGCTTCGATAAAGGACGCTGTACTGTCCGTCACCATAAGGATTTGGCACGAAGCAACGTGTTGTCCGCTCTTGATCCCTCCAGTACCCAGCGCTTACGCAGCGCCCCGCGATGCAGAGCTCACCGGCGGCTCCGACAGGGACTCTCTTCAACGCGGCATCGAGCACGTAGAGTTTGACGTTATCGATTGGGCGCCCAACGGGGACGAGCGACACGCCGTCGTCGGCATCCGACGTTTTGTAGACTGCGGCGTTGGACGCACATTCCGTGGCACCATAGAAGTTCCACAACGGCACGTCCGGGAAGTGCGTACGCCAGCGAACTGGGAGCGAAGATGACATCGCTTCAGCGCTGCTTGTGACGAACCGCAAGGAAGTGGATCTTGGCTGCCGCTCTTGGGAGGCAACGAGGCCGCTCAGGAGTGGCGGCGAGGCAAATAAGTGTGTCGCGCGACGTTCCGCCAACGTGCTCAACAGCAGATCTGGATCCAGCAACTGCCTACGGGTCAGGATCAGCGCAGGCACACCTCTTAGAAGTCCACCGAAGTATTCCCAAGCGGACGCAACGAGTGATGCGGACTTCTGGACAACCATCACGTCGGTGCGCTCGAACGGAGCGGTTCGCCACATCCAGTTCAGTCGATTAAGAATTGCCGACTCCGGTATGAGAACCCCCTTCGCCCTCCCGGTCGAGGACGACGTGTATATAAGGCTCGCAATTCCCTGATCTGATGGTTTGTCGCCGCACTCAGACTCGTGCGCGAGCGTGCCGCACCCTTCTAGGGTCAACAGGCAAATCGACGGCAGGTCAAAACCAAGGTCAGTGGTACTTGCGTGAACCAAAACCTTTGCCCGACTATCTCGCAGGATATGGTCCATCCGATCACGCGGATAATCCGGCGATATGGGGACAACGATGGATTGCAAGGCTCGTGCCGCAAGAATAACAGCGGCGACGTCAGGCGACCGGTCGACCAGCATGGCGACCCTGTCGCCAGCCCCCACCTCAGACGCCTCCAGTAAGGACCTGATTGCTGTTACGCGCTCACGCAGATCGCCGAATGTGATCTCACCGAAATCACCAAAATATGCCACTTGGCTGCGATGAGAGGCGCCGATTTGCTCGAACGCTTCGACCAGTGGACATTCAGTCGCGTATGACTGCGCCGAGCCGTGCAGCGAGTCCAGCATAACGACATCCGCCCCGCTGAGACAGCTCAGATCCTTAACGGGCGCAAGTGGATTCTCAACGCAGGCCGCAATCAGACAGCGCATATTATCAGCCATACGGACGATGAGATCTCTGGAGAGGATGTCTTCGGCATATGCTAGCTGGAGGGCGATTTCATCGCCCTGATCTTGTGCGTACAAGGTCAGATCGAATTTTACATAGCCGGTGTCGTATTCGCGGAATGTCAGATTGCACTCATGCTGATCCGGTGGCTCCGCGGCCTCGGAGTACATGTTGAACATGACCCGGAAGATCGGCGATCGTTCCGCTTCGCGATATAGCCGGCTATCCCTTACCATCCAACCGAACGGGTATGCCGAATTTGCGATGGCATCGCTGACCAGGCCCTGGACGCGCAAGGCATGAACCGCAAAGGACTGACCGACATCGATCGCGGAACGGATTGGCAGCATATTCAGGAAAAAGCCGACAATGTCGGCACTGCCGGGTTGATCCCGTACGACTTGCGGTATGCCGACGATTATATCGTCCTGACCGCTGTACATCCGTAGCAGCAGCTTGAAGCACGCAAGGAGCGTTGTCGACGTTGTGCATCTATGTTGGCGCGCAAACTCCCGTACCTGATTGGAGAGCTCGCTGCCGAGCAGCTCCGCATGCGAGGCGCCGCGGTGAGACTTCGTCCGCGGTCGCGCTTGTCCTGTTCCAAGCGAAAGCACCGGCGGATCATCACCAATCTGACGGCGCCAATAGCTGCGTTGGTTGGCCAGCGTCTCTGGGGTCGCGTGCTGTTTTTCCCAGACCGCGTAGGTCGAAAGCGAGGCGCGGTCCTTTGGCATGGACGCCGCGGCATCCAGGTATCTTTGTCGAAGGTCTCTGAGCAGAACAGAGATGGACCAAGCATCGATAATAATTTCGTGAGCGGTGATCAGTATCAGATGGTGGTCAGGGCGAAAACGGATCATGCGCGCGCGAAACAGATGACCTTGGCTGAGATCAAAGCTACCGCTCAGCTCTGTTTGCCGTAACTCTGCGATCAGCTCCTCGGCTTGCTGTGCCGTGAGATGAGATGCATCAGTCAAACCAAGATTTGCGCATTGCGGATCATCAAAAAGCTGAACCGGACGATCCTCGTCGATAAAGCGCGCAGAAAGTGCCTGATGGAAATGAACGACATCGGTCCAGGCACGGTTGAATGCGACCAGATCGATGAAGCCTCTTATTCGCAGGCCGCCTTGAATGATGTAGTTCCTGGCAGACGGATCGAGCTGGGAAAGAAACCATAGATGTTCCTGAACTCGCGTTAGAGGTGCTCGCGGAAGCTTTCCGTACGCGGGGGCTGTGCACGGTTTGGATTCGACTCGGGACGCGATCGAAGCCGCAAGAGACCGTACAGTTCCATTCAGGACCAGCCTGAAATCCGTTCTCACTCCGAGCTGGGTCTGCAATTGACCCAATATGAGCATTGCTCGGAGCGAGTCGCCGCCGAGGCTTATGAACTGATCATTCACGCCAATGTTCTCAATGCGCAGAACGCCTGCCCAAATTTGCCACAGCTTGGCTTCGAGCTCTGTTCGCGGCCCCTCGAACGGCGTCGGCAATAAAGGACGAACACTGGTCGGGTCCGGCAATGCGCCAAAATCGACTTTTCCGTTTCTGGTCCGCGGAATACAGCCGACGTGGATGATCCTTTCCGGGAGCATGTAGGTCGGAAGCGTTTCGGCAACAAAGTTCTTAAGCTCGGTTTCCGTCACTTCAGCCGGAGCCGACACATACGCGATTAGCTGTCTCGATCCAGTTTCCCGCTCCGCGCTTGTTATGTCTCGCGCCATAAGTTTTACGCCTGCGCAGACGGAGGCGACCGCGACAGCGCCATGTACCGAATGATGGGCACAGAGGCGGGCCTCGATCTCTCCCAGCTCAATTCTGTGCCCACGGATTTTGACCTGACGGTCCCGTCGACCGAGGCATTCCAAGAGACCATCGGAACGGACGCGCCCGAGATCACCTGTCCTGTATAGGCGCCGGAACCCCGGGTTGTTGGAGAACGGGTTTGGCCCAAAGGCATCCTTGGTGCGAACATCGTCGTTGACGTAACCAGCCGCGACACCCACGCCGCTCACACAGATGTCGCCGACCTCTCCCGTGTCGCACAGACGAGATCCATCGGTGACATAGACCTCAAGGTTCGCAATCGGCTTGCCGATCGGCACATAAGTGTCAGCCACCGCGGGCGGTACTGAAACCAGATTGTGCGTAACGCCGTCGGCGCACTCGGTCGGCCCGTAGTGGTTGAGAATGGGGACCTGCGGATATAAGGCAAGCCATGCGCGCGCCAGTCCGGGTGTCAGCGGTTCTCCAACCGTAGAGATAATCCGCAAACTTTCCAGGGCTCTCTCAGCCGCCGCAAGGGGCTGCAGATATTCAACAAATACTGCAAGCATTGACGGGACGAATTGAGCAACCGTCACGCTGTGCCCTTGAATTGCTTTAAGAAGAGATACTGGCGATTTCAGTGTCGCATCATCAATGATCGCGATACTGGCTCCGACGCAAAGCCCTGACAGAAGTTGCCACAGCGAGATGTCAAAGCAATGCGATGCCGTCTGCGCGATGCAATCCGTCCGAGTGAGGGCCAGGGCATCAATTTTTGCCGTCAAATGATTGTTTAAGGCTGCATGCGCAATCATTGCGCCCTTGGGCTGGCCCGTCGAACCAGACGTAAACAGAATATAGGCGAGTTCATCCGCGCTCGATGATGGCACGAACGACGAAGGCTGGCCCTCACGCAGCGCCGCCTCTATCGGCATGAATTGGGTGGAGCCTTTGCTGCTCGACCGGAACAGGCTGAGCGAATGCTGCTGGTCGGGGCCAATAATCAGAGCACAGCGGCTCTGCTCAATTATGAACGACGTACGTGAATCCGGTAAGGATGGATCGAGCGGCAAGTACGTTGATCCGGCCTTCAAAATTGCGACCACCGCCGTCGCCCAGTCGAAGCCGCGCTCCCCCCAATATCCGATGACCGCGCCCCGAGCGCCATGCTCTCGTAGCCTCCTTGCGAGGGCATCCGATCTTAGTCGCAGCGCCTCGTAGGTGAGTTCGTCTGCGCCGCTTCGCAGCGCAATTCTCTCCGGATCCGATCTCGCAAGGCGATCGATCGCCGTGATCGCCTCGATCGGTTGACGTTCCACAAACTGATTTTTTTTGGATAGATCTCGGCTAGGCATACGCGTCCCCCATCCGTCGCCTTCTGGGGCCCTTAATCAGAACACCGACGATCCTGATTGAGGGTATGCAGCGCGTAGCCCCCGGTATCGGCCGGTCATAGTGTGCCGGTTTGTCCGTTTCTTAGCTTCCCGTGCTTTGCGTTCACTACTGTTACCTCGATGATCGTCAGGGGAACGCGGCCGCAGCCTAGGGCCCCAAATTGGCGTTGGCACCTACCGGATCTTGTAGTCGACACGCGTGAGTCCGCATGGCACCCGCAACCAACGGGCGCCTGGACTTTGGTTTGGTGCTCTCCTCATGAAAGCGGACTTGGCCCTCGCAGGGCTGCGGATTCCTATGGCACTCAAGCGGTAACATCGATTGTGCAAGATCCAATGCAAACACATGTTACCGTTTCCACGAGACCAGCGTCGTTTCCACAGCCGCTGGAGGGCAGTCGTCAAGCGCTCAAAGGCGGACGAGGGACATCTTGTCGCCAATCACCGCCAAGCCGATGGTGCTCGAGCAGCTGATCGCCACATCAAGGACTCGGCGTCGGCTCAAAGGCACAAATCAGTTGCCTAAGGTCATCGCAGTTGTCGGATTCGACGGCGGTTTTGAGGTCATTCACGTACCGGCAAAACACGCGGGCTGATCACCTCGTCACCTAGATCCCGAACAGCTCTTCTTATTGAGCCGTCAATTCAACGGAGATTGCTTAATGATTATTGATAACGAAGAGGAAGTACCACCGGCTCTTTCAACCGGTGCGACGCATATGCTCATCGAGCTATGGGGAGCGAAAAACCTCGACGATCCGGACCTTGCGGAAGACGCCATCCGAAAAGCCATCCATGCGGCGAGTGCGACATTACTCCACCTCCATGTTCATAAGTTTTGTCCGGGCAACGGCGTCTCGGCAATAGCGTTGTTGGCTGAATCGCACATGACCTTACATACTTGGCCTGAGAGGTCCTACGCGGCCGTTGATGTTTTCGTATGTGGCGACAGCAATCCTGCGAGCGCCGTGCCAGTACTAGTTGAGGCCTTTCAGCCTGAACGGTCGGACGTTCGCAGCTTCCGGAGAGGTGTGTCAATCAAGCCAACCAGTTGAAGCAGATGGTCGATCCCTCGGGTGAGGGCATCGAGCTCGCTGCCTCAATCGAAAAAATATCTTGGACTAACTCTAGCATCAAAACTCGACCGCGGGGGTTGCTGACGTATGCTTATTTGTTGGCCGTCAATATCGACCATCATTAAAGATTGCACGGACTTATGGCGCAAGCCTGCCCAATGGTAGCGCCCCTCTGCCACAACTAGCACTTGCTTCGGCGCGGATGCGCCTTGGCAATGGCCATTGCCGTTTTGGATCTTCAATCGAGCGCCCTCAGGTCAGCCGCATCGCCTTCGAGCCGAGACTCAGCTCTTCGAGCTGCTTGTTCCGCACGGATCTGGCCTGGGGGACGGTGGTCGGCCGCGAGCACCACATAGACCGCCGGCAGCACGAACAGGGTGAACAGCGTGCCGATCGACATGCCAGCGACAACCACGAGCCCGATCGAGAAGCGGCTGGCCGCCCCGGCGCCGGTCGCGGTCAGAAGCGGGATCAGGCCGGTGACCATCGCGGCCGTCGTCATCAGGATCGGCCGCAGTCGGATGCGAGCCGCCATCTCGATCGCCGAGCGGCGGTCAAGCCGTTCGTTGAGCTGGAGCTCGTTGGCGAACTCCACCATCAGGATGCCGTGCTTGGTGATCAGGCCGACCAGGGTCAACAGACCCACCTGCGTGTAGATGTTCATGGTTGCTGCGCCGAAGAACAGCGGGATCAACGCACCGACAATCGCCATCGGCACCGAGATCATGATGACCAACGGGTCGCGCAGGCTCTCGAACTGTGCCGCCAGCACCAGGAAGATGATGATCAGCGCGAAGCTGAAGGTGACGGCGAGCTGGTTGCCTTCCTGCACGTATTGCCGGGAGTCGGCAAGGTAGTCGTGGCTGAAGCCCTGCGGCAGCTTCTTGGCTTCACCTTCAAGGAAGTCGACGGCCTGGCCGACGGTTACGCCGGGCATCGGCACGGCCGAGAAGGTCGCCGAGTCAAGCTGGTTGTAGTGGGTCAATGAATTCGGAGCGGTCGACGTTTCGATCGACACCACCGTCGATAGCGGCACTTGTTGGCCGGTGCTGGTCGCCACGTAGTAATTGCCGAGCGCTTCCGGCGAGAGCCGCTGGCTGCGTGGTACCTGTGGGATCACCTGATAGGAACGGCCCTCCAGGTTGAAGCGATTGATGTAATTGCCGCCGCCCAGGATCGCGAGCGCGCTGCCGATGTTCTGCATGTTGATGCCGAGATCCTGGGCCTTGGCGCGGTCGACGTTCACCTTCACGGTCGGCTGGTTGAAGGCGAGATCGCTATCGGTGACGATGAACATGCCGCTCTTGCGCGCGGCGCCCTTCAGCTTCTCCATCTGCTCATAGACGGCCTGGAAGCCCGCGGTCGAATTGATCACCATCTGCACCGGCAGGCCGCCGGGTCCACCGGGCAGCGGCGGCAGGTTGAAGGCGAACGCCTGGACGCCCTCGATCTTGCTGAGCTCGGCCTGAACCAGCGGAACCAACTGGATCGAAGAGCGCTTCCGTTCATCCCACGGCTTCAGCAACATGCCGGCGATACCGCTCTGGGGACCGTTGATGCCGTTCAGCGCGAAGCGCAGATCGGTCTCAGGAAAGCCTTGCAATTTCTTGTCGAGCTTGTCGCCATAGAAATCGAGATAGTCGATGTTGGCATATTTCGGCGCCTTGATCACCGCGAACACGATACCTTGGTCTTCCTCGGGCGCGAGCTCTTTCGAGGTGTGCATGTAGAGGAACCCGACGAGCCCAAGGATCGTCACCGCGACCAGCCCGGTAATGGCCTTATAGTCGAGCGAGCGGTCGAGCCTGCGGCCATACCAGCGCGTGACGGCGCCGAACACCTTGTTGACCAGTTTTGCAAACCGGCCCTCCTCCGTGTTTTTCAGCAGCCCCGAGCACATCATCGGCGACAGCGTCAGCGCGATGACGCCGGACACGATCACCGAGCCTGCCAGCGTGAAGGCGAATTCGCGAAACAGCGAACCGGTGAGACCGCCGAGGAAGCCGATCGGCGCATACACGGCGGCTAGCGTGATGGTCATCGAGACGACCGGACCGATGATTTCGCGCGCGCCTTGCAGCGACGCTTGCACCGGTGTCTTGCCCTCCTCCAGATGGCGGTGGATGTTCTCCACCACCACGATGGCGTCGTCGACCACGAGGCCGATCGCCAGCACCATCGCGAGCAGCGTCAGCAGGTTGAAGCTGAAGCCGAGCGCCAGCATCAGGGTACAGACGCCGATCATCGACAGCGGGATGGTGACGACCGGGATGATCACCGAGCGGAACGAGCCCAGGAACAGGAAGATCACCACGATGACGATGATGATGGCTTCGCCCAGCGTCTTCTCGACCTCATCGATCGAGGACTGAATGAACTTGGTCGAGTCGTAGGCGACCTTCATCTTCATCGACGGTGGCAGATTGCGCTCGAGCTCGGGGAACAGCGCACGCACACCGTTCACAAGAGTCAGCGGGTTGCCCTGCGGCGTTGCGTTCACGCCGATGAAGATCGCGTGCTCGCCGTTAAAGGCTACGCTCGCATCCGTGCTCTGGGCTGCAAGCTCGGCGGTGGCGATGTCCTCCATCCGCACGAAGCCGCCGTCCTTGGCCTTGACGATCAACTTCCTGAACTCGTTGACGTCGGTCAGGCCTGTGTTCGTCGTGATGTTCGAGAGGATGAGGTATCCCTTGGTCTGGCCGGCCGCAGACTGGAAGTTGTTGGCGGTGATCGCGGCCGCGACATCAGCCGGGGACACGTTGTGGCCGGCCATCTTCATCGGGTCAAGCCACAACCGCATCGCAAAGGTCTGGCCGCCCAGGATATCGGCGGACGCCACGCCATCGACGGTCGACAGCACCGGCTGCACGACGCGCGTCAAATAGTCCGAGATTGCCGAGCCCGACAGCTCCTCAGAGGAGAAGCCCAGATACATCACGGCCGTGGTCTGGCCGGTGGTCTTGGTGACGACCGGATCGTTGGATTCCTTCGGGATCAGATATTTGACCGAATTCACCTTGGCGAGCACCTCGGTGAGCCCCTGGTTCGGGTCAAAGTTCAGCTTGATGTAGACCTGGATCGTCGACGTGCCGAGCACCGAGGACGAGGTAACGTAGTCGACGCCCTCGGCGGAAGCGACCGCCTGCTCGATGGGCGTCGTGATGAAGCCCTGGACCAGGTCTGCAGACGCACCGGGATAGACGGTCGTGATATTGATGACCGTGTTCGACAGTTTCGGATACTGCCGGATCGGCAGTACCATCGCCGCGCGCAGGCCGATCAGCAGGATCAGCAGACTGACGACGACCGACAGGACCGGGCGTTTGATGAAGATATCGGTAAAGGTCATCGCGGCGAACTCGATCTCTTTTGTTTTAAGAACGTGATCCGGTCAGACCGGATCACGCGAGTGCATTGTCAGTGGCGCGGCGGCTTCGCCTGGATCTGCGGGGCCGGGTCGGTCGAAATCGACACGGCCGAGCCCGATTGCAGCTTGAGCTGGCCGACGGCGACAACCTTGTCGCCCGGCTTCAGGCCTTTGACGATTTCAGCGCGACCATCGACCCGGTTGCCGGTCTGCACGAAGGTGAGCACCGCGCTCAGGCCGGTCTTGCCGTCCTCTTCCTTCTTCTCGGTGATCAGGAACACCGAGTCGCCGTAGAGCGTGTAGTCGACGGCTGTCTCCGGAACGGAGACCACCGCCGGCTTGTCCGGCAACACCACCGTGGTGGTCACGAACATGCCGGGCTTCAGGATCTTCTCCGGATTCGCGACCGTCGCCTGCACCCGGATGTTACGGGTGTCGGTCGCGATCTGCGGCTCGATCGTGGTGATCTTTGCGTCGAAGGTGCGGGCCGGATAGGCGTCGACCTTCAGCCGGACTGACTGGCCGACCTTGAGGTTGCCCGAATCCTTTTCCGTCACCGTGAAGTTCGCCCACAGCTCCGACAGATCGGTCAGCGAGACGATCGCGGTGCCTGCCGTGAGATACTGTCCGACCTCGACCTTGCGGACGCCGAGATCGCCCGAGAACGGCGCGCGCACCAGCTTCTGCGAGATCAGCGCTTCGGTCTTGGCGATGCCGGCCAACGCCTGGTCGTAAGCGGCCTGCGCGGAATCGACGGTCGCTTGCGGACCGAACTGGCGCGAAGCCAGTTGCTTGGCGCGATCGAGCGAAAGCTGCGCAACGGTCGCCTGCGCCTTGTAGTTGGCAAGATCGCCCTGATCCGGCGCGTCGAACAGCTGCACAAGCGGCATGCCGGCCTCGACATGAGCGCCCGGTTCGAACTTGATCTCGGTGACGCGGCCGTTGACGTCGGCGCTGACGTCGACCTGGTGTACGGCAACGAGGCTGCCGACCGCGGTCAGCAGGTTCGGCACCACCTCCGACTTCGCTTCGGCTGCGCTGACCGAGGTCGGCGGCGGCTTGTTGTTGGCGAAGAACTGCTTGATCATCTGGCCACGAAAGTAGTTGAACCAGACGAGGCCACCGACCAGCGCGCCCAGCAGCACGCCGACGATGATGAACCAGAGCACCGGCCGGACCGCGCGCTTGGGCGCTTTATCAATGGGTTCGCCCGAAATCTCGTGTTCAGCCGCGATGTTCATGTCATGAACATCCTGCAATCGCCTGCCCCGGGCGCCGAAGCGTGGCCCAGATGCGAAGCAATTGCGGCGTCGTGAAGTCCGCATCAGTCACGTTCTGAATCAGATCGGAGAACATGACTTCGTCGATGCTTGAAAACTGCTTCATAATCCATTGTCACCCTTTTTGGCGAGGTCGCGAGCGGGAGACGCTGGCGTATTTACAGCCCAGCCTCAGCGGGCTGGCCAGACGTGAATGCTCAGACATGATTGTCTAGGCCAGTTTGAGGACCGGAAGCGATCGACCGGCTCCCTATTCGACGGTCACGGATTTGGCGAGATTCCGCGGCTGGTCGACATCAGTGCCCATCACGATGGCCGTGTGGTAGGCGAGCAGTTGCACGGGGATCGCGTAGACCATCGGCGTGAAGGCGGCCGGCATGTCCGGCAGCACGATGGTGGCGAACGTATCCAGTGTCGCCTCTTCAGCGCCCTTGGCATCGGTCATGAGGACAATGTTGCCGCCGCGCGCTGCCACCTCCTGCATGTTCGAGACCGTCTTCTCGAATAGACGATCACGCGGTGCGATCACCACGACTGGCACAGTCTCGTCGATCAGCGCGATCGGCCCGTGCTTGAGCTCGCCCGCAGCATACCCCTCTGCATGGATGTAGGAGATTTCCTTCAGCTTCAGTGCGCCCTCTAGCGCGATCGGGAAGCTCGTACCGCGACCAAGGTAGATGACGTCGCGCGCTTTCGCGATGTCGCTCGCAAGCCTCTCGATCTGCGGCTCGGTGGTGAGCGCTGCCGACATCAGGCGAGGAATTTCAACCAAGCCACGCACCAAGTCGATCTCCTCATCCTCGGACAGTTCGCCGCGCGCCTTGGCGGCCGCGACTCCAAGCACGGCTAGCACTATCAGTTGGCAGGTAAAGGCTTTGGTCGAGGCAACGCCGATCTCGGGGCCGGCCAGCGTCGGCAGCACGGTTTCGCTCTCGCGAGCAATCGTCGATGTTGGTACGTTGACGACGGCGAGCGTGTGTGCCCCTTCCGCCTTGGCATAGCGGAGCGCGGCAAGCGTATCCGCCGTCTCGCCTGACTGCGAAACAAAGATCGCGAGATCACCTCTTTGCAAAGTCGATTCGCGGTAGCGGAACTCGGACGCGACATCGACTTCAACCGGCACGCGCGCAAAGCGCTCGAACCAGTATTTTGCGACGCTGCCCGCATAGCTCGCTGTGCCGCAAGCAGTGATCGTGATGCGCCGGACTTCTCTGAAGTCGAACGGCAGCTTGACCGGCAGCGCAACACGTTGGCAGGCCGTGTCGATATAGCGCGCCAGCGTCTGTCCGACCACCTCCGGCTGCTCATGGATCTCCTTGGCCATAAAGTGTCTATAATTCGCCTTGTCAACCAGGAACGACGACACACCCAATTTCAGCGTCTCGCGGTGCGCGACTGCGCCTTTGGAATCGTAGATGACGCCGATCTTGCGGGTAAACACGGCCCAGTCCCCATCTTCAAGATAGGTGATGGCGTCGGTGAACGGGGCGAGCGCAATGGCATCCGAACCGATATACACCTCGTCATTGCCATAGCCGATCGCGAGCGGGGATCCCTTCCGGGCGGCGATCATGAGATCGCAATGCCCCTTGAACAGGAATACCAGGGCAAACGTACCGCTCAGTCGCGGCAAGGCTTCTTGCACTGCTTTTTGGGGCGAGTAGCAATTCTTCAGATAGGATTCGACCAGATGCGCCACCACCTCGGTGTCAGTGTCGGAAACAAATCTGGCGCCATTCTGCTCAAGTTCAGCGCGCAACTCACAAAAATTCTCGATGATTCCGTTATGGACGACCGCAACATTGTCCGTCGTATGCGGATGCGCGTTGTACTCCGTAGGCTTGCCATGAGTGGCCCAGCGGGTATGACCAATACCAGTGTAACCCGACAGCGGATTGCGACGTAGGCTGGTCTCAAGATTTTTCAGCTTGCCCTCGGCTCGTCGGCGCTCAAGATGATTGCCGTCGAGCGTTGCGACTCCCGCTGAATCGTAGCCGCGATATTCCAGCCGAGTGAGCGCTTCGACTAGCCGCTCCGCAACAGGTGCGCGCCCCAAAATGCCTACAATCCCACACATGCGGATCAATATCCCCCAATTTCAGGAACAATGCCTTTAAAGCCGCTACACTTTTCTTGAGACATCATCGTTGGTTGCGTTGAGAGCCAAGCACGACGGCCCGGCCCACTTCTCAAGAGTTTGGTGAAGCGCATAGCTGGATAGATGATTTCCATCTCCAAGCTGTCGCTCGTACACGGCCCGCAAAAGAGGCCCGGCCGCCTTCGGTGACCGGGCAGAAGTCAGTCTCGGAGGAGACACGCCGTTAGACATTCCCAGCTTCCGTCGACAGTGGGAGGCCTACCGACCGTCTATTTGCGGCGAGGACATTCGCCGCCAACGTTGGCGACAGAGGGCCGATCTCGATTTCGAACGCAATTCGATGTTGTCCAGCGCCCGATCTACAAGAGAATTTGGCAAACAACGACGCAGCCTCTTGGGCTTCGCCTGTCGCTTCCAACCGGCGCGGTGTAACCGCCCAAGCACGTGACCGGACTGAAAATGCGCTTGAATTGATGCTCGACATGCACCGAAAATATTCCTCCGGCTCTAGGCAAAGATCGAACACCATTCTGATTGGCCGAAGGCTTTTCTCCAGTCCGGGACGTTTTCTTATGGGGGATCCTATAGGATTGGTAAAATCGATTGTGTTGATGGGCCGCATCTACACAATGGATAGTTGTCAAAATGCTTCTCACGGCCGGTAGCCATTGGCGACTTCGCGGTTTCGAGACCGCCGGCCTCCATTATTGTACGAGCCGGGCGAGCCCGCGAATTGGTCAAAGAGGTTTGGTATGGCGAGCTGCGCTCAAGGCGTTATGCAGCTCCGGCCCGCACGGGCCCGCCTCAGATGCTCATGCGTCAGAGTGCTGAGCGTTCTTATGTGGCGTACATCGGGTCACTGCTCAAAATGGATCTTCCGGGCTTTCCTGGGGACGCCGTGGATCAGTTGCGGACGCTCGATGTCGAAGCTTCGCTAATCAAAATCCCCGGATCGTCATGAATTCCGATGGATCAGCACGATCTGTACGCAGACGATTTATCGGATGTTCTCGATCTATGGAACCCAGAGCCATGCCGCAAAAGAGCATGAGATGGGAAGGCAACCCGATGAACTCCGCAACGGTCTTGTGCCACAGCGCCCAAGCCTCTTGCTGACGACCATTTATGCACCTCGGTCGGACCGTCGTAGATGCGAAATGCGCGAACCTCGCGGAATACCTGTTCGACGATGGTTTCGTTGGTCACACCCGTCCCGCCAATGACCTGGACGCAGCGATCCGCGACCCGCATGAGCGCCTCACTTACGGCGACCTTCGCCATCGAGCTCTCATTTGTTCCGAGCGATCCCGCGTCCAGGACGCTCGCACACCAGGAGATCATCAACTCGGCTTGCTTGAGGTCGATCAGGTTGTCGGTAAGCATGAAGCCAACTCCCTCGTGGTCGACGAGCGTCTTGCCGAACGCCTGCCGGCGGTTGGCATAGCTGGTCGCGATCTCGTTGGCGCGGATGCAAGCGCCTAGCCAGCGCATGCAATGCGACAACCTGGCCGGCGAAAGGCGGATCTGCGCGTATTTGAATCCCTCACCCGGCAGCCCGAGCATTTGATCGGCCGGAATGCGCAAATTGCGGATGGTTATGACCGCATGACCGCCCGGCATGGAACTGTCGATCGTGTTGGGCACATGATCGATCGTGATTGCTGGATCAGGCAAATCGACCAGGAACATGCAGGCGCCCTCCTCGGCCTTTGCCATCACGATGCCGACCTTGGCTCCGCGAGCACCTGTGATGAACGCCTTGCGTCCATTCACAACCCACTGATTGCCGTCCAGACGACAAGTCGTGGTCATCATCGATGGGTCGGAGCCAGCTTCCCCTTCTTCGGCCGGTTCGGTCATGAAGAAGGCGGACCGAGCGCGCCCCTCGACGAGCGGTTTTAGAAAGCGCTCCTTGATCTCCGGCGAGCCAATTTTGCCCAGAAGGTACATATTGCCTTCGTCGGGAGCCGCCGTATTGCATGCGAGGGGGCCAAGTGGCGATAGGCCTGTCTTGGCCAGGACGATTGCGGTTTCCGCCTGCGAGGTGCGACCCGTCGGCAGGATGTGTAGCGTCAATACGCCCGCCGCCCGCGCCAATTCACGCAACTCGGTGACCAATTCGTCCTTGGGACGGTCATGATGATCACGGCGGGGATCGCGCTCGAACGGGACCACGACGTCCCGAACGAAGCGCTCAACGCGATTGGCAATCTGTTGAGTACGCTCCACGCCAACCCCGCTCATTTCGGTGCCATTCGAATTGCGCCGTCGAGGCGGATTGTTTCGCCGTTGAGCATTGGATTGGTGACGATGGACTCGACCATCTAAGCGAATGCGGACGGATGACCGAGCCGGCTCGGAAAGGGCACCTGCTTGCCAAGCGACGTCTGCGCCTCTTCAGGAAGGGACATCAGCAGTGGTCTGCGAAAGATGCCTGCGCAATCGTCATCACCCGAATGCCATAGCGCGCGAACTCACGCGCAAGAGGCAGCGTCATGCCGACAATTCCGCCCTTCGATGCTGAATAGGCAGCTTGGCCGATCTGGCCATCGAACGCAGCAACGCTGGCAGTGTTGATGATGATGCCCCGTTCCTCACCGTGCGGCTCGGCCGTATGAAGGCGGGCGGCAAACTTCGACAGCATGTTGAAGCTGCCAATCAGATTGATGTTGATGGTCCTGGCGAAGTCGCGCAGCGGTAGCGCCCTGCCGTCTCGATCGATCGCCTTACCGGGCGGGCCGAGGCCGGCGCAGTTGACCAGGATGCGCCCCTCGGCGTTAAGATCTAAGATGGTCACCTTGGCGCCCGCGGCCGCCAGTCGCTCGGCCGTGACGCCTCCGAGACCGGAAGCGCCGCCCGTGACGATTGCGGCTGTTCCCTTTATATGCATGCACCTTTTCCGTTTTCTCGAGGTTCAAATTTCGATGGCCATCGCCATCGCTTCGCCGCCGCCAATGAGCGTACTTGCGTAGCTTGCGATGACGGCTGGATCTGACATGGAGGCTCCTCAGTGCACTTCGTTGTTAGTCGCGCGCTGCGGCCCTCGGAGGTCTCGCGCAATGACCATTCGCTGGATATCCGATGTGCCTTCGTAGATCTGACAGACGCGCACATCTCGATAGATCTTCGCGATGGCAAAATCTTCCAGATAGCCGTAGCCGCCGAAGGTCTGCAGCGAACCCGAAACCACCGCCTCGGCCGTTTCGGAGGCGACGAGCTTCGCCATAGACGCTTCCTTGAGGCATAGAAGAGCTGCATCCTTCATCGCGGCGGCATGCAACACGAGCTGATGAGCGGCCTCCAGTCTTGCGGCGAGATCCGCAAGACGAAACCCGACGGCCTGATGCGCGATGATTGGCGACCCGAAACTCGTTCGCTCGCCAGCGTACTTTACCGCCGCGTCGAGAGCGGCGCGTGCCATTCCCACGCATTGCGCCGCAATGCCGATGCGGCCGGCCTCAAGATTGGAGAGCGCGATGGAGTAGCCGGCACCTTCCGGACCGAGCCGCATTGCATCTTCGACGAAAACGTTGTCGAACCGAATGGCACAGGTGTCGGATGCGGCCTGCCCCCGCTTGCGTTCGATTCTCTCGACGCTGTAGCCAGGACTGTCGGTGCGGACCAGAAAAGCCGAGATGCCGCGCTTGCCTGCAGCAGGATCGGTTACGGCGAACACGATCGCAAGGCCGGCAGTTCGCCCCGGCGAGATAAACTGCTTCGCTCCGTTTAGATTGTAACCGTGTCCCACGCGAACAGCCCGGGTCCTCAATGCGGAGGCATCCGAACCCGCTCCCGCCTCGGTCAGTGCGAATGCGCCAATCATTCGGCCAGAGATGAGCGAGGGCAGAAATCTTGCTTGCTGCTCCGGCGTGCCGTCCTTGAGTAAGCCTGAAACGACCAGACTGTTTTGAATGCTCAAAATGGTAGATAGCGCACCGTCGGCCGGGGCGACTTCAACAAGCGAGAGTGCATAGGATACGTAGTCGGCGCCGGCTCCTCCGGCCGCTTCGGGCGCTGTCATTCCCATAAGTCCAAGGCTCGCGAGCTCCTCAAACAACCGCGCGGGGTATTCCTTGGCTTGTTCGTAGTCGCGAGCGAAAGGCGCAACGCGCGCCTGCGCGAACTTGCGCACTTCGTCGCGAATAGCGGCTTGCGTTTCAGTCAGGATCACGACGCGCGCCTGTCGATTTTTCGCCCAGACGAGCCCAGGACAGCGAGCGCGACTGCGCTAAGCACTAAAGGGAAGGACAATGAAGTACCCGGCATCATTACATTTTCTGCCGAAATGATCGGCTCCTCCCTGCTGAATTTCCGCGCTTCTGCCCCGACGCCTAAAAGTGATGTTGAGGTCATATTACTGCCAAGCCGCCACATCAAGCCGGCTCCATCGAGCGCAGGGCCAGGCCCGTCCACCTGGCTTTTTATTGATGATTGTCAGCGCTCGAACGCTGTTCGCGATCACTGGGCAGATTTCATGAACGAGCAGCGTCACGCCTGTTTGGCTGCGACACGCGCGCTCGCATCAATGGCAGAACGGATGCTAGTTGGGAGCCGCAGGATCGTCTTTGGCGGCACCAAACACGCCTCGATACCAGACCTTTGCGCAGTGTGACCCTATGTGCTCAATCTCCGCGTCGCTTGGATCTTCCGACGCGAGATCAAATTTCATATAGGCAACCTGCTCCATCGTGGCGCCGAGCACTTCAGCAGCCATTTCAGGATCGAGTTCACGGCTTAGTTCGCCCAATCCCTGAAGGCGAGTCAGCCAAGTCGCGGTGCGCCTTACGAAGCGGCTACGTTCCGTGACATAGAGAGAAAGGAATGTTGCTTTCTCTCCGCGAGCCGCCGCCTCGCGCATGACGCGCAACAGCTTGCGATGTCGGGCATAGATCTTGAGATAAGCGATCGTATTCTCAACGAACTCGGCTTCGGTTGCCTTCAATGATCGGCCCGACCTTCGCTTACTCGCGACGAAGATCTCGTCGACCAATGGTTGCAACACGGCGAGCAGAATCTCGTCCTTATTTCGAAAGTGCCGGTAGAAGTTGCCGTAAGACGTTCGAGCGATCTTGACGATGTCCTGGACCCGGGTGGCCTCGTATCCTTTGCGCGCGAATACGCGTGCGGAGGCGTTCAGCAGGCGCTGACGCATCGCTGCCCCCTTCGCGGTGGCAGGGGCCAACGGCTCCAACGCAGAATCGGTCTCCAGCATTTGCCACCCATAGCACCGCGGCCGCTTGACCACCAGCTCGGAACCCAGTAATATGACGTCAATGTCAATTATTGACTAGGCTCGGATCGTAATCAGTTCAAGGGCCGGGAGCTGCAGAGCTCGCCCGACCCGTCGATGCAGCCAGTACCCCCGTGGAGGGGGGCGTGCTCGGTCGCGGCAATTCCGTTGGAAATCCAAATTTCGCCTCTCCGGTGGAAAGGCGACATTCAGGGATGTGTGATGTATCCGGGCACCCACGCACTAACAAATCCGGGCCGCCCTGCCCTCATCATGACGGCAACCGGTGAGATCGTGACATACGCCGAATTGGAGGATCGGTCTCGACGGGCTGCAAACTGGCTCTTCGACGCCGGCTTGCGGCCCGGCGACGTTGTGGGCCTACTCTCTGACAACAGCTCTTGGATCTTCGATATCTACTGGGCCACTCAGCGCTCCGGCCTGTATCTGATGCCTATCAATTATCGGCTGAGCCCCAGTGAAGTCGAGGCAAGCTCATGAAGCAGGAATTGCGTAATCGGTATTGGTCGGAGAAGGCAGCCTGACATCAAGCGCCTGGAATGGAATGAACCGCTCCAGTCTGCGGCCTCGCCAATGCCCTGTCGTATGTATGCCGCTGAATTTGGTCAACACAACACAACGCCATGCTGCTCCGCAATACGCTCAGTGACTATCGCTTGCCGCTCGATTCCTCCGATGCCGATGCTCTCGGCATCGAGGCTGCCCAGGCAGTGGAGCGCTTCCTCCAGCATAGGCAGGGGACCGCCCCTACCCCGATGGTTTCACTTCCTGGCCTTGCCCGTCGTCTGGATGTCGGATCCATCCACGTCAAGGACGAAGGACAACGATTGGGTCTCGGCAGCTTCAAAGCACTGGGGGGAGCCTATGCGGTCATACAGCTTGTCCTTGGGCTCGCGTCGCAACGATGGGGCCGTCCAGTCGACATTTCTGAGTGGCGCTCACCGGAAGTCGCCACAGTCGCCGCTGGAATAACCTTGACGTGCGCCACGGACGGCAACCACGGCCGATCCGTTGCACAAGGCGCTCAACTCGTGGGCGCAAACTGCGTTGTCTTTGTTCATGCTGGAGTGAGTGATGAGCGCTGCCAAGCGATCGCGCGGTATGGTGCTCGTATCGAACGTGTTCAGGGCAACTACGATGATTCCGTTGCGTCGGCATCTAAAATCGCCAGCGAACGGGGCTGGATTGTGGTCTCCGACACATCTTGGCCAGGTTACGAACGGATCCCTCACCTCGTTATGCAAGGTTATACAGCATTGCTTCGTGAGGCTCTTGGTGCGCTGCCAACGCCTCCAACCCACGTGTTTGTCCAGGCCGGTGTCGGCGGCATCGCTGCGGCGACTGCCGCTCATTTTGCGCTTGTATTCGGAAAGGACAGGCCCTTCTTCACTGTGGTGGAGCCGGATCGAGCCGCCTGCCTTCTCGAGAGCGCCAAGGCCGGCCAGATCGTGAAGGTGCCGCACGACAGACCAACCGTCATGGCGATGCTTGAATGCTACGAGCCATCACTTGTTGCCTGGCGCATTCTCTCGCGCGTTGCCGATGCCTTTATGACCGTCGAGGACGACGAGGCGGTTACGATGATGAAGGCGCTTGCCTATCCCGTCGACGGGGATCCGGCGATCGTCGCCGGCGAAAGTGGCGCAGTAGGTCTCGCTGGATTGGCAAAGGTGGCGGGTGATCCAGCGTGTCGTTCGGAGATCGGGCTCGACTCAAATGCCCGTGTCTTCCTGATCAATACCGAGGGCGCCACTGATCCAGCGCTCTATGAGAAGCTCGTGGGCGCTCGCCCCGAGGACGTGACCGGCTGAACCGACGGAGGAGAGCACATAGCATGCCGAGTTGTCCGACGTTTATGCGGTTTGCAGTGGCCGCGCGTGACCGCTCTGTCTGCGGCGGTCGCGATGAGACAGGGCTTTCGGTTTTTCACATGCCTTGCAACCACCGGCCATTGCATGTGGATTTCAAACACGATTCTCCACTCTGGAATGGTTCGCGATTCCTTCGCCGGTTTGCAGCTACAGTTGATAGCTGCAGTCGCCCGCTCGCGTTTCGCGCCAAACCCAAAGCGAAGTCGGAGGGCCCCACGATTCTACGGAAGCAAGTAGCTGATATAGAAGCGGCAGGCGGTCGCCGGGTCGCGCACGGCAAACCTTGGTATAGCTTTTCCAACCCTTTGTATGCAGCAGTTCGTCATCGAACTGCTATGTCTTAACTCTAACACTCCATCTAAAATTTTGCCGCACTCCCGTGAGCAGGTAAAATCGATTGTTTAGATGAAGCACATCCACACGATGGATAAATTCGCACCATGCGTTTCAACGGCCTCGATCTAAATCTTCTCGTCGCGTTCGACGCTCTCATGACGGAGCCGAACCTCACCGCGGCGGCGCGGCGAATCAACCTGAGTCAGCCGGCCATGAGCGCGGCCGTGGCCCGGTTGCGCGCCTATTTCCGCGATGAGCTCTTTACGATGATGGGCCGCAAGCTTGTGCCCACGCCGCGAGCCGAAGCGCTTGCTGCCCCGGTTCGGGAGGCTCTGTCGCACATCCAACTCTCCATTATCTCCCCCGACGGATTCAAGCCGGCGCAGTCGACTCGTCGCTTCAGGATCATCCTGTCAGATTTCATGATGACCGTGTTTCTTCGAAAGGTCGTGGATCGCGTCGCGCAGGAAGCTCCGACCGTCTCCTTCGAATTGCTGCCACCCGAAGAGGACCCCGATCAACTTCTCCGGCGGGGTGAGATTGACTTCTTGGTTTGTCCGGAATTGTTCATGTCGCACACGCATCCCAAAATGCCGCTGTTTGACGAAAGATTCGTGTACGTCGGCTGTCCCAAGAGCAAGCAGCTAGCTGAGCCGCTTACATTGGAGCGATACTTATCGATTGGACAGGTTACGGCCAGATTTGGGCCGACGATCAGACCTTCGTTCGCTGAATGGCTTTTGCTCGAGCATGATCTCAAGATTCGCGTCGAAGTCGCTGTACCGGGCTTTAGCCTGATCCCACCCCTGATATTGGGAACTGATCGCATAGCGACAATGCCATCGAGGATGTTCAAGCATTTCAAGAACACGATGCCCTTGCGGACGATCCAAGCTCCTTTGCCGGACTTTGCGTTCACCGAATCCGTCCAGTGGCCTGCTCTTCACAACGCTGATCCGGCTAGCATTTGGATGCGCAACATTTTTGTGCAGGAGGCCTCCCGCATCGCATGAGTTCGCCTGAACTTGAATGCGCGGCGAAAATCAACCACAGCACGTGGTGATACACGATCTATCGAGTCACCGACTTGAGACGCATCCGCATGAGCGGTAGCCTGATTGGTATTTTGGCTGTCAGTGCTTGAGCCAGGCGGGATCTTCGTTGTCTACCCGGCCGACTTCGAGCAGGTTGTCCATACCGAATTCGGTGGAGGCTGCGACACCCCTTTTCTCGGAAAAAATGGAATCGGATGACGCCGTCCTCGATCTCCATTCGTCGACGAACGTCCCGCAGCCAGTCTTCGTTTCGCCGAAACACGACACCGTTTACGAGAACGCCATCGCCTGAACCTCAACGCTGGTTCGTGCTCGGTTCGGAGATCAGTGGCTTACCCCCGACCGAGACCGGCCCTTCTGGCTTAGCGGGTTGGACGGCTCGCTTGGCCGGGCTCGAAACGGGATGGGAAGGCAGGGGAGAAGAAGGCGCGAGAAGAACGGGGGCAGCGACGGCCGGTTTCTGCAACAACTCAATTCTCGATGTCAGCGCCTCAATCTGATCTGCCATGCGTTTCAAGTCGTCCTGCTGCGCACCGATGTTACGATTTATCTCTCCAATTTGATCTCTTGCCTTCTGCTGCTCGGACCGAATCTCCAAAAGTGCCTCCCTATCTTCAGGTGACAGGCCTGTCGTTGGGACGACTTCATGAGCCAACGGCTTCTCGAAAAACTCTTCGACACTGATCCAATAATAGGCTGCTCCGGCGCACAGGCCGATGGACACCGCCACGAGCCCGAAGACCGACGCAAAACGTCTTGACGACCTGTGCAAGACAGAGGGTGGTTCCAAGCTGCTCACTTGATCAATCACATTCGTCATCCCTGAGCCTGCCATTCTCATCCGTGTTGGTTTTTCTCGTGACGCGATAAAGGGCAATGGTCAAGAGCATCGGGAGCCGAGCGTGCAGCCTTGCGCAACTTTGTCTGAGCGCATGGTTTTATCCCATAAGGCGCATTAACAAGCCGGCGCGGCGAGGCCCTGATACCCATATTTCCTTGAAACTGAACGATCCGAAGTTGCGATCCAAAGCGTGAGCGGTGCCAAAGGGAGTTGCCATCTTGGCAAGATCGCTCTCGTCGAACTCCAGTGATCTCCTTGCACGAGCGTTATTGGGAGCGCCTGTCCGCTTTCGGCGCTTCTTCGCCGCAAAACGGTTCGGAGCTGTTCGAGAGCGAACCAACAGCAGGGCTGTATGCCTCGCTATCCGAAATTTAGATATCCAGTCGTGGCTTGCACGGGGGCCCGTCGAGTTCAGCCCGTTGTCGCGAGATGCCGGTATTTTCGCGGACAGTCAAATGCAGCTTTCCGCTTGCGCTTTGGCCTGCGAATCGGCGGCTGCATGAAAGAGATCGTGGGTTTCACTCCAGCGCTCCTCAATCGTTCAACGCTTTCTTGCGCAAGACGCGGTATCACGCACAAATGCTGCATCGTGAATAGAAAGACGCAGACTCCAAACCCGGTCTCGAGCCTAACTTTATCGCGACAATGGATAACTTACGTTGTGGGGCCCGCTTGTGCGCAGGGCAACCGTTAACTCGCGTCCTGATCTCGTCTTCAGGGTGTGTGCATTTCATTTGAAGACTCGGACGCCCGAAGAAGAACGCAAGGTGGTAACATAATTGATGGTGGGAGAGGTCGAACAGGTGTCTATAGAATGCGAACGTTCGGCAATCATCTGCCACCGAGGCTTTTGATCGCGGCCCGGGACTCCCTTTGCCGGAATTTACCGGCGTATGGGCTGTCTTCGCGAGACGGGTATTGCATCGTCCTGCCGCCATAGGGACATCATACGCATTCGCCAGCGCAAGGATCGATCCGATGGCGATTGATCGTGCAGACCGGCCCAATTCGAAATGGAGTTGTCAGAAATAGAAGTCACCGTCGGAGTTCAGGCCTGCAAGAATGGCTCGGCTGAGGGCCCTCCACGTTTGCAGGCTTCAATTAAAAAGCCGCGAAGGGCTTAGCTAGGCATATGCTCGATCCGGTCGTGTAAGACGCCAATGAGCATGTCCGCCTTTCCCCGTGAGAGATCAACCTCGCCTGGCGGCACGACATAGCCGCCACAATCCACCGAATGTGCTACGCACAATTTATGCAACTCTTGCATCGGATGAATTCGGGATACGGCGCCGCGGTGTGCGTCGCCGCCGAGGATCTAGCCCCGATGGGGCCGCAGGACTACCCTGCCCACGTGGACCAGCTAAGCCGTGCAATGGCAATTTGAGACGCGGGCCAATCTCTGAGAAGCCGAGCTTCAGGTACAATGCTGAGTTGGGACTGCGGCTCCACATCGGCTGCCTTGGCGCCCCGACTTCAAGTTGGCCCCAGCCTTTTGTCGCCCCAAGGGTAACGGCTGCGTCGATGAGCGCCATCGCAACACCAGATGATCGCTGGTCAGGCACCACGTAGAGCTCAGTGATAATGCCATAGGTTCCGCGCGCAAAGAGGGCGGCACTTTCCGATAGCATGATGAGGCCGACGGGGCGTTCCTCCGTAAAAGCAAGAAACCCCGAGATGCGCTCTTTCATGGCCAGCAGGTCGGCAACCAGTCGAGTATCCACTCCGGCCTGCACGTGACCGGCCCCAAGTTCGGCAAGCAGAGCACTGACCATCTGAGTCACCGTTGCGGCATCATCGACGGACACCTCACTCGTCTTCACCATGTCACATCCTCCACCACGTGGTTCAGCGGCAGCAACGGAGACAGAAGCTGCCGCAGCCATCAACTCAAAGTCGATATGCTGTTACTTTGAAAGTCCAATGACGCTTTCGTTCACACCATTGAGAGGTCGCTAGATTTTCACTTGGCGCTTAGCTGATGGTTCTGGCTCAAGACATAATCGAAACCTGCCTTCCCGCTGATCTACGCGAGCTTTCGATTGTAATCCGGCCTCAAGCTAGAGCGCTGTTTGGCCAACGCAACGGCCGGGTCACCAAACACATTCCGCATCCGATGCGGCGCCCCTATGAGTCGTTCGGTGGAATCCTGCTTTGCTTGGCGAGCTAGATGAGCTCGATCAAACTGGCGGCCAATTGACGCAGGTAGCATTTTGCTCCATGCGAGCGGGCCGGCGGGTGTTTAATGCGACGCCAAACAATCGTTTAAGTGTTTCACGATCGCCGGTGTCAGCACGAGGACACGATGTGAATTAGGTCAACAAAACGGCACGCATGTCGCATCGTGCCGGGTGGATCGGAGTTGTGGAGTTCGTAAGACATCATTCGATCTCATCACCCCACCACTATGAACGAACCGGTTGGCGCCAATAGTCTCAGAGAATGAACTACGGCGCGAGTCGAAGACGCACTCATTTTTGTCGTGGTTGAAAAACCAGCTTTCTTATATTTGCGACGAACGGATCGTTTGTTTCCTCGACCACGGTTGCAGGCATCCCTCGAATTTGGGGGAAGCTAAAGAAGCCTTGGTCGAAACACCATCTTGCGCCATCTCATCGATCCTGTTCTCCGGTCGGAGTCATTCATTGACTTGCTCGAAGCCGCTCATCGAGCCTCGTCGAGCGCGACCAGCTGTAACGTGCCGCAGTGATGGCCGCGGCGGCGTTGCGCCCGACGATCTCGGGAAGGTTTGACGGCCGAACTTGCCGATCAGGAGCACGCCCGCGCAAGCGCAGCAATGATGCGGACTGTCCGCTTTCGCGCCCTTTTTCGGCTGTCGAAGCAGGACGCGACGCCTTGAGCCAAAATGCCGCGAAGGCGTTCCGTGGGCCGTGCCGTGCTTTTGGCCGGCCCGGCAGATCCACCTCGGCCCGGTCATCGAGGCCTAAGCGGTGGAGCATGTCCTTGCCGCGCTCATTTCGACTATCGCTGTAGAATACCTCTACCACTCTCATGGCGTTCTCACCTTCGCCAGAGCCTGGAGCAGTGACGGCACCCCTCTCCCCGTCTGCGCCCAAGACTTCTTGCCGTAGGTTAAGGGTGAAGCTCGCTCAGGCCTCTTCATCCAACCAGCCGATCTTGCTCCTCAGGAACCGAAAACCAAGCACCTGAAAGCTGGCACGCTCCTTGTTGTCCCTGCCATAGCCGTGGCCCCCCGCGGCTGCCTCATACAAATAAGCCTCGTAGCCCATCACCTGCAGTTTCGCGACCATCTTGCGGGCGTGCGCCGGATGAACCCGATCGTCGCGCCGCGTGGTGGCAATCAGGATCGGCGGATAGTTTTGACTCGGTCTTGCCGCATGATAGGCGGAATACGTCTTGAGCCATTCCCACTCCGCAGGCTTGTCGGGATCACCAAATTCCGCGATCCAGCTCGCACCGGCAAGGAGCTTTGTGTAGCGACGCATGTCGATCAGAGGAATCGTGCAAAACAATGCGCCGAACCGCGCCGGATAGCGCGTGAGCATGTTGCTGATGAGGATGCCGCCGTTCGACCCACTTTCGGCGGCTATCCGCCTCGGCTCAGTCACGCCGCGACGCACCAGATCGGCGGCCACCGCCGCGAAGTCATCATGCGACAGTTTCTTGCCAGCAAGCCGTCCGGCGTCGTGCCAACGTGTGCCGAACTCGCCCCCACCGCGCAGGTTCGCCTGTACGGTCGTGCCGCCACGCTCCAACCAGAGCTTGCCCAGGGCCGAATTGTAGTACGGCCTCATCGAAAGTCCGAAGCCGCCGTAGCCGCTCATATGGACCGGCGCGTTGCCGCTCTCCGCGGCGGGACCAGTCTGCACATATGGAATCCGCTCACCATCGATCGAGATAGCCTCGTGCTGCGTAACCACAAGGCCCTCGGGGCTAAACGTCTTTGGCGCCTGCTTCAGCACGATTGGGCTCGAGACACTCCGTTCGATCAGCATCAGCGAAGGCGACGTGAGCGGATCCTGGACACAGGCAAGCAGGTCGCCGTTGCTTTCGGACCGATCGCAATCGAGGGGCCACACGTCGACGACGCCGATGCCGGGAAGGCCGCGCAGCTCCTCATGGCTCCAGCCCGCAGACGAGGGCGTCCAAGTCTCGAATGAAGGGCGCAGCTCGTCGAGGATGGAAAGCACGAGTTTGCCGCTGGCCCAGAAAAATCCCTGCAGCGCGCGGCGCGGGCGCGGCGCGAAAATGACCGTGAAGTTGCGATCGCCGGCGAGAAAGGCCGACAGCGACATGCCAAGCGCGGTGTCAGGCGCGTGGGTGACGCCGGCAATCCTCCATGCAGAGCGCAATTTGACGATTAACCAGTCCCGGTGCGCCTGGAGCCAGATGTCGGAGGGAAGATCGAGCTTCATGCTCGCGCCGGTTTCGGTCCCGGGCCAGACGTCAAGATTGAAGAAGTCCAGCTGATCGAAGAACCAGACGCGTGGCCTTTTTCCAGTCCGATCGACTTCGCAAAAGGCCCACATGCGATCGGGCGTCGTCTCGAACACCACGGCCGCGCGATCCACGGGTTCGCCGCGGCGCCACAACCGCACTGTCCTCGGATAGCCCGATGTGGTTGCCATGCCGTCTCCATGCGCGCTGGACAACAGCAGCGTATCGGGATCGACCCATGTGGCGCTACTCTTCGCTTCCAGCAGGGTGAAGCCGTCGGCCACAAAGCTTTTCGCTTTGAGGTCGAATTCGCGCAAGACGACGGCATCGCTGCCGCCGCGCGACAGGCTCACAATGGTTCGCGGATGATCTCCCGGCAGTGAAGCCGTCGCGTTCAGAAGCCAGTCCTCACCTTCCTTTGCCGCGAGCTGGTCGACATCGAGCAGGATTTCCCAGGACGGGTTCGGCTTGCGAAATTCGTCTAGCGTGGTCCGTCGCCAGAGGCCTCGTCGATTGCTGGCGTCCTTCGAGACATTGTAGAGATAGCCACCACGCCGCGCGATATAGGGAATATTGTCCGGCCGATCGTAGATCGACGCCAGCACGTCGCGATCCCGCTCGAAGGTCGCGCCGGCAAACGCTCGCAACGTCCT
This sequence comes from Bradyrhizobium sp. 23AC, assembly GCF_054863025.1. Classification (NCBI taxonomy): domain Bacteria; kingdom Pseudomonadati; phylum Pseudomonadota; class Alphaproteobacteria; order Hyphomicrobiales; family Nitrobacteraceae; genus Bradyrhizobium; species Bradyrhizobium sp. 23AC. The sequence continues at coordinate 91,685 of NZ_JAVAYN010000011.1, forward strand.
GTCGTTCTGCCGCTCGACAAAGTTTAGCGCGCGCCGGCCCTCTATCTCTTCCAGCCAAAGATAGGGATCATCATCGGGAGCGGAGAGCGTTGGCGCTCCAGCTTGCGACTTTGTCGGCGAGCTTGCTTTAGACACCCGTTCACTCCCAGGGCTGGCATTGGCGTTCGCTTTCGATTTGCGATCGAGGTTTGCATGATGTGGTTCGGTCGAGACACGAAGCCTACAACCTGACGCAGCATGCGATTCAAGTTCATTCTTTCGAAGTGAACGCTGCTCCGCAGATTTCATCATTGACGTTGGCGCGGCGCCCTTCAGTTCGCTGGCGAGCTGCAGTTCGTACTTGGCGCTTTTACAGTCATTCCCACGCATGCATCAGAGGGATTTCGGAAGACGCCGCAAGGATGCGACCCAAGGTCATACGCTGCAAATGGATATTGGCAAAACGGGTGATGGGCGCTGACTTCTGCGTCGCCGTCAACTACCGATATTCGTAATCAAATATGACAACAGCGCGCCGTTGCTGGTCAATGACTTCTACGGTGCAGGCTCGCGCGGCTGCTCCAGAACAATCTTCGCGTCAGCCTCTCAAAGAGTCATGCTGCGCAGCTCCGCCTAGTCGAAACAACAAAAGGGGAGCGCATCACATGAGCTAGAGGGGCGACGCATCCGTGAATGCAACACCGGATCACTAGCACGAGGGTCCGATTGCGCGGCTTACCACGATGCGGATTTACCAGGCCGCTTCGGTGATGAGCAATCATTATCGTTCCAGTACTGTGACACTGAGTGGGTGCCGTGTGAGGGCAATTGACTTGCGTCAGAATTCGAGCGGCACCATCAGTCTCGTGCTCTATTTCTGAGGGCGGTGGTGGGTCTGAAAGGCGTTCACTTCCCTGAACCATGGTTGGAATGAAGATTGGCATTGTCCGATGTACGACCATGTCGGAGACGCAACATCGCTTGTGCGAGCTGATCTTTGTATTTGCGAAGCTTTCTCTTTGGCACAGCTAATGCTTTTGGGGAATGCGCATCGCGTTGGACCGACATAGTCCTGCGGACACGCAAAGACTCTCGATTGGATGATCGGAGAGTCTAGAGCCACCGAGAAATGAAATTTGTTCATCACTCATCCTCATTCCTGACAAACCGAAATGGAGCTTTTGAACAGCCATGCCGATCCAGCAGCTGACGAACTATGTCGATGGCAATAATAGAGCCAAATGCCGAGCGCTTTATCGTGCTTTCTCCTGGGATCTTTGGGTTCGGATGTTGACACGAATCCCAACACCTTCATACCGATCGGCGGCTTGCGTTCTTGCTGCACTGCTCTCCAGTTGCAGTCTTTCGACCGGCAGCGCATTTGCCCAGACGACGCTCACGTCGGCGCCGCCCGCCAGCTTCACGCTCAGCAACGGGCTTCAGGTCGTGGTGATCCCGGACCATCGCACGCCCGTGGTCACGGAGATGATCTGGTACAAGGTCGGCTCCGCCGACGAGACGCCCGGCAAATCGGGGCTTGCCCACTTTCTCGAGCATCTGATGTTCAAGGGCACGGAAAAGCACCCGATCGGCGAATTTTCTAAGACCGTGTTTCGCGTCGGCGGCAACGAAAACGCGTTCACCTCACTTGATTACACCAGCTACTTTCAGCGCGTCCCGCGCGAGCAGCTGCCGACGGTGATGGAGTTGGAGGCCGACCGGATGACCGGCCTCGTGCTCAAGGACGAAAACGTACTGCCCGAGCGCGACGTGGTGCTCGAAGAATACAACATGAGCGTCGCCAACAGTCCCAATGAGCGTTTGAGCGAACAGATCACGACCGCGCTCTATCTCAATCATCCCTATAGCCGGCCCGTGATCGGCTGGCATCAGGAGATTGAGAAGCTCGGTCGCGAGGACGCGCTCGCCTTCTATCGTTGCTTCTACGCGCCGAACAACGCGATTGTCGTGATCGCCGGCGACGTCGAACTCCCTGAAGTCCGCTCGCTGGTCGAACGCAATTTCGGCCCCATCCCCGCTCAGCCCGCGATCCCGGCGCAGCGCGTCCGCCCGCAGGAGCCTGAACCGGAAGCCCCGCGCACTGTCACGCTGTCCGACCCGCGCGTCGAGCAGCCCGTCCTGCAGCGCTTCTACCTCGTGCCCTCGGCGAGGACGGTGGCTCCCGGGGAGAGCGCGGCAATCGCCGTGCTTGCGCAGCTGATGGGCGGCGGCAGCAACTCCTATCTGTACCGCGCCCTCGTCGCCGACAAGCCGCTCGCGGTCTCCGCCAGCGCCAGCTATTCCAGCATCTCGCTCGATCCGACCCAGTTCTCGGTCTCGGCCTCGCCGAAAGCCGGCGTCGGCTTTGCCGAGGTCGAGCAGGTGATCGACGGCGTCATCGCCGACATCGCGCAGAACCCGATCCGAGCCGAGGACCTCGAGCGAGTCAAGACGCACCTCATTGCAGGAGCGATCTACGCCCAGGACGACCAGGCGGCGCTCGCGGGCTGGTATGGCGGCGCGCTGAGCACCGGGCTCTCCGTCAAGGACATCCGAAGCTGGCCGGACCGAATTCGCGGCGTCACCGACGTACAGGTCCGTGCAGCTGCGCAAAAATGGCTCGATAAGAAGCGCTCGGTCACCGGCTATCTGATCAAGGACACCAGCACAGCCAAGACTGGCGCAAAGACTACCACCAAGCGCGAGGAGAAACGTTCGTGACCCATCCCTTCCTTCACTCCCGACGCATCGTTCTGTCGTTGGCCGCCGGCGCAGCGCTCACTTTGACTCAGATCTTCCCCTCCGAGGCCGCCGCAAAGATTCAGCGCCTGATCTCGCCGGGCGGCATCGAGGCCTGGTTCGTCCAGGACGCAACCGTGCCGCTGATCGCGATGGAATATTCCTTCGCCGGCGGCTCGGCGCAGGATCCCAGGGACAAGCCCGGCGTCGCCAATCTCGTCGGCGACCTCCTCGACGAGGGCTCCGGCCATCTCGATTCCAAGACGTTCCATGAGCGGCTCGATCGCCGCGCCATCGTGCTCTCCTTCAGCGCCAGCCGCGACACCTTCCGTGGCAGCCTGCGCATGCTGCGCGACAACAAGGACGAGGCCTTCGACCTGTTGCGCTCGGCGCTCACCTCGCCGCGTTTCGACACCGCCGACGTCGAGCGCGTTCGCTCGCACGTGATCGCCGGTCTGCGCCACCAGACCACCGACCCGACGTCGCTGGCAAACCGCAAGTTCCTGGAGGTCGCCTTCGGCGATCATCCCTACGGGCGGCAGACCGATGGCACGCTGGAGAGTGTGCCGGCCATCACGATCGACGACATGAAGGATTATGTCGGCCGCGTGCTGGCCAAGGACACACTGAAGGTGGCGGTCGTCGGAGACGTCGATCCAGACACTCTCGGCAAGTTGCTCGACGACACCTTCGGCGCCCTGCCAGCTAAGGCCAATCTGGCGCCGGTCCCCGACGTCGAAGCTGCAAAGCCGCCACAGCGCGCCTTCGTGCCGTTCGACGTGCCGCAGACCGTGATCACCTTCGGTGGTCCCGGCGTGAAGCGCAACGACCCGAACTTCATGGCAGCTGATGTCGTCAGTCACATCCTCGGCGGCGGGATGTCGTCGCGGCTCTATCGCGAGGTGCGCGAGAAGCGGGGCCTCGCCTATTCGGTGTTCGACTCGCTGCAATGGATGCAGCATTCGGCGCTGTTCATCGGTAATACTGGCACGCGCGCCGACCGCGCCGGCGACACCATCGACGTCGTCGAGAAGGAGGTACGCCGCATCGCCGAGGCGGGCCCGACGCAAAAAGAGCTCGACGAGGCCAAGTCCTACCTCAAGGGCTCGCAGATGCTGGCGCTCGACACCTCCTCCAAGCTGGCCCATGCGCTGCTGCAAGATCAGCATGATCAGCTGCCGATCGATTATATCGAGAAGCGCAACGCCATTGTCGATGCGGTCACGCTGGACGACGCCAAGGCGGCCGCCAAGCGACTGTGGGGCCAGGGCCTCCTCACCGTCATTGTCGGCCGCGCACCGCAAGCCGCGGCGCTGCCTGCCGGCGTTCCGACGCCGAAGTCAGACTGATTGGCGCACGTCGATGGCCGGGCTTGTCCCGGCCATCAACTTCAGTGACGCCGCGTTATTGATATGTATGCTTGGTAATTCTCGGCGCCCACGCTGGTACACTCTGCTCCGGGTCGTCCCGCGACATTGCCATCGCCAACCCGACATGCTGACCCGGCTTCGCCTGCGCCTCAAGCGCGGCCGGACAAAGAACAAAGCCGTCGAGCGATATCTGCTGGCGACGCTTCCCAACTGGCTACTTTATTGACGCCGGCTGGGAGCCGGCCCTTCGTTCGAAAAAGATGATCGAATCCCTATGGGATAAGCGTCGCGAGAGAGAAGTGAAACCAAGTCATGAAAGCACAAGACGCACGCCAATATGGCCCCTGACCTCAGCCCCCGCTTGCCAAAGCAGAATCTAAATGAGGCGCAGGTTTTCAGCTGATATTTTCCCCGAGCGGCCGATCTTTGGTTCATAGCTGATCTTGTCTCCTTGTGGGAGTAGGACCAAGCCAGCCCTCTGCACCGCAGAGATATGAACAAACACGTCACGGCCGCCATCGTCCGGCGCGATGTAGCCGTAGCCTTTAGTCGGGTTGAACCATCTCACGCTTCCAGTCGCCACTGTCTTTGCTCCCTAAAAACGACACTGAATCGCGCGCTGCGATCTAGCAGCCGCGTTGCTCACCTCAGCAACTCGCGTGCCGCTCCCAACGCGCTGTGAATAGTTGTAGAAGACCGTGTGTTTGGTGCGGATTTGCGGGCTTCTTTGTCTGTCGTTCTTGAGTGCCACGCAGCGAATGTCTTCAATCCGACAACCCTGGTACGACAAAATACGGAAGGCGATGACTTCGGCCGCTCTCTCCTGTAGTCATCCGTCCTGTGTAGATCACATCACGAGACTCACTGGATCGGCTCATCCAGGTGATGTTGAAGTTCGTTGCGACTGACGTTGGCAGCGACCCAATTGACCAGCAGACCTCTGCGGACCGGGCGGGCCGCTCAATCATTGGCAGACTTGAATCTTATGGGAATGGGCCATCCACTGCCAGACCACGGAACGTGTGCACTACGTTCCAGATTTTTCTTGTGACATGCTAGGCCGGTGCATTTAGATGGATCACAGGATCGGCACCGTCGAGCCGGGATGCAAACAATGCCACAAAGACTGATCCGCGTGGCTGGCCGTTGGGACTATGGGTCGTTTCAACGTTTCTTTCATTTGCCGATGGAGAGTCGATGTCTACGAGGCAAGCGGTGTGCCAGCTGAAACAGTTATTGGGGATGCTCGCTGGACTCGCCGGCATTGTTGGGATCTCCGGTGCTATCGCAGCGAGCAATCCGAGATGGGACAGCGCACAGGGATTTGGTGCTGGAACCACGGGCGGCCTGGGAGGCGAAGTTGTTCAGGTCAACTCACTCAAAGATCTGACTTATCAATTGTGTCGTTCGTATAGCTCCGGAATCTGCAAGGATGATAGTCCGCGCGTTGTCCAGATTGTCGGGACCATAGACTTCACAGGAGCGGAAGGGCGCGGCGAGGGTCCGGGTTGCCAATACAGCAACACCTGTCAGACGCCCTACAAGGGTGAATCGCTTCTCCTCCTGGATGGGCTCGACACGCACTGCGACGGCAAGCTCAAAATGGAAGTCAGCTTCGATAAAGCGGGCAAACATCCCTTGGAGGTCGGATCAAACAAGACCGTGATTGGCGTCGGATCAAGCGCTACAATCAGGGGCAAGGGACTGCGACTGAATGGTGTGAGCAACGTCATTGTCCGCAATCTGACCATCGTTGACATCAATCCCGGCATTGTCTTCGCGGGCGATGCGATTGCGATTTCGCGAGCGAACCGGGTCTGGATCGATCATAACCGTTTTCATAACATCGGGCGCCAGATGATTGCCGGCGGCCTTGGGGAGACGACGAATATCACGGTCTCGTGGAACGATTTTGATGGCAGGGATAACTACTCCTCTTATTGCAACGGAGCGCATTACTGGAACCTTCTTTTTCTTGGCAGTCCTCAGTCGATCACGGTTGCCAACAACTACTTCCATGAGGTCTCCGGACGGGCTCCGCACATTGACGGTCTACGGTCGGTCATTCACCTGGTGAACAACTACTTCCACAACACCGAGCTGCTGCAGCGCAATGGTTTCTTCCACGCGCTGGACGCCGGACCATCTGTTCAAGGCCTGATTGAGGGCAACTACTTCGACAACATTGAAACCCCGATCAGGGCCGAGAGTGGGCATGTCTTTGGCGCGCTGGGAGGCGTAAATCGAGAAATGCAAGACCTCTGCCTAGCCATGCTTGGACGCATGTGTGCGGGCAACATCGCGAGGCCCGCGCCGCGGATCAATGGATTCCGGCTGGATGAAAGCGTCATTAGATCTTTTGGCGCTCTTCCGAAGGCGGCTATTCATCGTCCCTTCCAGGCGGATGATGTCCCGGCATTGGTCACCGGCAACGCAGGTCCCGGCCACATTTGAATTTTCCGATAGGATCCAGCGAAGCTGCGACCGCGCGCACGCATCTGGCCGAAGTACCGCGGAATTCTCCCTCTTCCGGGCAGAACAATTCCCGGTCCGTGGCAGCTGCGCTTCAAAGAGCGCCTTGAGCGTTCAGGCCAGTCGATCCTCACTCCGAGACGCATCGATTTTTTTTGCAAGCGCGCAACTGCCTCGAAGCTTCGGCGGGTCTCATTCAGCCTCCTGCTCGCCCAAGTCACCGTCCACGAAACACGATATTCTCCGAACTGATTGAGACCTCATCGGCAGATGCGATCGGTTCAAAAACAAAATGCCCGGCATGTGTCGACGAAAGCAGCTCTTGCTGCGCCGCGCTGCTTCGATGGGCTAACAAAAAGACTTTCGGATGCGGCGCCCTATTCCTGCTGTTGCAACCAAAGAACGCATTTTTCCATCGTGACTGCAGGGCATTTGGCGGTCTTGCGGCGTAAATAAAGGAATATCTCAGATTTGAGAGGGCTGGCATGAGTAATTTGGATCTGCAGTCTTCCGGAGCGACGGCTTGACGCCACGCCCAAGGACCCGGGCGGCCAGTAAGAGTGTGTTATGGGGCGTGAATTCTACAGAAAACTGGCGCAGCAGGCGCGTGATCTCGCCGAGCGGGCCGATCCGTTCACCAGGCAGCGGTTGCTGAAGCTGGCCGGCAGCTACGACGTGAAGGGCGGAAATCTGGCGCGGGCGCCACGCCCGACGGAGCGTCCGCTGCCGATTCCGCGTACCGCGCCGCCCGCATCGATCTTTTCAGGTCCGGGCGAAGCTGGATGAAGTTCGGTGCAGGCCACCCGTTCGCCGATCCGGAAGCCGCGGCACGCAAGCGATCGCCGGCGGCATCGAGCCCAACCAACGGCCAGTTCCTTTGCGATGCCAGCCGCACCGGCGGCGTTTTCCAAACGGGCCTGACATTGGCGGTTGAACGGGACTGGATCAAGCGGCATGGGTCCGGAACACATTTCAGACCGGCTGAGCACGGAATTGGATCTCAACTAGTTGTCGAGCGCGAAACCAAGCGCTCTCGCTCTCGGCTGCTTCGCTTGAGCCGACTGACCTTCTTGAATTGATCGGATGCTCAGGCCGATCAGGCAAGCGAAAGCATCATCAACGAGCATTGGAAGGATGACGTCCATGATGGACGACAATTTGGCGCGCATGCGCACACATCTGAGCGCCATCCAGCGCCACCGAAGACTGCTGAAGACCAAGCTCACCGAACACGACCGGCAGTACGTCTGCAGACGCCTGTCGGAGGAAGAGTGCGCGCTCGAAAGCTTGCGAGCGTCGATCTTTCCCATGGTGTTCGAGAGCCCCAGGCCGATGATATCGGCCTCCTAGCCGGTACGGCCGTGTCGATGGCGACGGCCTACGCGCGCAGGAGCGCCGCTATGGCACTCACGTCAACGAATTCATATATCGGCTACCGATATTGGAGCCTTTTTTAGATGCGCGGCCTGCTAATCCTCTTTGTGACCTTTGTGATTATGCTGGCGGCGCGCAGCCAGCATCAGATTGGTTTCGTGCCGCGCCCAACCGCATCCATGCCACCGGTCAATGTACCCTAGAGCCGAAGGTTTGGCGCAAACAGCGCGGATTGCGCTACAACGTGCTTCCGTCTCTCTGGGAATTCGGACCGGTTTGCGTTAGGCGGAGCCTCGCTTTCCAAGTTGTCTGAGGACCTGCAGGAAGCGGGCAAGCCATGCCTCAAGCCATGCGTCAGTTGAGGCCACTTGCGCTGCTGCGATCGTGCGCGCCCTCGTCTCATCAACAAGGAAGATTTGAGGACGGCAGTTTTGGTTTCTGACTGGATCTTGCACTTCTCCCACCCTTTCGCGAGGAGCGTGGCGAGGAGGTGTCCGGACCTCCCAGGCCACGCAGCCGCAACAGCTCAGTCGGCGAGCGGCTTTGGCATGTGCAAAACAGTATCGGTTCCCGGGCAGGTTGAATTGATCTAGCGCAAACACGAGAGCCGTTCGTCTTTAACCCAGCAGATTTGTGGATGTCCCGGTCGTGTAATCCGAGAAGACCAGCTGCGTTTTTCTGGGCGCATTTTCACGGCCGCGCTTCAATGGTAGTGCAAATCGCGCGAGTTTCCTGATCGTGGTCCTCTTTTTCTCCCCCTGCGATGGAGTGTTGTCCAATCAAGCCTCTAGAGCACGCCCTCGAAACCAACGGGACCATGCGAGTAGACCGGATTATCGGCGCGGGCTGACGCCTGCCTTGATCCTGTGAATCTGCGGTCCGGCCGAATGTCCCTTTTGTGCGAGCGGATCAGGAAGCGTTTGCGCTTCTTCGCGCGTGGTCGGAGCGGCGGCGCTGCCGCCGCCCGTGCCGACCTGAGCGCGCGAGCACCGGCAGCGGGGCAGCGGGGATGGAGCACTCGGGCGAACCTTTTGCGGGCTCCGGACGCCTGGGGCGCGCTTCCATGAACTCCAAGACGGCGCGTCCCTTTTCCGTTATGCGCCACCCGCCGTTGATACGTTCAATCAAGGCTTGCGAAAAGATGTCAAGGTCGGGCACAAGCGAACCCAGTCGTCGGGTGCGTTCGGCCCAATCGCTACCGCTGGTCGCCAGGATCGCCATGTCGCGCTTCAAGTCCGCCATCACGGCAAACCCATCCGGATAGCTCACCAGGATCTTAAGAACCGTGACCTGGAAGTTCACGCGGCACCCTCTTGTGACTATCGCCACATCGTCGGCGCCTTCGAGAGCGTTTCGCGGCGAACCTGCCGTACACAGTCGGTCGACGTCTCTCCCCCGGTGGTTGCTCCCAGGACTTTTGAGGCGACATTGGTCCGGCCGCCGGTGTCGTACCGGGACACATACTCGCAGATCTCGTCAACAACCCTGCGCATCCGAGCAAGAATGACCACCTGAATGTCCATAAACTGGAATAATGGGCGGGCCATGCTGGTATAAATAGGACTGGCCGAAACCCAAACTACGCCTCGCGATCGCAAGGTGCAACGGCCCCTCGACGATACCTGCATAGTCCGAATAGCCATACCGAAGCAACTCACCGACTGGGGCGCAGACCACGTCCGTTCCGCGCAGTGCCGAGTCCTTCCCACGGCATTGCTGCCGATGACAGGCCGTTGGCTCAAGACGTCAAGAACCGCCGGCCGATCGGCGCCGATCATCAACGTCCGTATGAGTTCGCGGGATCCAGGCGGCTGCCGGTTGCTGCCGATTACCCCAAATGATGATGCAACTGCCGATCAGACGCCGACAGCGCTGTCATGACAACCATCATCATCGGCATGTCGTAGGCAGCAGCGTCACAACGGCTACGAGGCGCCATCCGCCACACCAAGGCCGCAGCCATTGTCCGGCTTAGTTCGTTTCGGCGCAGTACTACGGCCGGAAGCGCAAAGGCCACGATCGTCGCATCGCCGGAATGAATGGCGTCTTTCCTCGGGCTCGGTGAAAGCAACGTTCGGATCGCACCAATTCGCGCGCCGCGGCGTCCATTAGGGTTTGCTTTTTACTTTTGCGTTATCGATCGCGACGATTTTGACGTCTGCCGCCGACGGCCAAGCCTCGCCAGCGCCTCGACTGGCGGCAAGACGAGCGAGATCCGCTTCGTCTTCGCCAACGATCCGCACGTCTGGTCGTGACCGTCGTCCCGGACTGCGTTTCCCAACTGGCGGCTCCCTGCCAGGCGGGTCAGCACTCGTTCGGCTGACAACCAGCCGTTGGCCGATGAGCTTCTTACGGCATGCCTACGCCGGCAGTGGCAACCTCGGTCCGCCATCCGTCCTCGCACCAACGCCACGTAGCGCGATCCACGGCAGCCGACCTCATGATGTCGCGACTGCGTCTTTAGCAACCTTGAGCGGCGACGCCTTGACCGACTTGCTGGCTGGCTTGGCTGCGAATTCCATCGGCTCCTTCGTGAAAGGATTAACTCCGCTGCGGGCTTCAGTAGCAGGCTTGTTCACGACCGACATCTTGACGAAGCCGGGGATGACGAACTCGCCAGACTCGTTCAACTCCTTGTAGCCGACGGTCGCCAACTGCTCGATGACGGCCTTTACGTCACCTTTGGAAACTTGCGTTCCTTGAGCAATTGCGTCAATGAGCTCGTTCTTGGTCATCTTGGCCACGATGAATTCCTTTGTAGCGCCGAACGATACAGTGCGTGATGTATCGCCGGCTCTTTTCCTCTTGTTCGAGCACGGCAAAACTACACGAATTACTTTCATTCACTGAGGTGATGAAGTCGACCGGTTTAAAACCTATCGGAAGCAAAAACACAACGATCTTTGTTTCCAGCATTCGCTCACGCGTCACAGGTGGACGGCGAATGCCCTATTCGGTATGCAGGTGAATGCTTGAATTTGGCCGATGCAGCAGTCAGCGCAGCAATCAGAGCCAATCCCTCTTGGATCTCGCAGACGAGTGATGATCGCAGATCGAGCCTCATTTTATTTCACACTTCGTAACGCTCGCGCGGACAGGTCACCTCTGAAGGAAACTCAGGGCCCGCTAATACTGGTGGCGTCGGGACAGAAGCACAAAGCTGATCCCCTCTCTCTTACCGGCGATGCCCTAGAGAGATGCCGAGCTTGATTGCCTTTTGACGGAGAGAACCTTCCGTCCTTTTCATAGACTTTGCGATCTTCGCTACCGGCACCCTAGCCTTGGAGTGCGCGCGAAGCTCTTTGACGTCCGCCTTCGTGTACTCGCGGCGGACTACCTTCTTCACTTTCTTCGCCATTGGAAATCTCCACTCGTTGTTGAGCGGGGCTTCTAGCACGAAAGATCAAATTGGCAATGTTGCGACGCGTCGCATTTCGTGCGATTTATAAACCGCTTTTGCGAATTCACTTCCGTCCTGATATCTGCAAAAGTGCTGCCTTCTATTCAGTCAACTACAATTGAAACACTGAAGGGTTTTCCGGACGAATGACGGCCCGATGTTCGGAGGCGCGCCATAGTAGCGCCGTCAAGTGTGACTCGCATGCGATAGGAGCGATGTGGCACTGGGACCTGGTCGCGCGGCGCTGAATCATCGGTGTGCGCCTGCACTCGGATGCAGTCACTCAGGAAACGAATTCCTAGCTCACCTCAATCTCGGCGGCCTCGTTGTCGGTCAGTTTGGCAAATTCCTTTTCCCAGCCACGTATCGACAGAACACCCTTGTTCTGGTGGAGAAGCGAAATAATAGATCGACAGTGCCGCCCCGCATGTCGACGATCTCCGTCACGCTACGCCTGAACGTATCCTAAGATACCAGATATCTCGTCTCCACCGGAAGATCTGTATCGATTGTCCTTGCCACGCCATTCATAGAGAAATTCGGCGTGAGGCGTGGCAGTGGCATCGAAGAAGCGTTGGAAATCTGCCGTCTCGTTGAGGACGCGAACACTCCGTTCGCCCGTCGCCTTCCATTTGATGAAGGGGAGCAGGCGGACAGAATAGCTTTCAAGACTCCGCTGATAAGCGTTGATGTTGTCCAAAATGGCCGCGGAGACCGGAAACATCATGCCCGGCGGATTGAAGCCGCGTTCCGCCAGAACGTAATCGATCAGTTAGCGATGAAGGCGGCCGTAGCGAACTTGGTGTTGAGCACGGCTTGGCATGAAAAGGCGTAATTTTCCATGAAATCCATGACTTTTACGCCATTTTCGTGAGATATAGAGCCCCGAAGTGACAAGAGGGGTGGTGCGGAACAGCCATTTCCTTGCTGACCTGATGGATAGGGCACGGTCGTTTGGGCAGGAAATGCGCCGATGCAAACCGCGTGACATTCATAATGGCCATCAGTCAGCCGCACTTCGCCAGCAGCGGTGTCAGGATCAGATCATTCAGGAGGCGGTGCATTTGCGCTCAGTTGGGTCGGCTCAAGCTGGGGTTTGAAGGCGAGCAGACGAGCGCCGGCCGCCCTCGCGTTTGGACCGCGGCGCAAACGACCTTTTCCAAGTCGAAGGCGTTCTGACTATCTGCGCAAATTCAGCACCGTCAGAAAGCATTCGCCCTGCTCGCGGGCGACGCGCCGGCGCTGACGGCGTACGCGCCGACCGTGATGCGTCAACGCGGCAAGCTGCGATGGGCAAAGTCTGGAGCACTCAGGTTGAGCTTTTTCGGCCGCCGCGTTGAATCCCTACGACGAGCTTCCATACTCTCCGACACGGCGCGTCCTGTTTTCGGTTGTGCAGCACCCGCGGTTCGTACGCTCGATCAGCGCTTATGAAAAAATGTCAGATTGGGAATGTGCGAAGCCGGTCGTCTGGCCTCCGGCCCAAATCCTGGCCGCTGGTCGCCAAGATCGCATTGGCGTGCTGGAGGCCCGCCATCGCGGCGAGCCAACGCGTGCCCTTAAAGCGGCTCGCGTTCGCATAAACCCTCAAGTCCGTCAGCTGACGGTCAGCTACGCTGACTATGACCCCTCGCCGGCTTGACCAGCCTTAGTGCTGTAAACGATTCACAGAGAGGAACCTGATCCACCATGGACCGCCGAACCGACCGTTACTTCGACCTTAAATGGCGCGCCGGCGATGCAAGCCGAGGTTGTCCGCTGGGCGATTCCGACGAACGGAACTGGATCGGACCAAGGTAGAGCGTCTCCTTGATGCAAAGCTGTCAGAGGTCTTCGAAGCAGTCAAAGCGATCCTACATTGATCTGGCAACGAGCCGCAGGATGTCCAGCTAGAACATCATCTAGGTCGACAGCGGAGTTCAGCTATGACGAGACCGTTCCGTGATGTTCCGAGTTTCTCGACATGAGCCGAGCTCACTTCCTGCCTCGTGCTGCAAAAGCCTGATCGTCTGGCTGCGCGCGACCTCGGCCGCTGAGGAGCGGGAACGAGCCGAGGAAGACATTTATCGCGGCACTCTCGGGCAACAATCGAGCCCGGGAACTAGGCGCTGCGCCGCACGAGACTTCCCGGCGGCATGTGACGGCTGATGATCGGAGCTTGTCCACACCAAGATCGTGACCGCTCGGTGGCGGGCGCGATCGTTCTGGTCGACGAGATCGGCCCCTCGTCGACAATTGAAGCACACGAAATAGGAGATGAATGATGCACTGGCGCACACCAAAACTACACCTGAACGAGGGCGATGGCTATTTATCTCCTGATGCCTCCCAACCCCTGAGGACTTGGACTCGGTGGCCGCTCGCGGCACTTCTCCTCAGCTTGGTGCTTTGGGGCGCTCTCTTGCTCTTCGCCACGTTCTCGTGAGCGCCATGCCACTCACCGGCTCCGGCGCTCCCGAGCGACGTGCACGAGCAAGCATCCTCGATGGATCGAGATATCAGCCAGGTTTCGAGTTCAGCGACACGCCCTCTTCAGCGCCGAAAAAGCTATGTGCGTTTCACAAGCAATCGTTGGTTTTAGGACTGCCTCGTGCTGGTCGCAATGCCGTTGTCAGTACGATTCGCAGCTAGACGCGATCGAGCCAAGCTCGTCCCGCCATGGGCGCGACCAAGGCCGCCAGCTGCGTCGATGCGGTTGGTCGGCCCGGGCCGCATACGGAAACTGCCGAGAGCGCAACTCTCCTGAACGATCATGCAGCAGCGCCTGCTTGCGCTCTCTAACGCCAAAGGCGCAAGTTCCCGCATGACCGTCATCCGGACTCATTTAGCGCCTGCGGGCGGCGACCATGTTCATGCAGCCTGTCGCTGGAGCTGGCAGCGAGCGCACGCGATGTCCAACCCGACCTTTCTCGGAAGCTTGCACAGCGCTTGCAGCTCCTGAAGCACATTTCGTCAGAAGGCCGCTCCTGACCGACCTCTATCCGTGTTTGTGCCATGCACCATCGAGATGCCGCAGCTTTGGAGTTCGGTTCACTCCGATTGAAGAAGATCGCGAGACATTAGTCGTGCCATCGACACATTGATCATCGATCTGAAAAATCGGTGCTGGCGTTTTGCGCGAGAACAAGGCGGCCCCGGTTCAGGTGTCGTAGTTTGGATTAATCCCGAGTGGCACGCCGGGACCTGCGCTGGTTGCGAGGTCACGCACTGCCGGGCCGTTTTCCTGTTCACCCGAGCCCAGCAGCATGGGGCAGATATGCGCACCATCACTTTCCTCTGCCCGATCACACGAGTTGTGGTTCAGCATCGGCTAATCGACGACGAAGCTGCCGAACACCAGTTTCAAGGCGTGTTTTGCCCCGCCTGTTCCCAGCTGCACTTCGTAGATCGCAAGACCGGAAAGCTGCTAGGCAGGAAGACGAATGACAGCGCGTCCTCACAGAGCGGCTGAAGTACGGCGCCGCCGAAAATCCGCTGGCGATACGCGAGCATTTGGCTTCCGAGTTCCATCAGTCTTGAGGTGCAATAGTCAGCATGAGGAGAGTTCAACGGCGGGCTTTTTGCATAGAGCCACCACGTGATCAGCCTGCTCGGCACATTTCGTTTCCTAAATGCGTTGAAAGAACACCGGACCTTAGGCTCGCAATTTTGCACTACGAGAAAATTCGCCGGATGCCCGTGGCGGCAAGTCTCTACAGTGACATTGGGTGAACGCGGCCTGCTACCGTGTGAAGTCGGTGCGCTGGCGTAGGCTGCGGCGGCGGACGTACCGGCGGCACCACAAACACCGAGCGAAGCGAAGCAATCCAGAGTCCTTCCGCGGTAACAGTCCGGATTGCTTCGTCGCTTCGCTCCTCGCAACGATGAGGAGGAGAGAGGGGGAGCACTAGCAATGATCGACCACATCCCCGTCGGCGTCAGCGATCTCAAACGCTCTGCAAGATTTTACGACGCCACGCTGCTGCCCGCGGGCTCCCGCGCCTGGTCACACGGCACTGCACAATTGGCTTCCGCAAGGCCTATCCGGAGTTCTGGATCAATCTGCGCGAGGCGATACGGTACGGAGCACCGGAGAGCGGCGTGCATATCTGCCTGCGGGCGAAGATTACGGCCGAGGTCGACGCGTTTCATGCCGCAGCCCTTGCGACCCGCGGCGCATCCGACGGCGCGCCGGGCATCCGCCGGCACGACCGCATGCGTTACTACGCAGCGTTCGCCTTCGATCCGATGGCAACCGGATCGAAACGGCGACGTTTCCGGCGGAAGAATCTTAGAGCTTCCGCACGATGTCCGGCGCGAGCTGCTTTTCCGCCTCGGCGATCTGGGCCGCCGCCGATTTCAGCTTCGGCAGGATGTCCTCGACGCAATCGGCCTTGAGGATATCGACGGAAAAGCCGGTGCGGATGAACTCGATCTGGCGCATGTGCGACAGCAGCAACAACAGCGGCTCCCAGAAATTGGCGATATTGGCGAGGAGCACCGGCTTGGCGTGACGGCCGAGCTGCTTCCAGGTCAGTTGCTCGACCAGCTCCTCCAGCGTGCCGACGCCGCCCGGCAGTGCCACGAAGGCGTCGGAGCGCTCGAACATCAACCGCTTGCGCTCGTGCATGTCGGGCGTGATGATCATTTCCTGCACGCGGGTCAGCGCATTCTCGCGCTTCCGCAGGAATTCGGGAATGATGCCGGTTACCATGCCGCCGTGATCGAGCACGGAGGTGGCGACCGAGCCCATCAGGCCAAGCGAACCGCCGCCATAGACCAGGCGGATGTTGTTCTCGGCGAGCGCCTTGCCGAATGCCTTGGCGCCTTCGATGAAGTGGGAATTGGTCCCGGGACCGGAGCCGCAATAGACACAGACGGTTTTGATCGTGCTCATTGGTACCATGATGCTTTGCAGCGAAGTCTTTCGCTAGTCCAAGGTGTTGCGTTGAATGACGGGAGCCAGTTTACATCTGAACAGGCAAGCTTTGGGTTGACGACTCCTGATCGCAAGCGGCGCTCTTCGGCAACGCGACCGCACGAGCAAATGTGTTGCACCTTCGTCCGGGGCAACGGATCTCCTGGCCAGATTGCAGACCTGAATTCTTTGACTGTCGCGTCATTGCAGTTTCGATTGACGGTCGCAGGTGTCGGCCAGGGAGACAAGCTTGTGTCGTGCACCGATCGGTCCATCTTCAGCCGATCAGAGGTGTTGGCCACCATTGATCGGCACTTCGACGCCGGTGATATAACTGGCGTCATCCGAGCACAGGAAGAAGATGACCTTAGCGACCTCTTCAGGGGTCCCCACCCGGCGCAGTGGAATGTTCGGTACGACCCGTGCTTCCGTATCCGGTGACAAAATATCCGTCTTGATCTCGCCCGGGGCGATTGCATTCACACGAATTCCATGCGGCGCGTAGTCGTGAGCCATCTCGCGCGTGAGACACGCAAGAGCGGCTTTCGAAGTCGCGTAGGCACTGCCAGCGAAGGGGTGCACCCGCGAGCCTGCAATTGAGGTCACGTTGACGATCGATCCAGACGCAGCTTTCAATTCGCCAAAGAGCCCCTGCGCAAGCAGAATTGGAGCCACCAAATTGAGATGGAATACGTCCATCCAGGTCTCGATCGATGTCGCCAACGATGTTAGTCGTGCGCCGCTCGTCGTCTTCGGTGACATCGCTGCGTTGTTGACCAGGGCGTGCAACGGCGCGCCCGCGAGGCGCTCTTTAACCTCGGTGATAGCGCGCGGCAGCAACCGATGCTCGCTGAGGTCGAGCTGGACATGATTGTCGGATGCGGCCTCCCAAGGACATCGCCGGGCATCGATCGGTTGCCGCGCGCAGGAGATGATCCGCCAGCCTGCTTCCGAAAACAGCTTTCCGGTGGCGTAACCTATCCCACGCGATGCTCCGGTCAGCAGCAGCGTCTTTCGGTCTCTCCGCCGGCCGCGTGCCTTGTCCGATTTGAATGAACTGCCCTCGTTGTCAACCGACATTCGTCTGGCGACCGCATCCTTGTTCGGCAGATCGGCCCTCAAACACGCCTCCTATCAGGTTACACTCAACCTTCTTGGTGCAGGATTTGGGCCATCTCTACCGACAGAGTGATTCACGCGTGTTGCGAAGCCAGGCCCCGTGGTTTACGACCTGCTTGGCGAGTTCCAGACATCAAGTCCGTTGGCTTTCCGACAGCGGCAACGCGAGGACCGCGGCAAATGACCTTCACTCTTTTCGCGCACAGCTGCGCAAAACTTCGTTCAGTAGATCTGGGCTGAACGCGCGAGTGAAGGTCCTGCCGATGTTGAATGCCGCCGCACGCGGCTCGTCCCGATCCTCGCGGAGCTATCAGCAACAGGAGGGGCACCCATCCGTCCATCCAATGGTGCATGCCAATTCGAGACGCCCGCTCGCTAGCAACCCCAGCGGTTCATACCGCTGCTCTTGCCCCAATCCACCAAGGGGCATTCGAACGCGGGCGCCACGGAATAGAAGGCCATCCTCAGGCGTCAGCAGCCTCAAAGTACCTGGCGTAAGGTCCCTCTTTGAATTGGCGACGCAACTCATCAAAATCCTCTACGGTTTGGTCGAGCGGTCGCACTTCCTGGCGCTGAAGTTTGACGCGACCGGAAACATTCCGCATACGAACCCCGAGGAATTCCCAAACCAACTCCAAGCACAGGTGCGGCTCGCGAAGAAGCGTCTCATACTCCAGCTCGAGGATGTTGGTCGACGCGAAGGACTGCCTGATCCTATCGTGGAACTCAGCGGTGGTCTTGAAGTAGGTTTCGCAGGTGCTGACGCTTAGGCTGACGAGTGGCGGTTGCGAGTCGTCGCTATCAGAGCTGTATTTCAGCCATTCACCGGTTTGCCTCGCCTGCACGAGTGAGCGGAGCGATTCCAGCGGATTTCTACGACACACGATGACCTTAAGGCGCGGCCAACCGGCCAGCTCTGCCATCATCCCCGGACGGTCATGAAACTGCGGTTCGTTGATCTTGCAGCCAACATGAGTCACGTCGATTTTGTCGCTCGGCGTTGGATAGCGCAAGTAGGCGCACTCCAGAAGCTCACGATCGCTACGTAGGAGCCGCGCCTTGTCGGGCCAATTTGGATCATACTCATTGAGCAATTCCCCGTTGCTCACCACGTTCGGATGTTCATTGAGCAATTCTTCCAGATAGTGGGTGCCGCTCCTCGGCATCGCGAGGATGACGAATGGCTCAGGCGATCGTTCCGATTTCAACATTGTGACAGCTCCTGATTGACTCGGTCGAGACGGTTCGGCCCCTAACCAATGAGGCTAGATCAGCCCGCACGTGATACTATCGTTCCACAAGGCCAGATATATCGGTGAGATACGAGCATTCTTGCCGCCGGCTTCCACACCCGCAAATTTCCGCAGAACTGATTCACACTATGTGGGGCATGGTTTGTTCAACGCATCAGCCGGCGGCGAAGCAGCAAAGCCGATACGACGAACGCGACCACAGTGTATATGCAAAGTACGCCCACATGCAGGCCGACGCTGCTGGCGTCCCGGTCCAGCATTGCCGGCCGAATGAGATCAATCGAATGTGCTAAGGGCAACGCCTCTGCTACGCGCTGCAGCGCGATGGGCAGTTGAGCAACGGGAAAGATCGCGCCGCACAAGTACATCATGGGTGTGAGAAAGAGGGTCTGATAGAACACGAAGTAGTCGTAACTGGGCGCGAGCGCTATCACAACCATGGCGAGGCTGGCGAAGGCAACACCGGTGAGCGCGATAGCTGGCAGCGCATAAGGGATGGACGGCCACGCCGCATAGCCCAGCGCGGCGGCGACAATCGTAATTCCCGTTCCTGCCAGAACAGCCTTTGTCGCTGCCCACGCCAATTCACCGAGAACGACGTCGCCAAGCGTGAGCTCCGTGCAAAGGATGGCGTCCCAGGTGCGCTGGGCGTTCATCCGAGCGAAGGCCCCATAGACGGTTTCAAAGGTCGCCGAAATCATCGCGCTTGTCGCGACCATCCCAGCCGCCAGAAAGGCGACGTAAGAAATGCCATCGACTTGGCCGATCATCAGTCCCAGGCCGAAGCCGAGACCGAACAAGGCGCCCATGGGCTCAGCGAGGTTTCCCAGAAGCGATGCCAGCGCCGCTTTGCGCCAAGCCATATAATTCCGGCGCCATACGGCGCTCCAGTTCCACGCATTGGCGGGCAGAGCCGCCGCGTACTGCTCCCACATCATTCAGTCCCTCATCTCCCGACCGGTCAACCGTAAGAAGACGTCCTCGAGGTTCGGTGGCCGCTGAAGCAGACGAAGACCGGTCCGCCCACGCAGCCGCGCGAGCACCTGCTCTGGATTTGGCGCATAGCAAAAGAGCGTCTCGCCGCTGATTTCGGTGCGTTGAGCGAGCGGCTTGATGAGGCCGCAGAGCTCGTTCGGATCGCCACCGTAGACCTCAATGACTGGGCAACCGATCTGTTCGTCGATCAATGTGTGTGGCGGCCCTTCGGCGATCTTGCGTCCTGCCTCGAGGACGCATAGGCGATCGCACAATCGCTCCGCCTCCTCCATGAAGTGCGTCGTCAGAAGAATCGTCTTGCCGCGCGACAGCAGCGCGCGCAGCCGCTCCCAAATCAAATGCCGCGCATGCGGATCGAGCCCGGTGGTCGGCTCATCCAAGATAAGGATCTCCGGATCGTTGATGAGCGCCCGCGCCAGCGTCAGACGCCGCTTCATGCCACCGGACAGTTCGGTCACCCGCGCGTCTGCCTTGCTCTCAAGGCGGGCGAACTCGAGAAGGGACGGAGTGATCTTCTCGACATCCTTTGCTGTCATCCCGAAATAGCGCCCGAACACCAGCAGGTTTTCGCGTACGGTGAACTCGAGATCAAGATTGTCAGCTTGCGGAACGACGCCGATGCGCTTGCGCGCCAATCGAGCGCGTGCCGGCACTTTCTCGCCGAGCACCGTTATCTTGCCAGCCTCGGGCGTGGACATCCCGAGCATCAAACGCGCGATCGTGCTCTTGCCCGCGCCGTTCGGTCCCAACAAGCCGAAGCACTCTCCCGATGCCACCGTGAACGACAGCTGGTCGACGACCACCTTCTCGCCATAGGACTTTTTCACGGCCGTGAAATCGATAGCCACGTTCGATACGCGCCCGCCCCCCCTGTCAGCCGGCGTGACCGGCGCCGGCTCCATCGCGATTGTTCGCCTTGAGATTGGCGCTGCTTCGACGCCGCCAAGCATTTTTTCCATTCCTTCTGCTACAATTTGTCGGCCGGACCAGCTCGCTGATCTCGCCTTCAACAACCGCAATGCGATCCGTCTGCGATACGGCAACTCTGACATAGTCATTTGTCAGCCTCCGAAGCGGGTTGCTTATGCAGACGGCCTCCGAAAGCTGGCGATCAAGCAATCTTCGTTATCCGACCCACCTTGGCAGTGGACACGCTCGATCTCGACCAACGCTTCATTCAACATGGCGATGACGGTCTCTGCACCGGCTGCGTGTCCCCAGCGTCGGCAGATGTGGTCGCGCGCCGATCCGAACACCACAAGCCCGCCTGGCGCGAGCATTCCGACCAAGTTGTCGACCGCCGTGCGCATCTCCAGCGTGTCGCTGAGGTAATAGAGGACTTCTGCTACAACAATAAGGTCGAACCGCTCTGGTGGTGAAAAGTGTTGGAGGTCAGCGACTTTCCAGCCGATGTGTGACCATCTCTCCGTCCGGTGACGTGCGCGGCTAATGGCCTGCGGCACGACGTCGACGACCGTGAGCCGCTTGCAGTGAGGCGCGAGCATCTCGGTGAATGCGCCGGCAGCGCAACCGACCTCCAACGCACTTGTGATGCTTTGGCGGGAGAGCGACATCCGAAGCATTTGCGTGTATCGCTCCCGCTCGAACGGATTCGCGTCCAGACGCCACGGATCATCGGCGACCAATTCTCGCTCTAGCAACTGATAGTTCTTGTCTAGGCTCACGAGCTTCTCACCTCTTTGACGCGCACAGTTACGCGTCGCCTCCAGGCCCGTCAGGTACCGTCAACGTCAAACGCATGTGTACGTGTGGCCGTTTCGCCCATCGACGGTGCAATACCCGAATGGCCTGTGGCATCTAACCTGGCGCTCTGCCTCGGCGTGCTGGCCTGACCTTCACCTGAATCTGGCATATTGGCGGACTTGCGCGACAACCAGTCACTGTTGCCCAATGTGCACAACGCATATACCTTCACAGGAAGTAACAGGAACATGCTGATCGGTTTGTGTAGAGCGAAAGCGAGAAAGCGAAGCTGTCGGGCACGAAATGCTGCCAAGCTGCAGCGAACCATGGTCATTGACGCGATGATCAGTACCGTCGGCCACGGCAACTCGCTCGTCAGTGCGATTTGCGCAAGCGCGGTCAGTATTGAAACGCCGAGCAGAAGCGGAAGGAGGTTCTGCCCGACAATGTCCAGCGTGATGTAGAAGTCGAGGCGTGGCAGCAGGGGTAGCGCAAGCGCTGTATCCCGGAAGGTACTCCGTGCCCACCGCAACTGTTGACGCAGATATGGCACCAGCCTATCCGGAACGACGGTTGCTGCGATCGCATCAGGAACGTACTCAGTTCGAAATCCGGCCGCGAGCATCAGGATCGTGAGATGGCGATCCTCGCCAAAGTCGCTTGGCTTTCCTCGAAAATACTGCGTCTCGTACTCGTGGAGGACCAAATCGAGCGCCGATCGGCGATACATGGCGCACGGGCCACAGCAACACAAGACGGCTCCGAAGCGAGCTTCCGCCAAACGCTCTTCATTACAGGCTAGCCAGTACTCCATATCTATCAGCCTGGTCAGCCAAGTGCCGCTTCGATTGCTGGCTGTGAGCTGCCCCATAACAGCGCCAACCGCTGGATTTTGCATCTTCCGTACAAGCTTGGTCACCACGTCGACGGCGATTGTCGAATCTGAATCGACGTTGAGAACCAAATCGCCGGACGAGCGGCGCAGCGCTGCAATTTGCGCCTTGCGCTTGCCAACATTCTTTCCCAGCCACATAAAGTTGAACCGCGGATCATCTGTGTAGGCGTCCTGTACAGGCCACAGGTACCTACGATTTTCCGAGCCGTCATCTACCACGTACACCCGCACTTGCCCTTCGTAGTCTTGGCTTGCGATCGACTCCAGGCACGCCGACAGCGTGCGCGGGTCCTCGTTAAAGCAGGGCACGATCACATCGACGCTCGGCAGCGGGCCAGTCTCGGAAACGTCGTCAGTCGGGGACGGGATCTGTGTTCGGAGCGCGTTGAGCGTCTGCGTGCTCCTGTAGATGGCGGACAGCAGGGCATAGGACGACACAGCGACAACGCTTGTTGTGGCAAGCAGATTCATGGGGGGCGGCTCTTTTTCAATGAGACTGAGGAAGTGAGCAGATGGCGAATCCTTGCTCGCCCAATGCCGGAATAAGCCGGGAAAGCGCCTCGAGGGTCTGATCGCGACCGCAATCGATGGCTTGTTCGCGCTCGACGGGAGGACATCCGTCGTGCAAGAGCACAACAGCACCGGGCCGGACCGACGCCAGCACTGCGTCAACAATCGCCGGAACGCCTGGACGAGACCAGTCTCTCGGGTCTACTGACCAGTGCAAGGGAACCAGTCCAGCTCTGGTTGACATCGTGAATACCTGGTCAGTCCAGATGCCATACGGAGCACGTATGTGCCGCAGTGACGCCTCGGGACAAACCGTCCTGATGACGTCGCTCGCCGACTGAATCTCATGTTGCACCTCAGCTGGTTCGCATCGGGAGAGATCGGGATGTGTCATCGTGTGGTTTCCGACTTCATGCCCTTCTGCGATTATTCGTTGGATCAGTTTCGGGTGAGCTGCCGCGCACGTCCCGATGACGAAGAAAGTCGCCGGAGCCTCGTGCTCGGCAAGAACATCAAGGATAGACGCCGTCCAACGTGGATCCGGACCGTCGTCAAAGGTCAGGTAAACGTTACGATCTCCGGTGGCGCTAACGTGCTCGCTTCGCGCTTCCGACAAGCGGCCGGGGCAGGTCACAGCTCTGGCCCGTTCCGATCGATCATGGTCCCGACCGGCCATTCGCTTATCGGACGTCCGATTGGGAAGACCAGAACTACCAAGTCGTCGTCGGTACGGGTCGGCGGCAAGTCGAGATGAATATCCGGCCGCGTTGAACGCACGCTCACTCCCGGCAAAACCGTCGCGAGACCCTGACGGCCGACCAGCTTGGTCACATGCTTCTGTAACGCCTGCCGTACTGCACCAAAGCCAAACGGGACCGCGAGCTGCTGCAGCACCGGATACATCACCCGCATTGAGTGCGTGATCCCCAGCCCCTCCAGATCCGGACGAACACCGTACAATCCTAGCTCAGCCACGAGCAGGTCGACGTCCCCGACTTTGATGAAGCGGCGCAGTGCGCCGATATGAGCTGCGATGCCGTGCGCATCGTAGCCGATGACACGAATCTCGGGCCTCGCGCCGGCCCAGCTTCGTCCGCCTTCGAACGGCTTTGCATTGAATTCACCGGTCGGCCCGTACGTCTTACGAAAGAACTCGGACAGTTCGATGTGTTCAGCAAGTTGCAACTCGTTTTCCCAGCACACCCTCCACCGGACTTTGGAGTGCGTGGAGAACACTCCTGTATCGTTGGATATGGCAATGTTCATGGTGGTCCCCGTTGCGACGTTCGATATTTGATCTGGTACTTTGTGCACGCGCGTCACTCATTCTCGCAGGCGCATTCATGCGCCAACTGGACACCTCGGCGCGCGTTGGCCAGTGCCCACCGGTCGGAGGAGCCGCGTTCACGATGCAGATGACATTGAGGCGCGGCGCCATTCGCATGAGATCGGGCGGATATTTCAGCCGCGCTTTGGGCAGATCGCCTTGGAGCCGCGATCCATTTGGACGCGCCGCCAGCGTGCTTGACATCCGTAAGCGGACCGAGGAACGGCGGGGTCGCGTTCGAGATGAGCCGCGGTGGATACTTAGAGGATGCTAGATAATCCCTCTCGGGGCTGGTCCAACGATTAATAATCATTGTGGTACGCCTCACTCCGATCCGACGTTTTTGGTATCTCGCACTGCATCAAATTGGTAAAATCGATTGTTTCTATGGTAGACATCCACGGGCTGGATACTTCCCACCATGCGTTTCAAAGGGCTTGATCTGAACCTTCTCGTCGCGCTCGACGCTCTGATGACGGAGCGCAATCTCACGGCGGCAGCGCGGAGAATCAACTTGAGCCAGCCGGCCATGAGCGCGGCGGTTGGCCGGTTGCGTTCCTACTTTCGCGACGATCTATTCGCGATGAGAGGCCGAGAACTCGTCCCGACACCACGCGCCGAAGGACTCGCCGGCCCAATTCGCGAAGCCCTGCTGCACATCCAGCTGTCGATTATTTCGCGGGATGCGTTTAATCCAGCTCTATCGGACCGCAGGTTCAGGATCGGCGTTTCCGACTTCGTCATGGTCGTGTTTTTTCAGTCCATCGTGGAGAGAGTCGCACGGGAGGCACCTGGCGTTGCGTTCGACTTTCTGCCCCTCGCCGACGACCCCGATGAGCTTCTCCAGCGCGGTGAGATCGACTTCCTTGTCTTGCCGGAAATGTACATGTCGCGCTCCCATCCAAGAGCGACGCTGTTCGAGGAAAAACTCGTATGCGTGGGGTGCCGGAGCAACAAGCAGTTCTCACGCAAGCTGACGTTCGAGAAATACATGTCGATGGGACACGTAGCGGCTAAATTCGGGCGTACCCGAAGGCCTTCGATCGAGGAATGGTTCTTGATTGAGCACGGTCTCAAGCGACGCATCGAGGTTGTCGTGCAGAGCTTCAGCATGATTCCACCCATGCTCCTGGGCACTGCTCGTATAGGCACGATGCCCTCGTTGCTGGCCAGGCATTACGGAAAGACGACGCCCCTGCGGATCGTCGATCTTCCGCTGCCAATTCCGTCTTTCACAGAGGCCGTTCAATGGCCGGCCCTTCACAATACCGATCCGGCGAGCATCTGGATGCGGACAATATTGTTGGAGCAGGCTTCGCGCATGCCTTCGGCGCGCGCGACTGCAGCAACTCGAAAGGCCTTGGTAGAGCATTCGCCTTCCAAGTGAATGGAACACTATTGCAAAGTTCAGATGTGAACTGAAAGCGACCTGCTAGTGAACGGCGGCAGAAGGAGCCAAACGTTCTCTTGTTGCATCTTCGCGTTCAAGTGTTTCGCCCCGCCATCCGAGCCGGCGCATGACGCCGAGCCGAGAGCGAAGGGCTGCGCAGACGCAACACACTCGGGCTGCTGATGGCGCCAAGTGTGTTGCGTCAACATCACCCAGTCGCCGCGACAATTTGACGACGCCCCACTTTGGTGATAGCCGCGCAGTCCCGTCGTTCTCGTCGACATGGAATGTGTCGCTTGCGATAGTCTCTAGGAATGGAGCCAACATGTCATTGGTCTCTGACAGTGCTGATCGATGTCGATCGACGACGAAATTGCGAATCAGTTGGTGCGACTGGCGAAACGCAATTTGCGGCCGATTCACATGTCGAACACGTCAAGGGCTACACGGACGTCCAAGTTGATCTCGTTCCAGATCATGCGAAAGCCGCCTCGCGCCTGCGCCAGCCGGTGTCCCCCTGAACTCACCACCGCGCAGATATCAGCCGGTGATCCCGCTCCGGTATCCGCATGGCACGGGAATGATAGTTCGAAAGTCGTTCACCCCTCGCGCAAATGAGCGCCTGCTCTCCCTCAATGACGGGCCGCAAACCACCCGCCCTCATCGGTCTTCTCGCTTGCCATCACCGCGCACCGCCGGCCCTCGCGGTGATCGTTCAGGCGCCGCGATGCGCTGACCCGAACAGTTCGCCGTCAGTTTCGCGCACCAGTCAGCTGGGGATTCCGCAGAGCATTCGATTGCTCAGATTCGTCTGGCATCGGCTGCCTGGATTTCAGGCAAGGCAAGTCCGTCGCTGTTGCACAACCGCGTCACTTGAGTGCGTATCGCGCCTTCCTCGCTGAACGGCGCCGCTCTGTCGTCTTTTCGCCCAACGGCGCGGTCAAGCGCCTCGGCCAGCTAACGATCACAAACAGGGAGCCGAACATTGCTGCAGTATAGTGGTGTCTACGATCCGGAAGATCTCACGGTCCTCGGCGCGATCTTTGATAAAGCCATCGCGTCATTGCCGGCATCTATGCGAACGCCTGAAAACCGGATCACAATCGCCAAACTTGTTTTGGAGCGTACAGCAGCAAGCCAATCCGGCTTGGCGTCCCTTATGCTCCTGCTCGACGCCCTACCATCTGCCCACTCGGTTGAGCGGCGATCGGAGCAGAGCCAGCCTGCTTGCGCCAGAATGGACGACTGCCCAACCAGCTAATTCAAGTAGCTTGATTCTCACGTGACGTCAGGTTGTAGGCTTGCCAATTGAACATCATGATCAAAGCTACACCACGAAGGCGTCGCTGGCGCATTGGAGAACTTGCGGAGGCTACCGGGGTAACGGTACGCACGCTGCATCACTACGAGCACACGGGTCTGCTCAGCGCGTCCGAACGCACGGACGGCGGTCATCGAATGTACGAACGCGAAAGCATTCAACGAGTGTCGCAAATTCGAGCGCTGCGCGAGCTCGGCTTCTCGCTGAATGATATTCGCACGGCAATGGGAGGAAAGACGTCACTTACTGACCTCCTGCGCAAGCATTTGGAGCAAATTGAACTTCAGGTCACGCGCACGACCCAGTTGCGGGATCGTTTGCGTAACATGACGACGGACTCTGACACGCAAGTCAGCATGCATGAGCTGCCTGCTGCTCTGAATGCAGCTTCGCGCGCTGAAGCGCGCCCCCAGACTCCGCGATGCACGTGCGCGCTCGGCGCTGATCGAGAAGAGCGCTGGCGAAAGATCCGGGATGAGTTGCGCGATTGTGTCGATCGTGGCGAGCACCCTTGCAGCGAGCGGGCCGCTTCCGTGGCGCTGAAGGCGCGCGCGCTCATCACAGAAATTGCGGGAACCGACCCGGCGGCCTCAACCATGCTGAAAGTTCTTGCGCGACTGAGCACGCCGCGCAACCTGGCCGGCTGGAACCACAGCCTGATGCAGTACCTTGATCTCGCAATGGCCGCATTGCAGGACAGGTACTGACGCAGCCGCCGATTCAGATGCGTCCTTCATTTAAATGATTGGCGGCCGCACGTCGCGACTGCTGCGTTTCCGGCTCGGCCTCTTCCTTCCGTGCCTCCCCATCAACCTAGTTGCTGTCGCTCCTTCCACGAGAACCGCTCGCGACCTCGAGAGATGCGTCTCTCGAACAGGCTTGAATCGGACGTAACGTCAGATTGTACGATGGAATCTGGCTGATACCGGATTCACGCGCGGAACGCTCTCACGGGCGAGGGTTGCCCTGGCCCCGTACGCCTGGTTTTCCAAGCTGCGTTCTCGGCGTTCGACAAGCAATGAAGGATCGTTATGGCGCTACCAGAGTCTGATCAGCGCGTTTGCGCCGACCGCGAGTGCGGTTCGAGCCAGCTTTCGTCTGACCCTGTCCGAGTGCCTGCCGGAAGAAGGGATCTTTGGGGCATCCTTCGGCCCATCTTTCGCTTACCACGGCACGCGCGCGAGCACCGGGCGGAGAACGGCTCACAGCAAGGGCCGCCGGTCCGACGGCTGTCATTATTCGACGCCTCAGCAAAAATTTTTCAAGGCAAAACCAGCCACAAACTCAAGCCCGCATGGACTCTCATAATGTCAATCCATGGCGCCATTTCTCTCGCAGCTATTCCACTCCTTGCTTTGATGTCCGTTGCATCTGCGGCCGACGTCAATATTGCTGTGGCAGGACCGATGACTGGAAGCAATGCCGCGCTTGGAGCGCAGATGCGGGACGGTGCTGCTGCCGCCGTCGATGATCTGAATGCGTCAGGCCTCCTTCCAGGAACTAGCGTCGCCGACGACGCGTGCGATCCCAAGCAGGCGGTCGTAGTCGCCAATCGGCTTGCATCAGATCAGGTCAAGTTGGTTGTTGGCCACTTTTGTTCTTCCTCGTCGATACCGGCTTCCAACGTTTACGACGAGGCGCAACTTATTCAGATATCACCAGGATCCACCAATCCCGCGCTCACAGAGCGTGGCATCAAATCCGTGTTTCAAATCTGTGGGCGCGACGACCAGCAGGGTGTCGTGGCGGCCGAATATATCCGACGGCATTTCCCCAACACCAAGATTGCCATCCTTGACGACAGGAGCACCGCTGGTAAAGGCATCGCCGATGTCGTTGCGGCTCATCTTCGGGAGGTTGGGATATCGGATGTGAAGCGACAAAGTTACGTGGCCGGGGAGAAGGATTACATGGCCCTGGTTTCGAGGATGAAAGCGGACGGAATCAAACTTGCTTACATCGGCGGCTACTACAATGAGATCGGGCTGATCGTGCGTCAGGCCTCAGAAGCAGGTGCAGGTATGACCGTGATGGCCAATGATCCTCTGATGACCCACGATTTTTCGATGATCGCGGGCAAAGCCGGAAACGGAACACTGTTCACCTTTATGCCGGATCCCACCAAGAATGCTGAGGCGGCGAGCGCCGTGGCACATCTCAAGGCCTCCAACCGGTCTTCGGAAGGTTATTCGCTTTACGCCTATGCGGCTGTGCAGGCATGGGCGAAGGCCGCAAAGCGCGCCGGCACTTTTGATTCATCGAAAGTGGCAGCTGCGCTTCGTTCGCAGCCAATTGACACGGTGATCGGTGCCGTCCGGTTCGACGCCAAGGGCGACAATTCGGCTCCCGGCTTCAGTGTCTACCGTTGGCAAGACAATATCGCCGAACAGGCCGAGTGAATTGATCGCAACTCATCACGGTTCGATGGGTTCATTCAGCCGCCCGATACCCTGATGCACATGTCAAGGGGACGAGCGCACGCTCGTGATTTTCCCACCCCCTAACGGGACTTCCTCGGCACTCTCACTAGTCGAGCCAGCTGGTCAACTGGTGCGGTTCTCCGCGCTTGTTGACCTGGGCTGCACCACACCAAAACGGAGGCTCTCCAATGCGTAAGATATTTGTAGCTTGTAGCATGCTTGTTCTCGCTCAAGCTCAAGCCAGTGCTCAAGATTCCCACCTGCTTGCCGCGGTGGAGGAACATGCCGCGCCAGGTGAGGCTGATGATCGATCGCCCCAAGCAATGTCTGCAAGGAAGCCATTTGAAACGCCAGAGGCTCCAACCCCAGTTCCGACTGATACTGCGGAGTTTGGGTCCATTGACGCGACCGTCACGTTTCTGGCGGACGTATATGGACCCGCGCCACAAACGTCGCAGCGTCGCACTCTTCGTTACGAACAAGCCAAGAGATATATTGACGCGCATCCGGGTACGCCTGGCGTGCTGTTCATCGAAGACGTCATCGACCATCGTGGCTCGAACGGCATAGCACCGCAACACGAACTCGAGTATCGGGAGACACCGGCTCACTACTACGTGGGCGGCGGGACCTTAAACGACACAGTATTCGGGTTCGTTGACGGACCGTATCCTCCCGTGTGGACGATTGAAGCGGCACCGGTCTATTCGAGCCTCATCTATGTCGACGCACAAGGCAGCGAGACATATGTTAGCGAGAGCAAAGTCCGGCAGATGAACGATCTCGCCCCCGAGCTGCTGGACGAGATGATGCGACGCCAGGATGCGGATCGACGTTATCATGCCAGTCAAGGCTTTCTGGCAGATGAGATTCAGCGAGCCGCGGATAACGGCGACAACTTGCGGCTGGCCCAACTCACCGAGCAGCAACAGCAAGCACAAGCTGCGCATTGTGCGGCGATGCAGATGCGTCAGCAGCGCGACGCGGAGATCGATCGGATGTATGACCTCAACTTGAAGGCCGACGCCGGTACGATCAGCGCTCCCGAACGAGGGGAACTCGACAACTTCTCCAAGCGATCTGAGTTGATCGAATCGACTGCACCGATTTCTGGCCGCGAGGCCGCCGGTCCTCCGCCAACCAGCTGCCCATTGTGTCGGAGCACAAACATTGCGGTGTTGCGAAGTCGACATTTTACCGGGACATTCCAGTTTACCTCTAGCGATGATCGGTCTGTGGTCGTGGCTTATCGCCACGGCCACGCAGGTCCCATTGGCGTGCTGATCGGTGTGCCGAAGGATCTGTCAGGACCGATATTTGGTAGCTGGACCAACGCGGGAATGACCTTGCCGCCACCCCAGAAATGACAGCGGTTTGGACCGCCGCCCAGCCTTGTCTGCGCAGGCACGATCAGGACTGATCCGTCACTGCCCGTGCGAACCTAAGCCCCTGCTTGCTGAAACACTCGGCGTCCGCTTAACCCTTCCTTGGCGGTAAGGAAGCTGCGAAATTGCCCGCTCACGGGCACAGTTCGCCACGGCGACGTGCGACTCGAGGCGAAGTCCACGTTTGTGGGTTGCACATCCCGGCCAGGCCGGTCGTCCCTTACCGAATGATCCGGTCGGTGCAGGGGGGGCCGGCCATTCAAATGAGGTTTTGGCGAATGGCCTTTGCAATTCCGTGGGTCCGGTTCGAAGTCCCGAGCTTTCGTATCGCGTTCTTGAGATGGAAGTTGACTGTATTCTCGCTCACCTCGAGTATCTTGCCTATTTCCCAGGAGGACTTGCCCTCTCCCACCCATCGCAAGCAATCTTTTTCCCGCTCAGACAGGGCAACTTCGCAATTTGAGCCACTAGCGGAGGGCCGCGAGATCTCCGCAAGGGCAATGTGGAAGTGCCAGGCCAGTACGTTGAGATGACTCATCTGGCACTGCGGATCAGCATCGTCGAACGGGGATGCAAAGGATGCCAGAGCCACTTGGCCCAATGGTCCGTACAACGGCACGCTCATACCGTGCTTCAGACCCGCCTCTTTGGCTTCTGCGAGTACGCGCTGCTCGCTGGGTTGCAATTGACATTTTTTGGCAAGTTGATCCCACAGGAACGGCCGCGAAAGCGTTGGCGCCCGTCGTACCACCGGATCGATGACACGGTACTTGCGTTCAACGTACCGGCCGCACCAATCGGACGGGAAGGTTACCGTTACCCCGGAGGGCAGATATTCAGGCAGACCACATGCCTCCGCGAAAGTGAGGGCTCCATAAGCGACTTCACTGAAGCCTTTCTCGCTCGCACAGCTTACGAGAAGGTCGAACAAGACCTTGATTGAGTGAGTTGCCTTGGCGCATTCGATGAAATTGAAAAGATCCATGTAGCGCCTCACGAGGCCCCACGGCCCAAAAGTCGTACTGCGTCATTGCGCGCAGAGCTTGGTGAGGGCGGGCGTCGTTCACTCGCCCTCACCGTTGGGCTTGGCGTCCTTGCAATGCGAGCGCTCGAGCGCTGCGGCACGCAGTTCCAGAGCTGGGTAAGCTCTCCCGAAACGCGCTCGGAAGGGATAGGCGCCTCGAAGCAGCGACGAGTCGAGAAGGCCGCGGACGCGTGTCGACGGATTAAGCCCGCCACGTCTTAACTGTCGTGTGGACAGCTGCGATTCGGCTCGTCGCAGCGCGCAGGGCCGGCTATCATGAACAGTGAGAGTGGCCGCTATCGGACTGCCGGCGAGCTCCTCGCTGAGTTGAGGATGACCGACTTCTAAAAGAGTGCGGTTGTGCAATCGCAGGCGCCATAGCGGTGGCGGAGCCTCGGGATGCCTATTTGCGTTTCCGCAACCCGGATCCACGGTAGAGCAAAGCGCTTCCGCTCTCTTTGTTCGATGCTGGTGAAGACGCCCTCGGCGAGCCGCACGAGATGGCCGTTGCCGAAGACGAGAACCTCGCACAAGAACCGCATGCCATCTCAAGCGCCAATGACCAAGCGTTTCAGCTCGTCGCACGCGGACCCGCGCGCAGTTGCAACTTTGCTTCATCGAGACGAAACGGTGCATGCGGGACTCCGGAACTTCCGAGCTGACCCTTAGGACAGCAAGTGTCGTACCAATTCCCGGCAGTCATGCATTCACGTCTGAAAGCCGTGTGTTGCGCCACTCGTCGGTCGTTCGGCGGGTCGGAGGATCGAAGCAACTCGGACATTCGTCCGAATGCGACACTGCGCTTTGCTACAGAAGCGACATTTGCAGGTCAGCAAAGCTGCCGCCAACAACAAGATACGTAGCCTGTCTGCGGCACAAGGCAGGCGCACAAGGGGCGCCCCTGTAATCCCATGCGCGGCGAAGCCTATGGTCGAGAGCTGCTGAGCGCGGCCGACCGCCAGAGCGGGCGCCGTTTCAGTTCCAGCCAACAACCATCGAACATCCCGGTCCGGCACCAATGCTCTGCGTTGCGATCAGCGATCGCGCTCCCCCTCGATGGCACTGCATACTCAGCCGTTGGCTGGTCGACTTGCGGATCGTCGGCCAGCTCGCCTTGACTGGATGCTGGACGACACACGCGGCTGAATGGCCGCTACCTTCAAGATCTGTATGATAGACCGGTGCTCATCGCACGAGGAACGAGCTGTCGCCGACCTGCGCGGTTTCCGACAATTTGGCGTGACGCGCTGGCAATCTGAAGCGGCACTACTCCTCGATTGGGCTTATCAAGCCGCGATCGTGTGTCACGCGGCGGACCAAACGTCGCAATGGTTGCTGCCAACAGGCCCGGTTGCGTTGCACCAGATACAGAAAGTGTGACGACGGGGATTGTGCCGCGGACCAGCATCGCGTCATCCTGGAACGTTACCTCGCGCCAAACGGGAATGCGCCATAATCCAAATGCGCGACCCGCGAGCAACACCCTCGGCGCCGTTTACATCCGACGTACGCCGAGGGCTTTTGCGTGCACGGACAGTGACTCCGCTCGCAAACTCACATCAACTCTATTGGTTGTTCATTGCAACTCACCGGTATTAGGACCGACGAATTCCAGAATCGACTCTGCCTTCTGAACCTCGTGCGCGAGGCGCTTGAAGATTCGAATGGCAGACGCCGGCGTAACAAGGAGTCCAACTCTCTTGCAGGCGAGCTCGAAATGATGCGCAACCTGTTCGTTACTGGGGGCAACCCGGGTCTGAAGCGCGCATGTAGTTAGCGAGGCGAGCATGTGTTCGACGACATCCATTTCAGCCTGACTCACCCCTCTTCCTTCTTTCAGCTGTTGGCCCGCCCGCAAACGTCATCTCGCGAATTGACGGCCAAGTTATGACCGACAAAACAGCGAACCGTCCTGCGGCGGCGCCAGCCTTGCGACGGCCCTAGCATGATGTGCGCTCATTTCACAACCCCGCGGTGGCTTATGTCGACGCTCATGCTGCACACTTGGCTACGCAATGTCGCTCAACTGTAAAGCCGTCGACACGTCCATCAAGGTAACACTTCAGTCGAAAGCTCGCTCTCTTGATTCGACCGAGGCACGATGCCCTCTTTCGGCCAAGCTGGTCCTGCCGCCGATCCAGTTTGTCTAGCTTTCGCGACCGCTCTCGTTTTGCCCAAGATATCTCTGCGTGGTCCCCTCGCCTGCAAGCGAGCAGGCGGCATGTGACGCCCCACCGTTGGCTCTCTATTGCCCATACGCGATAGACGCCGAACGTGCCTGGCGTTCCGAGTTCAAACCTGACGTCACGTCAGATCGACGACGACGGCCGCAGTCCGGATTCTCCGAGCTGTTAGATGGCCGCAAACCTGACGTAGAGCGCTGCCACGTCAGACCTCGCTCGCATAAATTTGCAAAACTTCGACGACCTCTTCTTTCTGCCATGTTCACGTCTAAAGCAAAGACTGTCGATCGCGCCTCGCGGTTGGCATAGCGCGTGTCTTAAAGGGAATTCGATGGCGAAGCCGGTTGTGATTGTGGTGGGCGCGGACAAGGGTGGGGTCGGCAAGACGACCGTATGTCGGACGCTTCTGGACTATTTCAGCGTGAACAAGGTGCAGACCCGCGCCTTTGACACGGAGTCACCGCGAGGTACGCTGAAGCGCTTTCATTCCGACATCACTGAGATCGTCGATATGACGACGACGGCAGACCAGATGAGGATCTTCGACACCCTGAACGCCGGGCTATCGGTCACCGTGATCGACGTCCGCGCAGGTTTGCTATCGGTCGCTCTGAACTCGTTGCGGGACATCGGGTTCCTGGATTCAGTAAAGTCTGGTCAGATCACCTTTGCCGTCTTTCATATCCTTGGCCCTTCGATCGCCTCTCTGGACGAGATCGCCGAAACTTCCAATTTCATGAACGGCGCGAAATACTTCCTCGTCAAAAATTTCATAAATGATACCCAGTTCTTCCAATGGGATCAGTCGACTTACGACTCGTATTTTCGCCGCATCAAGGGCGCCACCGAACTGACGATTCCGAAACTCAACGAGATGGCGTATGAGCAGGTCGAGGTCGCTTCCGTTTCGTTCGTGAACTTCGTCGCAAACAAGGGACCGCTCGATGAGATCGCGAACTACTCCTTTGTGCTGCGGGGCTATGTCCGGCACTGGCTGGCCAACGTCTGGTCCGAGTATGACCGCATCAATTTGACCGATGTGACTGGCGCCACATCAAGGCCCCGCAGCAGTGAAACGTAGCCCTTTTGGTATGCACCTTGGGGAATATACGAAGTCGTGTGATGTCGCTGGAGATGCCGCCCACGCCGGTCTACATCATCTGCTCTCCCGGCCTGCAGGTCGGCAAGACTCTGATCGCGCGGCTCTTGAGCGAGTTCTTGTTGCTCAAGAACGGATCGGTGCTCTCCTTCGACATCAGTTTGAGGGAGCCGTCGCTGGTCGATTACCTGCCCACAATTACCGAGACGGCAGATGTGACAGACACTTGGGGCAAAATGCAGTTGATGGACCGGCTCATCCTGGACGACGGGGTCGCGAAGGTGATTGATCTCGGTTTCCACGCATTCGACGAGTTCTTCAAAATGTGCATCGAGATTGGGTTCATGAGGGAGGCGGTACGCAACCAGGTTGCACCAATCATCCTATTTGTCGGGAGCGCCGATCGCGTCTCCTCAAGGAGCTATGAGGTGTTGCGGCACCAGATCCGGGCACCAGCGCTGATCACCGTCCATAATCAGTTCGTGCTGCGCGGCGAGTTGCCCGAAGCAATGGACCGCGCTCCAGTGCTGCGCATCTTCGCACTGCCGCAATTTTTGAAGACCTATATCGATCGCCTGACGTTTTCCTTTACGGGGTATTTGCGCCACGAGAAGGATTCGACCACGGAGCTGCATCAATGGATTCGGCGGAATTACACCCTGTTCCGAGACCTCGAATTGAGCCTCATGCCGGCGCGCTCATTTTGAGGCCAAGCAATGAGTCGCTGACCCGTGCAGTCGACGGGCCCTTTCCATCTTGAAATAGGAGACGTGGACCGACGAGGTCCAGCGTCCGGGTGCATTGGGCCAGGTGCCAACCGCACACATCCGATCACGATCGTTCTCTCATTTGTGCCACCAGCGACGCGGCCTCGGACGGTCCGAGGCCGACGACGCCTATGAAGGATGCCGGTGGCCTTGGAATATTCTCACGAATGGGCTTCCAGAGGTGCAGGCAGTACCTGCTGTTGTTCACATATTGCGAGTATGGCGGGTGCAGCTGCATCACGCATTCCTCTTCATCCCAAAACAGGTCCTTGACGAAGCACATCTCTTCCCAGTTCGGACAACGCCGCGGCGTCGAGACGGAGACGTGCTCCCATCCCGGACGGACCAATGCTGCGATCTGCAGTTTACAGCCGCAAGGTCCTTGAACAAAAAAGAGACCACAAGGACCTGACCCTGGCGCGCTGGCGAACTGCCCATGCTGTACGCGGCCGGCCTCCAATCTATCTATGATCTGCGCTCTCACGCGTCCTCCTTGGCTTTTCAACTCATCTGAAGTCGGCGCACACGAAGGTTTCGCCGGTGCTTCATCGACTTCACCCAATGCTACCGCACATAGGTCAGCCTGAAACAATCCCAATACGTCATCTATGTGGCCGCAGCCGTTGAGTTCGTCAGGTCAATCAAGCTCGCGCTCGCCATTCGTCGCTGCATCACTCTCTCTCGAATGACCAGTCTGTGGGAAAGTGGCGTTCAGGGACGCATTCCGAAAGACCTTGGGCAGCTTCAGATTCGAATATCCCCGCTGGGACGCGTGGAGCAAGAACCGAATCATGGGCTGCGAGCGCGTCAATCCAAGATGTTGCGGACTCCAAACCGCGGGATTCGAGCAACTCCGATATTGCCTCACATGAGTTTGGTTGACGCAAACGGAAAAGACCGCCTGCGCACCGCTTAGCATTCAGGTCCGGTTCGTGACGAAGATGTCGGAAACCGGACCCTAAGCGCGACACCATTTGCCGCGGCGACGCCAAACCCTAGGCTTTCTTGCGTCAACGAACGCCTACAGCACCGCTTCCTGCGGCACGCCAATTGCTGAGCGGAATATGCGGCAGCGAGCGCTTGCGCACAGCCCACCAACGCGGGATCTTTCGATGACACTTGGTCAACCCACGCAGATCAACACGCGGACGACTCGCGGCTTGGCAATTGTCCGAGATGCACTTGACGGTCGTCGCAATCACGATCGAACCGATACCTGCCTCGACCAGTCCGGAGATTGGCCAGAGCTAGGCTTGGCTTAACGTCCCAATCGGCTGTCGATGAGGTCGGCCGGGCGTTGGCCGCTCCGATCTTCAATTTGGGAGCATCGGGCCGTTTCGCCTGGGCATGGTGACATCCGATTTCGCGCGGATGCGACGCTCGCCTCGATTCACTAGGGATAGATGAGTGCTGATGATGCACTGGCGTGAACCAAGACGACGCCTGATCAACGCGCAGGACGCGCTGCGAGCGGCGCGTTGTGATCTCCCCCTGAAGTCGGGCACGCGACAACTTTGGTCGCTTGCGGCAATTTTCGCCGCGCTTGTCTGGATGAGCATCTACGGGCTTGCCGGGGTTTTTCGATGGGCGACTGCAATCCGCCACAGGTGCGTGCTGCGCTTAATGCGCCGACGACCCGGCTCGCCGAGCCTCGCCCGCGCCAAAGACAGATACAAGTGAAGTGGGCCATCGCGTTTTCGGTAAGCTTGTGGGCCATGCTTATCGCTTACTGCGCTGACAGTCCTGAGGCGTTCATCGCGGCGAGTCTTGCCGCAGCGGTAAGCCTGTGCCGACTCTTGGACTAGCCAAGTACCAGGAGAATGCGGAAATCTTCCGACGACAGTTGCGCACGAGCCTCTTTTGCGGCGTCGGGATGGACCGCCTCACCCGCCTCGGGCTTGTCGGCGTTCATCTTCGCTCGGCGACCACGATTACCGTCTTGGGACATTCAGCCCCGCTACTGGAAGATGGATCCTGAGCCGCAGCACTGCTCGGCACGTGCCGCGCCCTGGTCCCAAGAGGTCGGCGGTCGATAGCAAGGATGAAAACGATCGCAGTGTCTCAACATAAAAAAGCCCGACGCCCTCGGAGCAGGCTGGAGGTGCGTCGGGCCCAACCTGGCGAGGTTGGGGGCATCGACGTGCCGCTGAGGGAGCCCACGTCCATGCCCACGATGATTGTTGCAAATGATGTGCCGCGGAAATTGGCAGAGAGGTTTCGCGACGATCATTGAATGTGTGCCGCGAGGTGTCGTCGGTACTCCTGCATGAAGGTCTATGTCTCGCCTGCCCGACAACGTCCGAAGTTCTACGAACCCGATACGACGTGCGTCGATGTTCAACACGGCCAGGGATGTCGCATGCTGGTTGATACAGCTCATTGTGCGTCTCTCGGCTGAGCAGCACGAAAAAGCCCGACGCGCCTTGCCGGGTAAAAAGGCGCGTCGGGCCGGCGAGGCATAGGCGCTGGAGAGCCTTTCCCCTCAGAAGGCTTCAGCAAAACACGTGCCACCCTGAAGGCTGCCGCGATGATCCGTCGCGTCTCAGGATGGGCGGGGGTGACGCGCGCGCTCACTTCCGGGTATGCGAGCCTATCCGAACGTCTAGTTCGATGCCGCTGGGCGACAGCACGCGTTGTCGTCGCATTGCTAGATCCACTTAAAAGATCCATCGAATTCGAGTCGGTGAGACATCCTTCAAATTCCGGAGATCGAAGGCGACGTGCGGAGCATGGGCGCGGGGTGTTAGGGGTGCGGGCGCATGGGTCGAGGTCACTTCAAATGCTGCGGGCCAGAGCCGAGAGAGATCTTCTCGGAATGCCACCCGAATTGAAGATAGTCATTGCTCCTCATCGGCAGCTCTTCTTAGTCTTTCCCGCTCGTCGGCCCACCGTTCCAGCTTTTGATATTCCTCGGCGATTTTAAGCAGCTTGGCCTTTGACTTTGGACAATCGAATGACTCCGCCTTGGCGAGCGTCGCTTGAGCTCGCTGCCGCCAGTGTGTTGGACCGCTCGATGGGCCTTTGCGCTTCATGGAAGTGGATATGCAACCGCTAGACCAGGTGAAGCGGCGTCCAACATCCGTGCTGATACGTAGGAACTTCTCGGGCGTAGGTCACAATATCTTCAATATGGGAAGCGGCGCCATTTTCGGTCAGCGCGGACGTTATTGACGAAGATCGTTGGCGGAAATGCTTGAGACGAAACGCGCGGGTCCCGGTTGTCTGAACGGACTCTCCGCGCTGACAAGTGAAGAGTCGTCGGCGGGTGGGCCGCCCTGCGGACCAGGATCTGGTGACGACTTCTGCGCAGCGAATTGTCCGCGGAACGGCGTGAGCCCGAACACGCTCGCACGACGTTCATGGGGGCTTGAATCGCACGTGGCGTCAGATTGTACGGTTTTCGGATCAGGCGGGCGGGCCTTTGCTCGCCCTCGATCTCTTCCCGCGCAGTCACAGGGGGTTGCACATGTCTTGCAGTTTCGGGAGGACGGCGCACGGGCTGCCGGTACGGAGTGGACCTGCGCATGACTGGCGGACCGCGGCGTCACAGACGTGCTGCGGACGACAGACCCTTTGGATGATGGCGTTCCTCGGGTCACTGCGCCTCGTAGCTCCGCCGCCGTTGATCGGTCGTTTCGTGCTCGTGACCTCGGGTCCGATCGGTCGTCCGTCAGCTACAGCATGCGCAGGACGTTAATCCCGGCTGCAGTCGCAGCCGCCACAATGGTCTCTCAAACGATGACGACCGCTCGATCGGCCGATCAGAGATCGTCGGGTATGCCGGCGTTCGCGGTGTCGGCGTCTCCGCACCTCAAGCTTGACCGTCCGGCGCTCGCTCCTATGGCATACACCATGTTCTGCCTGCGTTATCAGGATGAATGCCGCCTCCGCCTCCTGTTTCGCGGCGGTCCGGTCCTCCTGACCGAGGCGCGGTGGGCAGATTTGAAAGAAGCCAACCGGACCGTGAACAGCGCCATTATCCCGGAAGCCAGTGAACCCGGTCCCGCGGTGGAAACCTGGCTCATTGATCCGGAGCGCGGTGACTGCAACGACTACGCCGTCAGCAAGCGCCACAAGCTTCTACAGCGTGGATGGCCGCCGCGAGCGCTGTTGCTCGCCGAGGTCGTGACCGCCTCGGGCCAACATCATCTGGTTCTGGTGGTACGGACTAAGAGCGGCGACCTCGTGCTGGACAATCTGACCCCGCAGATCCGATCGTGGTCGCGTGTTCCCTATCGCTGGGTTCGAGTTCAGTCGCCAGGCGCTCCGCGATATTGGCGTACTATCGCGCAGCGCGGCGAGTAAGCGCCTCACGGAGGAGATCGGAAATGTCCCGGCTAGCGCCACGGGCGCACTGCAGATGATCGAACCCCGGGGTGACTTCGTTCAGCGCGCCACCGGTCGGTCTCCGACCGGCGCCGCAACTGATCTGTGGTCCGTGCTCTGATCGGCGGCCGTCAGCTATGGCGATATCGCCTGCAATCAGACCGCATTGCGCGCTGGTGAGATCGCTCTCTCAAGGCCCGTTTTGATTGATCCATTCTCCTTGTCCCTTGGATATTTGCCTAGCGTGGTCGCGCGTCTTGGATCTGCGGAGCTTCGTAAGCAGAGCCGGCGGACATCACGCCTCTTTTGGCCGCTCCGAGACAATATGGATGATCACGATGAATGAACATCAGAGCCGATCGGACGCTCTCACGGACCGCTATTTGCAGGTGCCGTGGGGATTGTCCTTCGCCAGACCGACGGAACGGATTCGCCATTGCTGTGCCCCCGCATCGTATTCCCGACTCATTTCGAGAAGATCGGCTTCTCAGCCGCGATGGGCTGTTGGCAGCAGCAGACGAGATGCGTGGTTTGGAGCGAAAGGGCAGATCAAGCGGATCGAGCACGCTGAACCGTATCAGGAGAGTTCACCTATGCGCTGCCCGAAATGTGAGGCCGACAAATGGTATGAAGTTGCAACGCACGATCCCTGGAGCGGTCGGCCGGTGATCGCCTGCAAGATCTGCGGCGAATATGCCGAGCTCGAGGCGCTCAAACGTGAGGATGCGCACGATGTGATTACCCGGACGCTGGCGGCTGACTTGGTCGGTGAGGGGCAGGCTGACGCGCGGGCCATTGCGAGCAAGGTTCTCCAGGCGCTGGAGAATGCCGGCCTGACAATCAGACGCTCCTGACGCGATTTCCCTCGACCCTACCTCATTCCGTCCCCGCGGAACCAGACACGATCGGGGTCTCGTTGCACTGGCATCCGCGGACGGGCTGATGTCTGTCAAGACTCGATGATCGGTCGCAAAACTGAAGCCCGGCCTTGTGGAGCTTGACGGGGCGTGTGGAAGTGCCCGCAAACGTGGTCTCGACCGTTAGCCATGACGATGGAGCCTCTTGTCTCAATGCCGGTGATTGCGAGGAGGCACATTTCGTTGTTTTGAAAGTGAAAAAAGCTCCACTCGGCCATCGAAAGGGCTTGAACCTTACGCTGCGTGAGATTGTAGGCTTGCGGTTGCGGCGAAAGCTGGCTTGGCTTGCCACCGCCGAGATTATTGAGCCGCCAGAATATCTGGCTATTCGCTTGACGTCGGCGGCTGTTGCTAAGGAAGAACCGATGATACCCGGGCGAATGACGACAACGCTCACCTCAATCGACCGCATGTTTCTGAAGATTCGGGAACTGATCGATACAGACGACTCGATCCCGCTTGAGCTTCGTGCGTCGCTGCACACGACGCTGGACAAACATCTTCGCCTGGCAAAGGAAGGATTCTTCAAGGCGCCTGCGAGGAGCCAATAAGCGGCTTGCGTTGCCCGGCTCCTGCTCGGTTTGCCCGAGGAGCCCGGTTTTCGGTGAAGTTGTCCGAATTCACAACTATTTCCGCGGTAGCAAACGTGGACTTTTGTGACAGTTTGCTTTAGCGGGCTTCACCGCACGCCGATATACTTCTGCGTTTGGATGCTGACGCGCCAGTTGCGTACAGTTGCCTCTCGGATGCACAGCTCCGTCGCTTTCCGGCTTTGGCTCAATGGTTGTAGCCATATCTCTGGCTTGAGCGCGTGCTCGATAGGCAGGCTCAGCAGGTTTTGGATGTCGGCAGGCTTGCCCACCGGGTGTTTGATCTCATTGGCACGCAGCAAGGTCTCACCCAGAACGGATCGCCGACCCGGCATGCCAACTTTCGGACTGACGGTCACCCATGTGTAGGGATGCGCCTGAATGGCTTGGGTGCCCGATGTCTCCAACTGCACCGAGAATCCGGAACCGACAAGCAGCGTGGTCAGTGGCCGCAGGTCGTACAGCGCGGGCTCGCCACCCGTAATCACGACATGCCGGGCGCTGAACGCCTGCACAGCGAGCAGGACGTCCTCCGGCGACATCATGGCCCAGGTGTTGGTGTCCTCGGTCTTGATCATCATGTCGGCTATCGACACCCGCCGCTCTGAATCGACGAACCAAGTGTGCTTGGTGTCGCACCACGGACACCTGACCGGGCATGCCTGCAACCGTACGAACACGGACGGCGTGCCTGCCTTGCAGGCTTCCCCCTGGATGGTTTCAAATATTTCGTTAATCGGCAGCACGGCCTGCCTCCCGATACATGGCGCTGTTCGCGCCGTGCTCCTTCACCTCGACTGACACCAGCCGGCAACGCGGAGCAAGTCCCTTTTCCGACAACCAGTTGCTGCCGACGCGGTAGACGTGTTCGGCAAATTTTTCACAGCCAACTGCCGGCAGGACAACGACGTCTGCTAAGCCGCGCCGTGCGGCTTCGCGAAACCATTCGAGCTCGGGGTCGTCCGCGGCCACGACCGTCTTGTGGTCGAACGTACCTTCGAGGATCGCCCTCAGCTCTTTGAGGCCGCCAAAATCGACGACCCAATTCTTGTCGTCCAGGGTGTAGGCTTCGAACTCGAAACGAAACGACAACGAGTAGCCGTGCAGCAGGCGACAATGCGACTTTGCGCGCCACTGGCGGAACGTGGCAGATAGGCCGACCTCATGGCCGTATGTCTTCGTCGATAAGTA
This sequence comes from Bradyrhizobium sp. 23AC, assembly GCF_054863025.1. Taxonomy (NCBI): domain Bacteria; kingdom Pseudomonadati; phylum Pseudomonadota; class Alphaproteobacteria; order Hyphomicrobiales; family Nitrobacteraceae; genus Bradyrhizobium; species Bradyrhizobium sp. 23AC. Next base: position 134,333 of record NZ_JAVAYN010000011.1, read on the forward strand.
TGCCACGTCTAGTCCTTGATCTGCGCCATAAATTCGGTACGCATTGCCTTGCTGTCGCGGAAGGCTCCGCGCATGATGCTGGTCGTCATGATGGTTCCGGTTTCGCGAACACCGCGCCAGACCATGCACTGATGCTGTGCCTTGAGGACGACGGCCAATCCCTTCGGCTTGAGACGGCCCTCGAGATCGTCCGCCAGCATGAGGGTGGCTTCCTCTTGCAGGTGGGGTCGCGACAAGATCCAGTTGGCGAGGCGCACAAACTTGCTGATACCGATCAGCTTGTCACCAGGCAGAACACCGACCCATATGCGGCCGGTGACGGGGACAAGGTGGTGGGCGCACGCAGAACGTACTGCGATAGGGCCAAGCGAGTAGACCGCATCCAGACCGCTGTCGTTCTGACACTCCGTGACCTCGGGCGCGGCCTCAAAGCGGCCGGCAAACACCTCGCGCACGTACATTTTGGCAATTCGCTTCGCGGTCCCCTGCGTATTGTGGTCGTGATTGGTATCGATGACCAGGGCATCCAGTACGGCCTGCATGTGCCGCTCGACCTCGGTCTGTATCACCTCAATGTCACCGGGCAGCAGGTGTTTTGCGATGTTGGCGTTTGGCGCAAACGACACGCCAGCTTCGAGGAGGCGTTTACGAATTGCCTGCGTTGAGCTTATCAAAACTTCCTGCCTGACACTTTGCCCTGTTTCCGCCGAGGACTGATCTGCAGTCCGATCGCGTGATCCGCCCCCGCCATCTGATCCGTCGGCCGAAAGAACTGAGAAATGGCCGCCTGGAGAAAAGGCATTTGGGGCATAACCTGCGATTGAGGGCACTTCAAAGACCGGACGCTAGTCAGCGGTGCAGGCGAAGCTTTTCAATGCACAAATTCGATACATTTGAGATGAACTCCTGGGGTGGTCGCTCCGAGGACCGCAATTGTTGAAATGGGTCTTCTCATCTCTAGCAATCAGCATGCCGGATACGACTCTGCGCGAGGTTGCCCGAAGAAGACCACGGGCTTTGCACCGCTTGCGCGGATGGGATACGCCGTCGCGTTCGTCCCCCGACATGGGCGTCTTCGACCCGACGGCGACTGATACGACGATACGGCCACTCTTCTACGACCCAATCGACTGCCAGAGACATGACGCCCCCTAAGTGGGGCTGAAGTCCGCGGCCGAGCGGCTCGATGTGGAAACCAAGAGGCGAGGCAAGATGCAACGCCAGAAAAGGAACGTCTCGGCCGCAAATGTGCGAGCCGCCTTCGCACCGACATAGTGGGGGCCAATCGCCATATGTGGTTGACGCTCCCGTTCATTGCAGCGCATCGGCTCTGAGCTTCACGCTCTCAGATGCTTCAGCATCGAGTTGCAGGCCTGCTCGGCGTCGGCGAACGTTGTGAAGGGCGAGCCAGCGATCTTGATTGCACTACGACTTCGATGAAGCGGGCGCCATGACGCCACATAGCCGGGACGTCCGCGAAAGCCGTGGCCTGCGCGGCTCGCATAAGCGATCACGAAGGAGAAGCCATGTCCGCTTGCACTCCACACGTCCAAATGCTCGACGGCGCAGTGGAATCGCAGGATCATCGCCACTCGTAGCCTGCAACTTTCGGCTTAACGCTCTGTCCACCCACCTGCGCTGCCCCGGCGTAAGCTCGTCGACGGCCGCTGCTCGTCCTTGCCGATCGCCCGAACCTCTCCCCGGGTCATGAGCCTCGGGCGAGAGCGGCAAGCTCAGCTTCAAGCTTGGGCTTCTGCTTGAAAATGGTGTCGATCAAGGCTTGCGCCGGCTGCTCGGCAGCATCCACGATGGCTGCCTTCTCTGCGCGCGCCGAGGGCGCGAAGACGCGTTTAACAACGGTGGGCGAGCCCCTGAGACCGCATTTTGAAACATCCTCGACGCCAGCCTCCTGGGCGTTCCATTTTACAATTGGCGCTCGAGCGGCGCGCAAAGCATCTGCCATTGCGCCACGGCGAATCTGGTTGGTGGCCTCCATCATGGTGATGAGCGACGGCAGGCTTGCGCGCAGCACCTGGGTGCCGCCCTCGCAGCGCCGCTCCGCTTCGATTGTGCGCGCGGTGAGATCGATGGTCATGATCTTGGCAACATAGGTTAGCTGTTGCACAGCAAGCCGCCTTGCGATACCAGGCCCGACCTGCGCGGTGTCGCCATCGATCGTCTGCTTGCCCGTGAATATGAGGTCAGGCTGGCCATAATCCTTGCCGATCTTGCGGATGGCGGTCGCGAGTGCGTAGGTGGTTGCCAGGGTGTCCGCACCCGCGAAGCAACGGTCGGTCAGCAGCACCGCGCGATCGGCGCCAAAGGTGAGGGCTTTCCGAAGAGTGTCCTCGGCCGAGGGTGGGCCCATTGTAAGGACGGTGATCTCACCACCAAACTTGTCGCGCAGATCGAGCGCAGCTTCGAGCGCGAACAAATCGTAAGGATTGATGATGGTGGGCACACCCTGACGCATGATCGTGTTGGTCACAGGGTGCACGCGGATCTGTGCGGAATCAGGGACCTGCTTGATGCAGACGACATTGTGCATGTGCTTCTCCAGAGACCTTCGAAATCCACAGAAAGCACAGCAAATGTCGTACCATTTGCGGTTTAAGGCATGAGTCGATGTAAACAACAAGTTCTGAGAGCCTGACGTGCTCCAACACGTGCAGACGCATTTCGGACATTCGTCGTCATCGCGACAGCGCTATGGTCGCACCGCCCCCACACCGCTCAGAAACGCTTGATCTCGATGCCGTATTTCCTCAGCGCGTAGCCAATCTGGCGGGGAGTAACGCCAAGCAGGCGCGCCGCCTTTGCCTGAACCCAACCCGACCGCTCCATGGCCGCGGTGACGCGCTCGGGATCGGTCATCTGTCCGGTACTTACGAGCGCGGCGCCGGCTGGACCCAGCCCAGCCTGCGCGTCCCGGACAGGCGGGACAGCGCCGGCGGTCGACCGACCAGCTTCAGCGCTGCTCGGCTTCGGGGCCCCTGCGCAAGTTGGGCGCGCATGCGGCGCCACGTCTTCAGATCCCCCCTTCCACAGCATCGCCGAAAGGCACTGGCCGTGGCAGCAGGCGAAGTCGTCTCTGCAGATCGAAGGTCCTGGGGCGAGGGTCGCTGTCCGCTGCACGCAATTTTCGAGTTCACGGACGTTACCCGGAAACCCGCAATTCATCAAAACGTCCGTCGCACCTTGATCGAATGTCAACGTGCGGCCGTTTTCGCTGTTGAAATTCCTGAGAAACTCGGCGGCGAGCAGCGGAATGTCGCTGCGCCTTTCGCGCAGGGGCGGCAGCAGCAAGGGAACCACGCTCACACGGTAATAGAGGTCAGCGCGGAACCCGTTATTTGCGACCGCTTCCTCCAGGTTTCTGTTCGTAGCTGCAATGACGCGAACGTCGACTTTCATGGTCTGATTGCTGCCGACACGCTCGAATTCCTGCTCCTGCAGGACGCGCAGCAGCTTTGCCTGAAACGAGGGCGAGATCTCTCCGATCTCGTCCAGAAACAGCGTACCCTTATCGGCCAGCTCAAAGCGCCCCTTGCGCGAACTGAAGGCGCCGGTAAAAGCACCTTTCTCATGGCCGAACAATTCGGACTCCAGAACGGTCTCGGGGAGCGCCGCACAGTTGAGCTTGATGAACGGCCGCTTGGAGCGCGCCGAGAGGGCGTGAATAGCCTTGGCCACCAGCTCCTTCCCGGTACCGGATTCGCCGCGCAGCAGAACCGTGCTATTCGATTTGGCAACCACCGCGATCTTGTCGAGCAGCGCGCGCAGCGCCGGACTATCGCCAATGATGCCTTCCACATTGACCTTCTTGCGCTCGCGAGCGGGTTGTTGGATTTCGGCCAATTGCTTTTGCAATCGATCCTTTTCCGCCATCAGTCGCTCGCGGTCTGTCGCAAAGAGCCGATGCAGCTTCACGGTCTGCCCGACCAGATTGGCGATCATGGTGAGAAGTCTGACGTCGTATTCGAGCCGTATGCTTGAGCTGTCGTCCAGAACACGGTCGATGGTCAGCGCGCCAACTGCTTTCGCGTCGATCCGAATGGGAACGCCGATGAACGACACCCGTGCGTTATCGCTGGCACCGAGCACCTCGAGGTCGGCCGTCGTGAACGCCGAATGGACTGCGATGTCCTCGGCCACGAGCGGCATGTCCGTCGCCACGATCTGATCAATCGCTTTCGGTGGGAGCCGCGTCCGGTACCGCTCGTCGCTGCCTTCGGTCCAGCCGACGCCGACCGTAATGTCTGGCTGGCCATCATGGTCGAAAAGCGAGACGATGCCGTGCCGCATCTGAACAAACGAATGCAGAATATCCACGACGTTGGCCAACGTGAGCTCGAGCCGGCAGGGGGCGGCGAGTATCTTCGAGATTTCGAAGATCCCGACAATGGCGCTTTCGTGCAGCGTCACAATGGGAACAGTTTGGCTCGTCTCCGACACTGAGTCAGGCCTTTCGTGTGCGGAAGCGATGTTCAACATGACGACGTCTCCGTTATTTTCAGCATCCTCCCTACCATCTTGTTTGGATTTTGCGAGTTTGATGCTGCGCCTGATGCTCGTGCGCAATTCAGGTCGCCAGCTAGACATAGCGCTCTTTCATGGCACTGCTATAAACGCATCGTGGTCCTAACGTCCTTGTTATGAGGTCGTCCTGTGTTCACAGTGCACGGCACGAGTTCCATGGACCTGCATCAACGATTTTCCGACTCCATGTGTAGCCGACCGCGAGCCGTCGGCAACCTTTGAATAACAACTTGGCGCATGCGTCATCTTTTTCCCGATCAGAATGGGATTTTTTCCCGGCCAAACATTGGAATGCGATGCTAGCGGTCTCTTCTGGTGCAGTCCCACGCGAGGAGTCGCCGATGTTTTGCAGGGATGCTCATTCCTCACGTGCGACAAAACGCTGCTCTCGCATGCAATCGCAATTGCCCGGAATCTGACGCGGTGTGTTGGTGCGTGCGATTTCGCTCGTAAGACTCGGTAACCTCGCTTTGCGAGGGGCTAATCGCTGCTTGCAAAGGCCGGCGAACGCGCAAACGCCGGCGATCACAGTATCGATGTCGGCGTGGCTCTTAGCTGACGAACAACAACATGCGGTTCACATCGGGTCCCCGATTCAAGTGGAATAGGCCGAGCGCAGTCTTGACTGAACTCGTCAACGGCGTGCTTGGTGACGTCCGGCGACGTCGCAGGAATGCCGCCACTGTCGATCGATGCATGCGATTGCGCTCGCGAGCCGTTCATCGACGTCTAGGGCGCCGAATAATAGCTGCCGATATCTGCTGCGATTGACCTCGATCTTGACACTGGTTGCAGGGTCGCACCTGAATCGCTCACGTTGAAGCGGCGGATGAGTGCAGCGAGCCATCGGCCAGCCGGCTGGCCGAGACGGCGCTCCGCCGAGGAGCTCGGGATTGTGCGAGGCCGCGGCCGGAACCAGCGTCTTGCGTCCTCGCTCAGGATGTTACCTTCGAAGAGCGTGAGGCCGATGGGCGCCAGTCGTCGGCTCCGGCCGACCGAATTTCCCACGTTCTTCGCCAAGATCGAGGCACAAACACACACCTTATTCTCATAACGCGATCTTTGGGCGCGTTGCAGGATCTGGGCCACTGCGATCAACAACGTAAGACTTCGCAGCCAAATGTCGTCTCGCGAAGGGGCGCGGACTTAGGACATGGGCTGTGTTTGCTTTCTGACATAGGGCAGAATTCCAACAGTCGATTGCCCGAGAGCCGTCCGGCGCTCGCCCCGGCGACCGATCTTGCCGTGATAGCTCCCGAACCGCCCTTGATTCGCCGCACGCGCTCTCAAAGCCCGAGCTAGGCCCAACGAACGTTCAGCCACAAGCTTGCGCGAATTCGTGCGACGAGCACGTCGACAGGACTTGATTCGCACGTAGCGTCAAATTGTAGCTTCGGCAAACAGGCCGCCACGGCCTTCAGAACAGCCGGCGCAGGTCAGTGCCTCGCCGGGGAGCATCGCATGACGCTGCCAATGTACCGACTTTCAAACCAAGGCTTGCGGCTCGATCGTGCTGGGACTGCAAGGGCTGGCTTAGCGACCAGACTCGGCTGCGCGCAGTCGGCTGAGATTGACAGAGCGATCGCAACGTCGCGAACAAACAACCAGATCGCTGCATCTTAACCGCCGCCTTTTGGCTCGTGCACCGCCAACGAGCCAGGCGACGCCACGTCAGCTGTGCGAAACGGATTTCTCGCTAGACCGTCAAGCACACTCTTAATGGCGACTGCCGTCTGCGTATCAAGAGGGACAAGAATATGGTCGATGCAAAACTGCAAAGTGTGCTCTCTTCTCTGGCGCAGCCGGCTAAGGATCTAGAAGCCCAGTCGCCCGGCCAGCGGGCGCCAGATGCGCGTTACGTGAAACTAAACACCAATGAGAACCCATTTCCACTACCAACAATGGTATGGCGAAGTGCAATCTCGGCGCTCGAGCGTCAGTATCTGTATCCGGAAGACGATAACATCGGTTTGAGGGAGGCTGCCGCCAATGCCTACGGCTTCTCAAAGGACCATGTGATCGCCGGCAACGGATCGTCGGAGCTTCTCGGCCTGATCTACAGGGCCTTTCTTGCGCCGGGCGATAGCGTCGCAATGCTGTCTCCCGGGTTTTCGTTCAATCGTAAGCTAGCTGTGTTGCAGAGCGCTAAATTTCTTGAAGTTTTGTGGAGCGACTCGCATTCGATTCCGATTGATCAGCTGCTCTTCGGTCCGGCAAAGGACGCCAAGTTCATCTTGTTGGCTAATCCGAACAATCCGACGGGGACGTTCGCCCCCATCGCCGACATCGAACGCCTCGTGGCACAATCTGACCGCTTGGTCGTGTTGGATGAAGCCTATGTCGACTTCGCACCTGATAACGGTCTACGGCTCGTCCGCCGCCACCCCAATCTTCTGCTTCTCAGAACGCTTTCAAAGAGCTATGCGGCCGCCGGCATTCGCGTCGGCTTTGGCCTTGGTCATCCAGAGCTGATTGGAAGACTGCGGAATATCCAGAACGTCTTCAACATGAATGTCATAGCGCATGCGGTCGGCGTCAGCATCCTTTCACATCGCGCGGCCTACGAAGAGAACCATAGACACATCAGGCACGAGAGAGAACGAGTTGCGGCCGCACTGCGTCATTTCGGGTTCCGCGTCGCGCCCTCTCATACCAATTTCTTGCTGGCGCGTGTCCCGAACGGACAGGACGGCAGGTGGTGGCACGCCGCACTGGAGAGGGAAGGAGTACTCGTTGCCGTTTTTCCAGATGACGGCCTCGACCACTGCATCCGCATCAGCATTGGCACAAAAGAACAAATGGACTCGTTTTTAGCGGCCGTTGCCGCGATCTCAGAACGCCTGAAGCGAGGTGGATAGCCAACCGCGCGTCGATGTCCACTCTCTTCGTTATACTGCTGATGAAACAGGAAGCCGATGATAGCAGCTCGAGCCAGGCGAGGACCCATGCAGGTGACGGCTAAGTGACCGCGCGTTGAGTGCTTGCCCCTGCGCGTGTTGCAGGGCTGAAGCGAGACAACGATCTCGTGCGCTCGACGCACGGGCACCCATCGAAGTTCAGACCCGACGGTCGTGAGATGTGGCCATAATAAATGCGGCGCCCTTAAGCCTTCCTGGGGAACGAGCAGGCATTCCGCCCAAAAAGGATCTATGCAAATGACACAACAGCCTTCGTCAAAACTCACCTGCGGGATTTTCGATCACCTGGACGACGACGGCCGCGATGTTGGTCGTCAATACGAAGATCGCCTAATCTTGGCGGAGGCATGCGATCGCCTCGGCTTCTATGCGTATCACGTGGCAGAGCATTGCACGCCCCATGGAAGAGGTCCTTCGCCGGGTCTTTTCCTGTCGAGTGTCACCCAGCGTACGCGGCACCTTCGTCTCGGCCCATTTGTCATGCTGCTCAACTTCTATCATCCGCTCCGCGCTTTTGAGGAGATCTGCATGCTTGATCAATTGAGCGGCGGCAGGCTCGAGCTGGGTCTCGGACGTGGTGGCCTTCCAGTCGAGTTAAGCTGTTTCGGGATTTGCGAGGATGCGGCGCCAAGCCGGTACGAGGAAGCCAATGACATCCTCCTAAAGGCCATGACGGGCGGAGCCTTGTCGTACCAAGGCCGACATTTCCAGTTGAACGAGGTTCCTCTGACATTAACGACGCACCAGCGTCCATCTCCCCCGATATGGGTGACCACCAATCGGCTCGACACGGCAATTTGGGCCGCTGGCAATGGCGCGAACCTCGCCTGCGTGGGTCCCTCCGTCGGTGTTCGCAAAATTTCCGATGCTTACCGCACACATCGAGAGCGCAGTCCCTGCGCCCCTGATCGCGGGCCATTTGTTGGATTGCTGCGCATGGTCGTGATTGGGCGATCCGAGACGGACGCTTATTCGCTGGCCAGATCCGCCTACGAGCAATGGCTGCGGAGCTTCAAATTCCTCTACGAGCTCAGTGATATCCCGACGCCACAGGCCCTTCCGCCGACATTCGATGCGGCAATCGAGAGCGAATTGTGCGTCGTCGGAACACCAACGCCCGTCCGACGCCTTCTGCTCAATCAGCTGGAGGAGGCAGGCGCAAATTACCTGCTTTGCCAGCTCGCATTTGGGAATTTACCACTAGATGCATCGCTATACGCCGCAAGAACCATCCAATCCGAGCTGCTAGGCCATCCCTAAGTCGTCATTTGGTACAGCAAGCCACCGTTACTCGTTGCCGTTTTTCCAGATGACGGCCTTGACCACTGCATCCGCATCCGCATCAGCATTGGCATTAGCTGCAGTTGCCGCGATCTCAGAGTGCCTGAAGCGAGGTGGATAGCCAACCGCGCGTCGATGCCCACTTATTTCGTTATCCCACTGATGGAACGAGAAAACGATGATAGCGGCTCAAGCCAAGCATTGACCTATTACAACTGACGACCAAGTGGCCGCGCATCGAGCGCTTACCGCAGCGTCACGGAGGCGGAACGGAACAACGATCTCGTCGCTCGATCCGACGGCACCTATCAAAGCTCAGACCCAACGCTCGCGAGATGCGGCCAAAACAAATACGGCCCTTAAGCCCTGCCCAGAAAACGAGCAGGCCTTCCCCTCAGCAAGGATATATTCTAATGGCACAACAGCCTTCGTCAAAACTCACCTGCGGCATTTTCGATCACCTGGACGACGACGGCCGCGATATTGGCCATCAATACGAAGATCGGCTCATGTTGGCGGAGGCATACGACCGCCTCGGATTCTATGCGTATCACGTGGCAGAGCACCATTGCACGCCCCACGGAAGAGGCCCTTCGCCTAGTCTTTTCCTGTCGAGTCTCGCGCAGCGTACGCGGCACCTCCGTCTTGGCCCATTGGTGATGCTGCTTAACCTCTATCACCCGCTCCGCGCTTTTGAAGAGATCTGCATGCTCGATCAATTGAGCGGCGGCAGGCTCGAGCTGGGTCTCGGGCGGGGCGCTCTGCCGGTCGAGTTGGGCTACTTTGGAATTTGCGAGGATGCGGCGCCAAGCCGATATGAGGAAGCCAACAACATTCTCCAGAAGGCCATGAGGGGTGGAGTTCTGTCCTACCAAGGCCGACATTTCCAGTTGAGTGAGGTTCCTCTGACATTAACGACTCACCAGCGTCCATCTCCCCCGATATGGGTGACTACCAATCGGCCCGAGACGGCCATCTGGGCCGCGGGCAATGGCGCTAACCTCGCCTGCGTCGGGCCCGCCGCCGGCGTCCGCCAAATTACCGATGCCTACCACACCCATCGAGAGCGCAGCCCCAGCGCCCCTGATCGTGGGCCATTTGTTGGCTTGCTGCGCATGATCGTGATTGGGCGATCTGAGTCGGACGCTTATTCGCTCGCCAGATCCGCTTACGAGCAATGGCTGCGGAGCTTCAAATTCCTCTACGAGCGCAATGACATCCCGACGCCACAACCCCTTCCGCTGACATTCGATGCGGCAATCGAGAGCGAATTGTGCGTTGTCGGAACGCCGAGCTCCGTTCGAAACGTTTTGCTTCATCAGCTGGAGGAAGCAGGCGCAAATTACCTGCTTTGTCAGCTCGCATTTGGTAATTTGCCGCTAGATGCTTCCCTCTACACCGCGAGGACGATCCAATCCGAGTTGCTCGACCAATCCTGAGTCATCATTCCGCCGTTTCAACAGCTCGCCTTCTATGCTCGTTCGCATTTCGTCAAAGCGCGGAACCACCCACGACCTCGATCTTCGCCTACTCCACCAGGCGTTGGTCGCGCTGAAACAGCATCACGACGAATGCGTTCGTCCGCGTTTGCAACGCGCGCGTTCAGTCCACTTTCCTCCTCTTGCGCGCGCAATCTCTAAATTGCGCGTGTCCTCCGAGGCAGGAACAGCGTCAGCCGTCACGATCGCCGTTGCCACATCGGGCAGATCGATCTGGCGGCCAAGGCGTGCATGCAGCGTGATCCGGTCGAGCTCGCCTTCCCACCAGGACACGAACACAACGGCAACGCCATTGCCTATGATATTGGTGAGTGCGCGCACCTCGCTCATGAACTTGTCGATCGAGAACACGATCGCCATCCCTGGCACCAGAGCCGGGTTGACCGCGGACAGGGTCGCTGCCAGCGTGATGAAGCCAGCTCCGGTGACGCCGCTCGCCCCTTTTGAGGTCAGCATCGCCACGAGCAAAATCGTGAGTTGCTGGTCGAAAGTGAGGTCGAGCCCGAGGGCGCGCGCGATGAATAATGTCGCGAGTGTCATATAGATGTTGGTGCCGTCGAGATTAAAGGAATAGCCGGTCGGCACCACGAGGCCGACCACGGGCTTCGAGCAGCCCAGCCGCTCGAGCTTCTCCATCAACTGTGGCAGCGCACTCTCCGAGGACGATGTGCCGAGCACAATCAAGAGTTCGTCTTTGAGATAGGCGATGAACTTGAAGATGGAGAAGCCAACGAACCGCGCGATCAGCCCGAGAACCACGATCACGAATAGCGCGGCGGTCGCGTAGAACAGCGCGATCAATCCGATCAGATTGGCCAGCGCCGAGGGTCCGAACTTGCCGATTGTAAATGCCATGGCGGCGAACGCTCCGATCGGCGCGGCCTTCATAATGATGGCGATCACGCCGAACACGGCCTGCGCGGCGTCGTCGATCGTGCTGCGCAGCCTCTCGCCGCGCTCTCCGAGCGCCATCAGTGAAAAGCCGAGCAGAATCGCAAACAGCAGCACCTGCAGGATGTCACCGCGCGCGAGCGCGCCGACTACGCTGTCTGGAATGATGCTAAGCACAAAGTCAACGAACTTGGTCGCCTTTGCCTGCTCGACATAATTGGCGACTGCGGTCGCATCGGGCTTGGCGGCAAGGCCGCGGCCGATCTGGAACAGATTGCCCATGACGAGACCAATCACGAGCGCGAGGGTGGAGACGATCTCGAAATAGACCAGCGCCTTGATCCCCACCCTGCCGACCTTCTTCGCATCCTGAATATGAGCGATGCCGGAGACCACGGTGCAGAAGATGATCGGCGCGATCACCATCTTGATGAGCTTGATGAAGCCATCGCCGAGCGCCCTCATCCAGTCAGAGGTGGCAAGCGACGGCCAGCCCCAGCCGACGATGATGCCGAGTAGGATTGCCAACAACACCTGGACGTAGAGGACCTTATACCATGACCGAGACGCCCGCGCGGTTGGCGCAGCTGCAATGGTTGTCATAACGCTCCTCCCAGGTTTGGCGGCGATCCCGCTTGACGGGGTATCGGAGCTGTTCCGACACCATCCCGCGAGCGAACTTCTGACCCAGGATTCGTAGGCCAGAGCATCTCGATGACGAGCGGGTCTCTCGCTCTTCATCAAAAAGCGCCGATGGCGTTCCCTTTACTACTCGTTCACTGCCGACTTCTGTCTTGGCCAAGCCAAGGTTCGGCTTCGAGTTGACTGCGCTTAAGCTCGTTTGGAGCGCTCAGCGACAAGCGCATCATCGTTGTCCGGATCAAGGCGACTCCTTCTTGTCTCCCAAGCCGCAGCGAGCGCCTGATACATATCCGCGATCAGGTCGCTTGCGTCCTCCAAGCCCGCGTGAACCCGAATCAGCGGTCCAGCGAGAGCAAGCGATGGTTCCGCGCGTTTCAATGGGTCAACATGCATCACGAGGCTTTCGTATCCGCCCCAGGACCAGCCGATGCCAAAAAGCCGCAGCCTATTGAAGAAAGTCGAAAGCTGCGGCTGCGACATCGGTTTCAGCGCAAGGCCAAAGAGGCCGCTCGCCCCCGAAAAGTCTCGTTTCCAAAGCGCATGGCCAGGATCGTCCGGACACGCCGGGTGCAAGATGTTGTCGACGGCTGGATGCGACCGAAGGCTTTGGGCCAGCTTGAGGCCATTGTCCCAATGACGCTTCATGCGGACGGCCAGGGTACGCAGTCCCCTCAGGGCCAAATAGATGTCGTCCGGCCCAGCGATCTCCCCGAAATCATGGGCACTTGATCGCAACGCCGACCACGCCGATTCGTTGGCGGTCGCGACACCAAGCAGCGCGTCTGAATGGCCGACGATATATTTGGTCGCCGCTTGGATCGAGATGTCGACGCCGTGCGCAAACGGCTTGAAATACAGAGGCGTTGCCCATGTGTTATCCATGATCACTACCGCATCGGAACGATGGGCGATTGCAGCAAGCGCAGGAACGTTTTGCACCTCGAACGTGAGGGACGAAGGTGATTCCAGATAGATGGCTCGTGTCTTCTTGGTGATTTTAGCCGCAAGTTCTGCAGGCTGCGTTGGAGAGAAGTATTGCACCGTGATCTGAAGTCTTGAGAGAACCTCGTCTGCAAATGTCCTGAGAGGTGTATAGACGCCATCGCTGATCAGGACGTGGTCGCCTGCGTGCAGCACGCCGAGAAGCGAATGCGTGCAGGCAGAGAGCCCCGACGGAAACAAGAGCGAGCGATAGCCGCCCTCCAGTTCGCAAACGGCAAGCTCGAGTGCGCGGGACAGAGGCGAGCCGAAGCGGCCGTAGTTCGCCGTCGGATCGCTCTGCCTGCGCGATTCGTATTCCTCCAGGGTTTCCGAAACAATTGTGGAGCCCCGGTAGACGGGCATGTTGACCATCCCCGAATGTTCGGCGGGCGCACGACCGAGGCGAGAAAGCCGGGTCTCGATGTCCAGGTCCTTGCTGTCCTCCAGGTACTTCATTGCTTCTTTCTTCTGAGATTGTGTTCGGCCTGGCCGGGGGGAAGGACATCAGGTGCGGTTCGGATGGGCCTAATCGATGCGAGTCGTTTTCGTAGGTCGCCTCCTCGCTCTAAATGAAATCGGCTCGCTCCTTCGCACCAGAACCACCTGCGTTGCGTGCGCCTCATCAAGATTGGTTGCACATCAGGACGGCGCAGTATCAAAGCACGCTCCCTCGTAAGATCCGCCAACCGGCCGGCATTCACCGCTCCTACTAAGTCGAGCCAAGTCCTTTAAGCGCCATCGAAGCAAGAGGCGGGCCAAACCTGCTGGGCCCTCGATCGCAACGGCTCATCGTGACTGCGCAGCGACGTGGACGTCGCGCGCGCTTTGTCGCGAACGAAACACATCGTGTTGAGAACCCGCCACCATCGGGCGACTATGTTCGAACTGGCTTTTTCCCGATGATGTTGTGAACGATGTCGACGAGCAGCGCGCGTGCCGCGTTTGATGCCAGTGCAGTCTTGATCGTTTAAACGTTCAGCCCACTCACGGACCGTGACGTGATCCGTCATGAGGGACCAGATAGTGGCTGCGTCCGGTTTCCGGGTGACGATCAGAGGAAATGGAACGACATGATAGCGCTCGCTCGATTCTCTACGATCGTCGCTGCTTCAGTGTGCGCGCCTGTCGTGATCGCTCTGGTTCGAGTGCAACGACGCCACGACTTCATGCCGGAGTTGACGCGTACATCCTTGGGTTCGATACACGATGGACCTACTGCGTGTTTGTCGGTTTGATCATGATTGATGAGCGCGCAACCTGACGCGGCGTTAGATTCAAGCGCTTCTGGAAGCGAGAATGTTGCGCGACAGCTACAGCAATTCGCGACAGCACTGTTAAGACGCGCGTGGCGCAGGGGACATGTGAAGGAGCGTATTCGAAATGAAGAAGTTGTTGCTTGTGACTGCGAGCATCGTCACGTTGATCGGGGCAGCGCCCGCATTCGCCGCCGATCTCGCTCAGCAGCCCATCTACACCAAGGCACCGCCGCCGCCAGCACCGGTCGCGGCCGCAATCTATGACTGGAGTGGTTTCTATCTTGGTGCCAATGGCGGCTGGGGTTCGACCCATAGCTCCTGGGATTTTGGAGGCGTCACGCCCGAGGGCTCTCACGACGCGAGCGGCGGAACCGTTGGTGGCCAGCTTGGCTATCGCTGGCAGACCGGCCAGGTGGTCTTCGGTGTCGAAGGCCAAGGCAACTGGGCCGATTTCAGCGGCTCCAATGTCAGCGCCGCCTTCCCGGCCGACATCAATCAGACGAAGACCGGGTCGTTCGGCCTGCTTACAGGCCAGGTCGGCTACGCCATCAACAACGTGTTGCTTTACGCCAAGGGCGGTGCCGCGGTGACCGGCAATAGCTATCAGATCAACACTCTCGCCGGCGCGCCGCTGGCGAGCGCCGACAATACCCGCTGGGGCGGCGTGGTCGGGGCGGGCATCGAACTCGGCTTCGCGCCGAATTGGTCGGTCGGCCTCGAGTACGACCATATCTTCCGGCACGACGCTAACGTGAACTTCAGCAACTCCGCGGGTGCGGTCGGTAGCGAGCGCATCGGGCAGGATTTCGACCTGCTGACCGCGCGGCTGAACTACAAGTTCTGGGGCCCGGTCGTTCTCAAATACTGACTCCATCGCGTTAGAGCGGCGGATCGAGAGCCCCGGCCCCAGGCCGGGGCTCTTTTTTTCAGCTGTTCATTTGCCTCCAACAACGAGCTGCGCGCCTTCTCGTGCAGGCCAGGGGTTGCGTCACGACGTTAAGCTCGCGTGTCGCATCAGTTGAGTATGTTCAGGTGACCGCCAACGGGAACGGTCTGATGGCGCTGGCGTGGCTGTGGCGATGCTCCTTGCCAAGTATCTGACGCGGCGTGTTCCGTGTGCGATATTGTGCGGTGCCGCCGGTTCTGCAGACTACACCCGAGCTAGCACTGGTTAAGACTCATGCACAACCATCACACTGCCCCTCTCACGTGCACGTTCGGTCATGCCTAACCCCTCAGTCGCGAGACAACTTGATCTGTTTCCCGACGTGCTCCCGCCAGAAGCCGAGCCGTTTGATTCGATAATCGACGAGCTCGGACGACGTGCCGAATGATCGCGCGATTTCCACCGAAGATCGGTTTTTGCTCAAAGCTTCTATCATGGCCGCTCTGGGCAGGAGTGCTGCTGAGGCTAGATAATAGGCGTCGTGTTCTTCTGTCTTGTCATAGGTTCTGCCGTAAGATTCAGCTATCCGGGCAATTTTGGTGAGTCTATGGCCGAGCAAGATGTGCCAGTACTCCTCCAGAATAGTCACTCGTTGACGTTCGACCGTGTGGCTGTCATTTAAGAGCACGGCCCATTTCTCATTGCTGGCGTTGAGTGGGAGCGTCATCGCTGACCATTCGCCACCTGCATTTCCGCGCAGATACTTTACGGTCTGCGCGTCTAGACAGTTCGTCTCCCCTATGCGGATAACCTGCACGCCGTCGACTTCGACTCGGAGACTATCAAGCGGTTCATCGGGCGAGAGCCCTAGGTCTGCTCTGAACTTCTCCGCGGCTTGTTCAAGTTCTTCTTTCGACAACGACAGGCTGGGGCCGGTCCCATTTTCATCAGCGTCTTGCTGACCGGTCCATCCAGCGTCGCTTGCAAGAGTTTGCCGCAAGCATTCGGCCGCTCTCAACAGGATTCGGACCGTCGACGATTGAACATTCTTGCCGGCTCGAAAATGTACGAATGCGACTCTATCGAAACCGAGCCCAGCCTCCTCGGCATCAGGACCAAGCCACTGCAGAAGGCGAATCTTTGAGTTGTTGTCTGGAAGCCCCTCGCCGCGTTCAATTCGGGCCAGCGTAGAGAAACTGACGCCAATGGCTGTTGATAGTGCGCGGATGCTCAGACCATCGGCTTCGCGCTTCCTCTTGACCGCTCGGATCAGCTTTTCTTCGAATGAGGGCATCTTCTCTATGTGCGATTAGCACGGCTTGACACGTCCGACGATTCGGGCGCAGGCTGTGCGGGTGACACAGACTCGCACATTTCCGATTCGGGATGAAGCCCTTCTTGGGACGGGCGTCCGAGTGTTGTTGCAGGAGCTCGGAGCTGCCTTGGACCAGCACCGGCCGCTTCGAGTTCACGTCCATGGCCGGATCACCGTGGACGAGCAGTCCCCAGTGGTGACCGAAACTGAGGAGAATGGTGATGAAGGACAAGGAAAGAGAGGATCCGCAGCCCGATCACGGAAAAGGGCCGCCCGACGACAAGGGGCGGCCGGTGGACCACGGGCGCCCGGTACCTCATCACGGGTCAGCGGCGACAAGCTGCACGCCCGTTACGAAGGTCAGGTAATACGCCTTGCCGAGGCGTACCCCAGCCTACAGACCTTCTCAGACAACGACGGGACGTGGTTTCTCGCCAAGAGCTCGATCATTGAGGGCTTGCCGCGGAGAGCCACGTTTCTCGTTGCTCTTCCGCACCGATCGGGTCCGGGACCTCGCGCATGGGGCTTCTGGACAAGCGCTGCAGAACCATCGCGCTGGATCGGTCCGCGCCACACGAACTTCCGGGATGGCTCGATTTGCGCTTTTTCGCCGAACGACGGAGCGTGGTCCGAAGGTGGTGATCTTAGGACGCTGCTTGATCTCTACAGCGTATGGGCTCTCCGTCATCTTTATCTAGAGATTTTCGGCCGGTGGCCGGGAAAACAATATGGAATGCCGGGTGCAGACCCGAGAGCGGAAGCCTATTACCGGCAACGGGAGTGCCAGGACGACGAGCTTTGTGGCTGCGGCTCGGAAACGCGGCGCTATGCGGATTGCTGCAAGGCGTCCGATCTGCGATGTGATTTTATCCAATCAGCGGCTCTTTTTTTGCGTCACACGGGTGGCTTTGAGACTCGCCAGCCGCCTCCCCCGGTTATTAGTTTTATCGAAAATCAATCCGTCGTTCCCAACATGGCAGACGTCCATTTGGAGCTTCCAGTTAACTAACCGACCTCGCTTCTCGCGAACACCTAAAAGAAACGCTCAGATCGAGATTTCGGAGGGGTCACGTTTGTGATGGGGTCTCCACTAGCACGCTGGCCCAGATATTTTCAGCGCGACGCAATTCCGCCGTCACGTCGCGCACGTCGGGAGCAGCCCATACCGAATCGCGGAGTAAAAAACGCCAACTGTTAGTTCGCTCGACTCGCCGGGCAAGCGCAGCGACGCGAGAGTGTGGAATCAGTGCCGCTTTGAGAACACGGTAGTCCTCGTGAAAGAGAATTGCCGCAAGAAAATCGAAACCCTGCGCCGGCAAATCTCGCAGCGCACTGAGCTGACGAGAGTTGCTATGCGCCGTCAAACGCCGGCCTTTGATCTGATAGCGCAGGTTCGCGCTATCAGTAGCATCCGCATCCCGCATCGAGTTCGGCGCCTGGTTCCACCCGAAGGCGCGGCAGAATAGATGTTCAGCAAGATCGCCGACAGGATTGTTGGAGCTGCGGGTAACCCCGCGTCGGCGTAGCTCTCCCGACACAGCTGCGTGAAGCGCGAGGAGTTCGGGAGGCGTCATCTCTTGCAATTCCAGCATCACTATTCTCTGGTATCGTCAGCTGACGTTGGCGGTCTCGATGACTGAACAAGCATTGGCGAGATCGTTCGAGCGCGAGCGTGATAATCATACACCCTCACGCGCTACTGCCCCCTCTGCACGTCCCCAGCCGCAACTTGCTGATCCGAAAATCGAACAATTTCAGTGGGATGCATTAATCGGAGGACTGATCCACAAACATCCCACTTACTATCCATCTGCACGCAGGATCACGCCTCATCATTCGCAATGCAGTGATTGAACGTGATTCTTGTGCCTTCCGCGCGGTGGCGGCGCCTTTTCCCGCACCAAGCCGAATGGATTCCTGGCCTTGATGACCCGGCTGCTCAAAATGCTGAGCACGTTATCGTAAGCGCTCTTCTTCTGGTAGTTCTTCGCGAAGTGGACCGCGTAGTCGGACATACCGTCCCGTTAGATTTGTTCTCGACGAAGAATGGAGACGCCATGCGCTGCTCCAAATTTCTTCTTACGCGCGTGTGTTGTGGGGAGTCAGTAGTAGCTTCCGCCGACATAGGCAGATATCAACGAGCCGCAAGTATATGAAGGCTCATGCGAACGCGACGCATCGCTCGGCGACGATCGCCTTGACGCTCTCCTCTATGGACTTGGTGCCTTCGCCGTCCCGCGCCATTTCTGGCAGCGAGATGGCGCCCGCGGCTTTGCGCGTCGCCGCCGTGACGCTCGCCATAGCCTCTTCCGCACGCGCGATGGAAAGCTCGATCGTGCGGGCGAGCATCAGAAAATCACGCGGCGTGAGCCGTTCGTCCTTCCCGCTAAGCTTGAGCTGCCATGCGATCGCTGGCGAGGCCGGGAAAGACCCGCGTGGTGACGGCATCATAGAGCGGCGCGAACCGGACGCTTTCAAATTGCCGGGCGCCGGGCGCGGCGACCCTCAGCAGTGCCAGGTTTTTGAGGTGCATGTCCCCGTCAGCTATCAACCACGCGAACAGTGCGCGCCGGAATAGAATATCGAGATCGTCGGCGGGATCGGTGGACAGCGGTCGAAGCCCGCGCGCCACGCGCTCGATGGTGCCGTCGTACTTGGCCGACGCGGGCAGGTCGAGCACCGAGCAAAAGTCCTCGAGCGCAAGGCGGCGCTTGTCAGCCCTATCTCGCCTGATGTCGAACCGCTCGACGACGAGCGCGGGCGCCATGCCGTCGGGCATGCAGACGAGCGCCGCGTCGGGAACGACGAACCCCGCTGCGCGACCGAGCTCCAGGCATATCCATTCGACGATTGGCAGCGCCTCGAAGCCGGCCGTCCCGGCGGGCTTGAGGATGTGAGTGAACGGCGCGTCGATCGCCGCGATCAGCGCGCCGTCGGACGTCAGGCACATCGGCGCCTTGATTTGCACGCCGGACAGACGAGGCGTTTTCGCGCGCTCAAACAGTTGCGCGAGATTCTGCTCGAAGCTCTGCTCCAGCTCACCCCTCGACAGGCCGACATAGCGTCCTATGAATTGCCCGCGCTTGGCAAACTTCGCGAGCGGCGCCTGCAGGACGTCGAGCGGCAGAGCGTCGAGCTCCTTCTTGGTGGCAACGACCGCGATGTTCGACATGAACCGCTTGCCGTGCCGAATGGCGTCGCGATCATCGCGCTCGTGAAGAACCTGGGCGAGCCAGCCTTCCGGCAAGAGGGACTCCACAAAGGCTGGCAGCTTGCCGGGCGCCGTCTGGCGGACGAACGGCGGCGCCGTATTTGCCGCGGCCTTCCAGCGCCATTCGAAGCCGTCATGCGTCAGGCGGCCGAGGGGCTCGCCATGCCAGGCCACGATCCGCTCAAGCGCCGCCTTGTTCGCAGCAGCCTTGCCGACGACCGCCGGGCGTGTCGTCAGGTAGCGCTCGGCGCCCTCGCCCTCGCGATACCATCCGTTCTCGCGAGCCAAAGCCCAGAGCGCGTCCGCCGCCGCTTGTGGTGATCCAAACTCCTCGACCAGCCGCGCGGCCATGTCCGCGCGAAGCTCGTCGGTGATGGCGCTGGCGTGCTCGCTTCGGAGGCGGAAAGCTTCCAGAAACCGCTGGCGCGGCGACGACACCTCGATCCTGATCTCGCCCTGATCGTCGCCCACGATCGCAGGCGCTGTCGACGGATGTGCCGGCGCCTCGTTCTGGACGATTTCGAGAGTGCGAATCCGGGTGCGCTGATTGCGACGTCCGCTGAGGAAAAGCCGACCGTTAGAGGTTGGCCGCAGGAGTGCGGCCGAGGCGGACGAGAGATAAGCGGCTGGGTAGAGATAATGTGCGATGCGCACGGCGTGGGCCAAGACCGCCGTGTCGACATCGGCATTGGCTTGGGCATAGACCCCGCGGACGATCGCCTGCCGACGCCTGCGCATGGGCGCGTCGCCTGTCAATGGTCTCACCGACCAGGAGGATCGTCACAGACTTCCCCGCATTTCAGATGCGCGAAGGTCGCCAAAATCGAGCCAGTTGTCCAGGACGATTACGCATTTCAGATGCGTGAAAGTCGTAAGCGCTAAGCGGGAACCCTCGCTTCGGGATCGGGATAGCTGTGCGAAGAAGCCTCCGGCTTGGACGGAGGTTTGGGATGGGATTGGACAGCAAAAAGGACGTCCATTTGGACGGCTCACCGGTAGGGCCGGTGAGCCGGCTGGAGGTCCTCGAAGGACCGTCGGGGCGCCGTGTGCGTTCGGAGGCTGAGAGAGCCCGGATTGTCGCGGAGAGTCTGCTACCCGGTGCCCAGGTGTCCGAGGTGGCGCGCAAGCACGGAGCGACGCGCTGGCAGATTTACGATTGGCGACGACGCTTTCGACAGCGAGGCATGTTGGCGCCGTGCGAAGCATTGCAGTCGACATTCGCACCGCTGGTCGTGGAAAGCGCGTTGGAGGAGCGTCACGTTCCGGCGATCAAGCTTGAGATCGCGATCGGCGATGTCGTGCTGCGGACGGACACAGCCATAGATGGCGAGCAGCTGTCCCGGGTGATCCGCGCAGTGCGAGCGTCACGATGATCGCGGCCGGTGCCGATCTGAAGATTTACATCGCGACGCGGCCGATCGACTTCCGCTGTGGCCACGATGGGCTTGCGGCGAAGGTGCAGGAGATGCTTCGTCTCGACCCGTTCAGCGGCGCAGCCTTCGTGTTCCGATCGAAACGAGCGGACCGGATCAAGATTTTGGTCTGGGATCGAACGGGCCTGGTGTTGGTGCACAAGCGTCTCGAAGGTTGCAGGTTCGTTTGGCCAACGATCGCAGACGGCGTGATGCGCATATCGCCGGCGATGTTCGCAGCCCTGTTCGAGGGGCTGGATTGGAGGTTGGTCCGCCCGGAAGAAGCGCGGCGTCCCCAGGCGGCTGGATAACTGCGGCAGAATGACTCGGAAGCTATTTTGAACGTGGCACGCGCGGCGGCGATGTGCTCGAAATAGCGCATGAGCATCGCGGCGCTGCGCGACGAAAATGAACAACTGAAAGCGCTTTTGGCGCAAACGCAGGCGGCCTTGAGTGAGCATCAGGGGGCGCTGGCGGCGTCGGAGGAGGCTCGGCGCCGGCTGGAGGTCATTCTCGGCGAATTACGACGCGACAAGTTCGGCGCGAAGTCCGAGAAGCTACGACCAGATCAGTACCATTTGCCGCTCGAAGACGTGGAGATCGCGCAAGGCATTCTGGACGCGGCGCAGGAGAGAGCCGAGAAGGTCATCCAGGGCCGATCGCGGAGCGATCCGGATCAAGGTTCTCATCGCAATCGCGGCTGCTTGCCTGCTCATTTGCCGCGGGTGGAACGGATCATCGAGCCTGCGAGCACGCTCTGTCCGTGCGGTTGCGGCGCCATGACGAAGATCGGCGAGGACGTCAGCAAGCGCCTCGACGTGATCCCGGCGCAATGGCGCGTGCTGGTCACACGCCGCCCGAAATACATCTGTCGCCGCTGCTCGGGCCCTGTCGCGCAGGCGCACGCACCGGAACACGTCGTGCCCGGCGGGCTGCCGACCGAAGCGGCTATCGCGCATGTGATCGTCTCCAAGTTTGGCGACCATACGCCGTTCTACCGTCAGGCCGAGATCTATGCGCGCCAGGGCATCCGGCTTGATCGGGCGACACTGGGCAACTGGTCCGGCCGCGCCTGCTTCCATCTTCAGCCCATCGCGGACCACATGCGCCGCCGCCTGGCCATGGCGGATCGTCTGTTCATGGACGAAACCACGGTGCCGGTGCTCGATCCGGGGCGAGGCCAAACGAAGAAGGGCTACTTCTGGGCGATCGTCTCCGACGACCGCGGCCACAGCGGCCCAAGTCCGCCGATCGTGCTGTTCCGATATGCCCCCGGTCGCAGCGGTGCCTTTGCGGAGCAGTTCCTGGATGGCTTTTGCGGACGCTTCCTGCAATGCGATGCCTATGACGGTTATGACCGGCTGACCGAAGTCGCTCGACCGCAAGGGCCGTGGACGCTCGTGCATTGCTGGAGCCATTTGCGCCGGCGCTTCGTCAAATTGGTGCGCAACAGCAAATCGCCGATCGCCGAGGCCGCCGTTCGGCACATCGCACAGCTTTACGCCATTGAAGCCATGGTACGCGGTGCATCGCCGGACATCCGGCTGGCCGGGCGCAGGGAGCACTCGCTGCCCATGGTCGCCGCGTTAAAGCCTTGGTTCGAGAAACAGCTGTCGATGATCTCCAGCGGTTCGACGCTCGCCGAGGACATCCGCTACGCGCTCAATCACTGGCAGGGGCTGACCCGCTTCCTCGAAGACGGGCGCCTTGAGCTCGACACGAACCCGGTCGAGAACGCCATCCGGCCAGTCTGCCTGACCAGGAAAAATGCTCTCTTCGCCGGTCACGAAATCGGGGCAGAAAACTGGGCTTTGCTTGCATCCATCGTGGCCACCTGCAAGCTCAACGACGTCAATCCGGCCGGCTACATCGCAGAAACACTCGAGGCGATCATCGACGGCCATCCCCGTAGCAGGATCGACGACCTCATGCCGTGGCGATTCCGCAAGGCGTCAAGCCAGCCTCAATAGGGTGACGGCTAAGCGCTTACTGAAAGTCAGACACAGGCCACTCCGAACCGGTCGGTTCAGGCGACCAGCCTTGTTCGATTGGCCTCAAGCCGCGCCAGTACCTGCAGACTCGTCCTGCGCCAGCGCGATCAGCGGCAGCATCTGCGGCGTGATCGCCGCACTCTGTTCGGTGATCAGGTTGGCCGGGACCGCCACCTCATGATGCCGGCCCAGGCTCGCGGCCAGATCGGCCAGCACGGACCTGGCGAACAGGGTGCTGCGCACCTCCACCCCCAGCGACAGCTGCCGCAGACGCGCCATCAGCTGCACCGCCAGCAGCGAGTGGCCGCCGAGCTCGAAGAAGTGGTCGTTGCGTCCGACCCGCTCGACGCCGAGCAGCTCGGCCCAGATCTGCGCGAGCGCGATCTCGATCTCGCCCTACGGGGCGACGTAGCTGGCCCGCGCAAAGGCATCATCGTCCGAAGCCAGCAGCGCGTTGCGGTCCAGCTTGCCGTTCGGCGTCAGCGGCAGCGCCGCGACCCGCACGAGCGCCGACGGCACCATGTAGTCCGGCAGCCGCGCGGTGAGGTGCCTGCGCAACATGGCGGCCAGATCGGCCTCGGCCCCGTGCTCCGCCGGAACGACATAGCCAACCAGTCGCGGCTCGCCACGACCATCCTGTTGCGCCAGCACCACCGCCTCGCGCGCCAGCGGGTGCTCGGCAAGCCGCGCCGCGATCTCGCCCGGCTCGATCCGAAAGCCGCGGATCTTGACCTGATCGTCGTTGCGGCCCAGGAACTCCAGATTGCCGTCCGGCAAGTAACGGGCGAGATCGCCGGTCTTGTACAGCCGCGCGCCGGCCTCGCCGCTGAACGGATCGGCCACGAACCGCTCCGCGGTCAGCTCGGGCCGGTTCAGATAGCCGCGGGCAACGCCGGAGCCGCCGATATGGATCTCCCCCACCGCCCCGAACGGAACGGGCGCGCCATCAGCGTCCAGCAGGTAGATCCGCGTGTTGGCGATCGGCCGGCCGATCGGCAGCCGACCGGCTGTCTCGTCGATCGCGGTGATCTCGCAGACCGTCGCAAAGGTCGATGTCTCGGTTGCGCCATAGCAGTGCAACAGACGTTGCGGCCTACACTGGCGCAACACCCGTGCGACCACCGCCACATCGACTGCACCGCCGCCAACCAATAGCAATCGCAAACTCGCCAGCACCGGCGCCAAATGATCGGCGCTCCGGTTGAACAGTCCGGCTGTCAAATGCAGCACGGTGACGCTGTTCTGCTGAAGCAGCCTGCACAGGATATCCGGCTGCAGAACGGCAGTGTGTGGAACAACAATCAGGCGTCCACCGTGGAGCAGTGGCGCCCAGACTTCCAGCGTACTGATACTAAAGGCGGGATTGCCCACCCACGCTACCCGATCACTCCAGCTAAACTCCGCATATCCATTGTTGATCACAAGCCGGTTGACGGCACGATGAGGAACAGCAACCGCCTTGGGAACGCCAGTCGACCCCGACGTGTACATCACGTAGGCGGTGGCCTCGGCGGCCAATGTCAAGCCTGGATCGGCATCAGATCCCTCTCCAGCGATGATTGGCTCAATGGCCTGAACAGGAATGGCAGCCTCGACCTCGCCGTCACTGTCGGTTGCCGTGAGCACCAGGCGCACAGCACAGTCGATCATCATCCAGCTCTGTCGCGCGGATGGAAGCCCCCGATCGATCGGTACGTAGACCGCGCCTGCCTTCAGAATGGCCAGCTGCGCCACGACAAGGGCGATGGAGCGATCCAACACGGTCGCGACGCGATCCCCTGGCTTGAGTCCAAGCCCAATGAGATGATGCGCCAGCCGGTTCGCCCGGCTGTTGAGCTCGCCATAACTTAAGTCTGTCTCCGCATCGACCACCGCTACCGCATGCGGCACTTTCCGGACCTCGGTCTCGAACAGCTCATGGATGCACTTATGCGACGGATAGGGCTCAGCCGTTCGGTTCAGTTCCTCCAAGAGGTAGGTGCGCTCTTCACCTGACAACAGCGCAAGCCGTCCCAGCGGCTGCCCTGTATCGGCCATCACGGCGTGCAAGAGATTGTTCAGATGCGTCGTCATCCGCTCGATTTGCGTGGATGGCAGCCGACTTGCATCAAAGTGCCATCGAAAGCTTCCATCGAGCACGCGGATTTCCAACGTCAGCAAATCACCACATGGAGCCGCGTCCGAACTCGGGCACGACGCCAGATCACCAGCAGCGGAAGAGCCGATGTCGCTGATGGTGATGCCAATCGGCCAGGGTCGGCAGGACCGTAACATCCCGATCTCCCGCAACGCCGGGCAGCGCGCGATCAGATCCCAGGCAAAACTATCGTGCGCTCTCAGAACGGCGCATTCGGCTGCAACAACCCTGTGCGCCTGCGCAAAGTCATGAGCAAGATCAATGGCCACCTCCATTGGCACGACGGAGGCGACCAGCGCCTCGCCCGCGTTCAGGCCCACTTGCGGCCGCTTGGGTGCGGGTTCCCAGCCGAGTTGAAGCTCAGATTCACCTGTGATGCGGGCAAGATAGATCAGGAAAGCCGCTAGTACGCACTCCGTGCGATCGATCGGCAGCAATTCGACCAACGCATCAGGAGTCAGCCAAGCGCTCGACTGCCGTCGGGGCGACACCTCTTGTGACGACGACACAAAGGGAAGCTGCAATGACTTGAACCGCTCAAGTCGCTGTCGCCAAAAGCTCTCCCGAGGCGCCAACATTTCATCGGCAACAGTCATGCGGGCGCACCTCGTCGTCGCTTAGAAATAGCATTGCGAAAACTCCGGCTAGCGCACCTTCAGGCCGACAACGTAGCCGTCCTCGCGTTTGGCTTTGATCGAAAGACTGAACGGCAACGTCGGGTCATCGAGAATTGATCCTGAGGAAAACGGCGCCTCGAACAATTCCCCGTAGTTGAAGTTCGCCGTCGTTTTGGCCGGCACGATTCTCACCGGGCTCTGTCCAGTCGGGATGACGGCATCAACGCTATAGACAAGGACACCGTCGCCGGTGGTTGTGCCATCGTGGCCTCGAATCGGCTGTGCAAGTTCGATCGCGTACACTTTCGATGGATTCAACGCACCGTCGGCTGGTACCACAATCATCGAGGTTCCTGTGCTGCCTGGCAATGGTGTGAGGACAGTCTCACACTCACCGTGCGCCAGGTACGCCTTGCGCTCGTCTGCAAGCCAGCCAAGTTTGTGGCGATGCCAGCCGATCAGCGAAGTCCCCCGAAAGATATCGCCCATGATGTCCCAGGAGCCGGTCGTAAATCGCGGTGGCTCGAAGTTATAGAGATCAGGCAACCCGAGGGTGTGGCACACCTCATGACACAGGTTCATGTGGGTGTTGGTATAGCTGTCCTTGCCGAAGGTCACGCCCCAACGAACGGGCCCCGTTGGAGTCACAGGTGCATTGATCGGCGTGGCGATAAATGTTGGTGAACTAGCAATCCCGTCGGTCTTCGCGCCAACGACAAGCAACAGGGGGTGGGTTCGGACATCGAGTTCTGGGAAAAGTGCTGCGGCGTCTGACATATAGTCTTTGTGCTGCTCGAACGTGAAACGTTTGTTGGCGCCGGTGTAGCTGGTGGAGGGCTTAGGCATGCGCCGCCAGCCAGGAATTCTGGCAATCTCGAAGGTGAGGCGCCCGTACGATTGGTCCCTAAACCATTTCTCGGCCTTACCGTATCCGGTGAGATGATCGGCTATCCCTTCCGTGCCGCTGATATCGCCGGGTGCGTCAGCGAAGTCCACAAAGACCATCATCGCTCTCAGCGACCCAATAGCTGGGAGGCTTCGAGGGTCCGTCTGACCTTCGCTCAAATAGATATTCGACTTTCGGTCAAGAACCGGGATTCCGTCCGGCCCGGCGAATCGCGCCGGGCCTCCGGACATCACCGGAAGCCACGCTGAGACTCCAAGGGCCAACACATTACGACGCGTGATCCCTGACATGCTTGTCTCGAAGTCGCCTCCAGTCCGGGCCTGACATAGCCCAAGACTTCATTTTGAACTTGTCGAAGGGCAGAGCGTCATCTTGAGCGCCCTGTTCTGTGCAGCGCGGTCGGGAGATTTGTCCGATCTCTCGCGACGAAGCTGCAACAAGCTTAAGTGCTTGTGCGAGGAGCGATTATAGAAGTGAACCGGGCTCACGCTCCTCCCAATTATGGTAGGGAGCTGCGATCCGGCTTCCGATATTCTTCCATTCGGATCGATAAATCGCTCGTAACCGAAACCGCCGCAGTGTGTGGAGAATGACGGGTCGGTTCGAAGAATGGCGAGACGCTCTCAGAGCCGCCGCGGGACTTCGCCCAGGCGAGCGGAAGCAAGATGAGAGGTGAAGACCTGAGCTGAATACAGTATTGGCAGGTCACGTGCGCGCGGGGGCATCTGATGTCTCGCTGAACGGTCTGGATGCAAGCGAGGTCAAGCCACCACAAGATGGCAGCAATGACCTTACTTCGAGCGGTTGCGGAGGGAAGATCGCGGCCACTCTTGTAGAGATCGTCTCTACGGTCCGATTGGTCCATGACATCGTCATGAGCTTGAGCTGTTAGCGCATCCGGCTCCTCGACATATAGAGAGACCTAGGCGGAGGGTGAAGCCTAGTGGAACGACTATTGCAGTGGCGTCATGTCGAGAAGATGCTCGCAGCCCGCCTCGAGCCCGCCCCAGCATCTTGGAAAGCGTCCTTCTGCGCAGGTTGTCGCCACGGATTGGCCATCGCTCTACGTCTTCACCCCGCCTCAATGTCCAGCGTCAGCATCAATGCAACAAGCTGCAGGCCTTACGGAGGGAGAATGACTGGCCCATCTTTCAAGAAATTGGAGTTAGGCAGAACGCAAAGCACCGTGAGGTTCATAGATCGGCCAACATCTGCAATAAGAGAGTACCGGTCGAGGCAAGAGCCTCGGGCTTACGTGCAAATTGAAATGTGGAGACGTGGGGTTGCGAACAGATTTTTCGCGTATCAATCAGGATAAAGCTGTCTTTGATGACATCTATGCTTCGGATGATCCAAGAGCGTATTTCTCCGTCCTGGGAGGCCTGGATTACATGATCCCGGATGTGGCTGAGCCGGTCGTGCGTCAGATTCTGGCAGCGAGAGCCTCGGCAACCAGCCTTAAGCCGATCGTGCTTGATGTCGGCTGTTCATACGGCATCAACGCGGCGGTGCATCGGTTTCCACTGACCTTCGGCGGCTTGCGTCACCGCTATGCCCGGCGCGAGATGAGGGCGATCAGTTCCGAAACACTGGTGGATCTCGATCGCAGGTTTTATTCGGCTTGGCCTGATGTTGGTCTAGCGCGGTTTATCGG
The DNA here is from genome assembly GCF_054863025.1 of Bradyrhizobium sp. 23AC. Taxonomy (NCBI): domain Bacteria; kingdom Pseudomonadati; phylum Pseudomonadota; class Alphaproteobacteria; order Hyphomicrobiales; family Nitrobacteraceae; genus Bradyrhizobium; species Bradyrhizobium sp. 23AC. The sequence continues at coordinate 162,470 of NZ_JAVAYN010000011.1, forward strand.
TCTCGATGTATCAGCACCGGCAATCAGCTATGCAACGGCCGTTGGCCTCCTTGAGCAAGGTATTGTCGCCGACCTCGAAAAGGAAGCGCTCTCGACAGAAAGCGCGCGTATTCTCCGCTCCATCGATGTCATCATGTCGACGGGCTGCATCGGCTACGTCACCGAGAAGACGTTCAGCAAAATTCTCGATGCGACAGGGAAGCGTCCATGGATCATCTCTTTCGTGCTGCGGATGTTCCCGTATGATGCCTTGGCTGCGACGTTCGCAAAGCGTGGTCTCGTGACGGAACGTCTTACTGGCGCGACATTTATTCAGCGTCGATTTCGCGATGCTGAGGAATTTGAAAGGAGTTTGGCCACATTGACAGCTCTTGGCATCGATGCGACCGGACTGGAATCGGAAGGTCTGTTCCACGCCGATCTGATCTTGTCCCGCCCCGAGGCGGATGCGCGCGCCGCTCCCCTGGAAGACATTGTCACCGTCGCCAGCGGTCGAGGTCGGCCAATCGGGCCGCGTTACGTTCACGTTGGAGGTGACGAGGGCTTGCAGATCGCACTCGAGCCGTGAGAGGTTCGCGTTTTCGAAGATAGCCGCGCGTGCGCCCCGGAACGGCACACCGAAGTGGATCATGCTCCCGTCCTTTCGAGGTGGAGCATGATGAGGCTTGACTGCGCGGCTGCGACAAGCGTTTTCACCATGCACGGCGGTACCGGGCCCGGGCGGTAGGCCCGCATCGGACAGCGCGCGAGGAGATTGGCCTGCACCCTGTCCAGGCCTCGCTGTAACTCGCGGGCGCATTTTGCGATTGAGGCGTATGGCGAGAACCAAGACGCCTTGATTCGCCTGTCCCCTACAAGGGCGCTCTCGGTCTGCATATCCATGAGCTTGCGGTAACGGACCGCCTCGAGCATTGGGCAGGCACCTTTGTTCGGCCCGGACCCTTCTGGCAGCGTGACGGTCTCGACCTATTCTCGCGAGCGGCTCTCAAGGGGCTTGAATCGCACGTAACGTGAGTTTGTATCATCATACGGGTAAGGCGGCGGACGACATCCGACCGTCGGTCACTTCCTGGCGCATGATGAGAATAGTGAACCTCACAGACTCTCGAACCTGCATCGCGACACTCTGTTCTGATGCCGGTGCACTCCCTACACGGCCAAGCGGTCACCACGCGCGGACCGCCGCTCCAGCGGCCGCTCGGGTTAACCGGGCACCTGAAATCGGAGCGCGGCATTCTCGCATCACGGCGGGGCTTGAACGCAAGCTCGCCCATCGCACGACGTCCGATCCGAGGACGCAACATCGGAAGCACGCCAACCGCTCGTGCAGCTAAGAGCGACGTCGGCGTCTCTTACGCGCGGGTGTCGTTTCCGACAGCATGAACAATATCGTAGATCACACCGACAGAGGATAGCCATTGAACCACAAGCAGCGAACCAGCGGGTCGTCGCGCCCCAGAGCGCATCACTATGCGATTGTTCTTTTTGGCGTTGCGATGACGACAGCTTTGTGCTGCGCAAATGCAGTTGCGCGAGATCGGCCGGTCCCAGCGGAGGCGCGACAGGCGTGCACACCGGATGCGTTTCGCCTCTGCGGCGCCCACATACCTGATGAGGACGCCGTCGCGGCCTGTCTCAAAGCCAATATCCACCGCTTGAGCGTGCAATGTCGTCAAATCATCTCAGTTCGGGATGCTGCCACAGGAACTGGCGGCCCGAGATGAAGTATGCGCGACAGCTGGTTTCGCCTGATCGTATTCGTGCCGCGGCACGTGTACGTGCCGCTGCCTTGGACCGCTCCGATCAACGGTTGTGACACGTGACGCGGGGCTGACAGGACGATCGTCGTGCCCAAGCCCAACGTCTGTGGTCGAGCACACCATGCAGCGGAAGGTACAGACATGCACGAACTGCCTTTTGATACCGTTTTGATCGCCAATAGGGGCGAGATTGCCGTTCGTATCATCAAGACCCTTCGCAAGCTGGGGCTTCGTTCTGCGATCGTCTACCACGACATTGATGCCGGCACGCTTGCCGTCTCCATGGCCGATGCAGCCATCGCGATCGGAGGACGCACGCCGATTGCGGCCTATCTCGACATCCCGCAGATGATCGCCGCCGCCCGAAAAGCGAACGCCGGTGCACTGCATCCAGGTTATGGATTTCTATCAGAGAACGCGGAGTTCGCCAGGGCCGTGACGAGCGCCGGCATCACGTTCATCGGGCCTGCCCCCGAAAGCATCGAACTGATGGGTGACAAAATCCGGGCTCGGAACTTCGTACAGCGGCACGGGTTTCCAGTCGCTCCTTGCACCATAGAGGAAGATGATCCAACGACCTTCGTGCGCAGAGCCCGGGCCATGGAAGCCCCTTTGGTCGTAAAGCCTTCCGCGGCCGGCGGCGGCAAGGGCATGCAGATTGTGCGCGACACCGCCGTCCTGGAGGACGCAATTGCACAGGCGCGCAGCGAGGCGCAGCGCTACTTCGCAGATGGGCGGCTTTATGTCGAACGATATATCGAAAGCGCGCGTCATATCGAAGTCCAGGTGCTCGGCGACGCATTCGGAAACGTTACTCATCTGTTCGAGCGGGAGTGCTCGATCCAGCGTCGGTTTCAGAAGGTCATCGAAGAGGCGCCCGCGCCGGGGCTGTCGTCGGAGTTGCGTCAACGGATCTGCGATACCGCCGTCGGCATTGCCCGTGCAGCCAACTATCATAGTGCAGGCACTGTCGAATTCATCCTTGGCGGAGGAGAGTTCCATTTTCTGGAAATGAACACACGTTTGCAAGTTGAGCATCCCGTGACCGAGATGATCACCGGCGTCGATCTTGTTGCCGAACAGATCCACATCGCCGCGGGCCGTCCACTCAGATTGGCCCAGTCCGACATTGTGCCGAGCGGACATGCGATCGAAGCCAGGTTGTGTGCCGAAGCGCCGGAGCGCGGATATGCGCCAACAACAGGTAAGGTCCTTGTGCTCGACTACCCCGAGAGCGACGGAATACGCATCGACAGCGGCCTTTCGCGAGGTCAGAAGGTCACGACAGCATTCGACCCCCTGCTCGCCAAGATCATCGTGCATTCGCCCTCCCGTATCGAGACTGCGCAAAAGGCGTATCGCGCGATGCGGGAGTTGGTGCTTCTCGGTTGCGCAACCAACGCAAGCTTCCTTGCCCGAATCCTCGCCGACGACGAATTTCTGCATGGACACATTCACACGGGTTATCTTGAGGAACATCCGCATATCGCCGCCGGCGAGCCTCGGGCCGACTTATCGGCCTTCCTGGCAGCAGGCGCTCTGCTGACCGGACCGGTCCGCGAATCGGCAGATGCCGTGTCCGACCTTCACGCGGCGCTGGGCAGTTGGAGAAACTAACGTGAATCACTCTTTCGAGGTCGATGGCGTCGAATACCAGCTATGGCTGTCACGATGCCGAGGGGACTACCGTCTCTGCCTGCATGACAGGGTGATTGCCCCGGTCGCGTTCTCCCATCGCGGTGACGGCTGCGGTGTTGTTATTATTGCGGGTGAAAGCCAGCCCGTCAGGTTCGCCATTGATGGCGAAACCATTCACGTGCACATGAGTGGCGAAACGCGCAGTTTGCATTACCGCGACCCATTGCGAACGCTTGCTACGTCGAAGCAGGAGATAAGCCAATCGGTCGCTCGCGCGCCAATGCCGGGCGTCGTCATTGTCGCCCGGGTTTCGCCTGGTCAGGCGGTTTTTGCCGGGACGGCCCTGATGACGATCGAGAGCATGAAGTTGGAGACCGTCATACGTTCGCCGCAAGATGGCATTGTCGAGCGAATTCACTTCAGGGAAGGCGAGAGCTTTGAGCAGGATGCTGTCCTGGTTACGCTCCTCAAGGAGCGGACCTGAAATGCAGCAGCTCTCGTCTCTGGTGGATGTCAATTCGGAAGACTATCGGCTCAACGAAGTTCATAACAGGCGACTTGCAAAAGAATTGGAGGAGCGCCAGCATGCCGCCCGCTTCGCGCGTCCGGTGCGGGATCTTGAGCGTCTCAAGCGCCAAAACAAGCTGTTCGTGCGTGATCGGATCGAGGCTTTGCTTGACCCGGAAACCCCGTTCCTCGAGCTTTCGACGCTGGCGGCTAGCAAAGCCTATGATGGTGAGGTGCCTGGCGCCGCTCAGGTCGTTGGAATCGGCATTGTCGCGGGTCGAGAGGTCGTCATCCACGCAGATGACGCTAGCGTCAAGGGCGGGGCGTGGTATCCGCTATCGGTCAAGAAGATCGTGCGGGGCTTGGACATCGCGATCGAGAACCGCCTGCCGGTCATTCATTTGTGCGACTGTGCCGGCGGCTTCTTGCCCTTACAGGCGGAGTTCTTTGCTGATCGCTATCACGCGGGTCGAATCCTTCGCAATCAGTCCATTCTTTCAAAGATGGGAGTACCGCAGGTCGGTATAGCCATGGGCCATTGCAGCGCCGGCGGCGCATACGTCCCGGCGCTTAGCGACTACAACATCATTGTTGAGGGCACGGGAGCGATCTTTCTGGGCGGTCCTCCAGTCGTCAAAGCTGCCACCGGCGCAGAGATTTCCGCCGAAGAACTCGGCGGCGCTCACTTGCATACCAGCGTATCGGGGACGAGCGACTATCTTGCAAGTTCGGAGCTGCATGCGATTGCAATTGCCCGAGATATCGTCGCTCGCTTCAGTGAACCTGTAAAAGCCCTGATCAACCGGGCCGCTCCGGAGCCGCCCGCCTATAGTGCATCCGAACTGTACGGTATTCTTCCGAGGGATCCTCGGACGCAATTCGACATGCGGGAGATCATTGCCCGTCTGGTTGATGGCAGCCGGTTCCACGAATATAAGTCACGTTATGGCGAGACTCTTGTTTGCGGCTTCGCGCGTCTGCATGGCTATCAGGTTGGTATTCTCGCAAACAACGGTGTGCTCTTGAGCGAAAGCGCACTGAAAGGCGCTCACTTCATCCAATTGTGCGACAAGTCGCGAACACCTCTGCTGTTTTTGCAGAATACGACCGGCTTTATGGTGGGCCGCGACTACGAACGGCGTGGCATAACCAAGGACGGCGCCAAGCTGATCATGGCTGTCTCCGGGGCGTCGGTGCCAAAATTCACAATCGTCTGTAACGCCTCCCACGGAGCTGGAACCTACGCTATGGCGGGACGGGCTTTCGATCCGCGTTTTGTGTTCACGTGGCCGCAGTCTCAGATTTCGGCGATGGGCGCCGAGCAGGCAGCGGGCGTGCTGACACATGTCAAGGCAAGACAGCTGGCCCGTCACGATGGGCACCTCTCCACGGAGGATTTGGCAGCCATTCGCCAGCCGATCCTGGAAGAATATCGGGAGCGGTCGAGCGCGTATTATGCGACATCCGAGTTGTGGGATGACGGCATTCTTGATCCGGTCGATACCAGAAACGCGCTTGCAATCGTTCTGAGTGCCTCGCTCAACAGCCCAATCACCTCGCCGCATTACGGCGTACTCCGAATGTGACGTCCTTCCGATTTGGATAGGTTGCGAGCACGAGAGAAGACTCGCAAAGGCGCCGCGCCCCGATGAAATTGCCAAAGCGCCTCTGCCGTGAGTAGGTCAAGAAGGCGGTCGCCGTCGGTGCATCTGCTGGTGGAGTGACGTTGATCACCGATTCGGTTACCGCGTTCTCCCTGAAAATCCCGCTCATTGCACGAGATGTTCATTCCGCCGATCGGCAGATCAAGCTCGCGGATTTCGATCTATTCGCCCCCCTCGTAGAACAGCTCGAGGGGCAGGCCGACCAGCGATTTGCCGATCCAGTCCCGGGCAATGATGTTCGAGGGTCCCATCGCGATGGCTGCGCGCGCGTCGCGGAACGCGCGCTCGATCGGCCCACGGTGATAGCCGTAGCCGCCTGTCACTGTCAGTGCCGTCGCAGCGACTTTGTTCGCGACTTCGGCGGCATGGACCTTGAACTCGGTCAGCGGGATCAGGATTTCGCTCTGTGGCTTACCAGCGCGCCACAGCGCGTCAAGCCTTGCGGCCAGTTCGAGACGCCACGGCCGCAGCGTCTCGACAAGCACCTTGGCCGCACCGAGCTCCTGACGAATTGCTTGGTAGTCCGAGAGACTCTTGTTCCGGTCCTTATGCACGAAGCTCGTGGTGTGCGCGACCGCCGCGCTCAAGGCGCCGCGGGCCACGCCTTCCCAGACCGCGCCGAGCCCGATCAGATAGACTGGTGATACGCCGTTATAGATGATTTCCTTGCCCTGCCCTTCGGCGCCGAGCCGATCCCGTCGGGGTACCCGCACGTTCGTGTAGCGGATGGGGCCCGAGTGATTGCCACGCACGCCGAGGGCATCCCAAGGCTTCGCTTCTATACCCGGAGACTTGCCCTCAACAATGAAAAAGACGATATCGGCCTGGTCCTTGGCGCCGGGCGTGCGCGTCTGCACCACATAGAAGTCGGCCTGACCGGAACTCGTTGTGAAGGATTTCTCGGCATTGACCCGATAGTCCTCACCGTCACGCGAGGCTTCAGACAAATTATACCACCAGTGTCCGCCGGTGGCGCGTTCACTGGTCGAATAGGTGCCAAGCAGGCCGCCATTGCGGGTCTTGAGCCAGCGCTCCTTCTGATCATCGCTGCCGAACAGATTGATGGTCTGCGCCGCACCGACATGCATGATGTAGACGAGGCCGGTCGACGCGTCGGCTTGTCCGATGCGGTAAGCGGCTTCCGCAAAATCGACATGACCAAGCCCAAGTCCGCCAAACCGCGGCTCGTTCAGCACGCCGGTCCAACCAGCCTCCGCCAACGCCTTTAGATTCTCCCTGGGAAAGCGGCTTTCGAGATCATTACGGTCGGCGTTGACCTTGACGGTCGCATCGATTGCGGCATCCAGCCGGGAATAGACCTCCAGATCGATCTTGCGCGCCAGATTTTCGTTAGCCATGGTCCTTCTCCCCTGTGTTGATCAATGGTCAGCAACGGCGCGGATGAGCGGTTTCTCGCCGACATCCGTTTGCTGTGAACCGCCGAGATAAAGTGCCTTGATGTCATCGCGATTGCGCAACGCGACGGACGCGCCGGACAGCACGCTGCGGCCGTTCTCAAGGACGACCGCATGATCGGAAAAGCGCAGCGCGACCGTCGAATTCTGTTCAGCGACGAGGATCGAGAGACCCTGTTCGCGGTTGAGCTGCTTCAGAGCACGGAAAATGCCTTCGACGACGAGCGGCGCGAGCCCCATCGACGGCTCGTCGAGCACCAGCAATCGCGGCCGCGACATCAGCGCGCGGCCGATCGCGGTCATCTGCTGCTCGCCACCCGAGGTGAGCCCGGAGATTGTCTTGCGATGGTCCTTCAACCGCGGAAAGAGCTTGTAGATGTCGTCGAGACCGGCGCGGATCTCGCGAGATTTTGCGTCGCGGCCGATCGCGCCGGTGATCAGATTCTCTTCCACCGTTAGCGATGGGAAGCAATGCCGGCCTTCAAGGACCGGAACAATTCCGGCGCGGACCAGCTTCGCAGGCGATGCGGATGCAATGTCGCGACCCTGAAAAACAATGCGTCCGGCGGCCACGTGGCCCCGCCGCGCCGGCAGCAGCGCCGAGACTGCCTGCAGCGTCGTCGACTTACCGGCGCCATTTGCGCCGAGCACGGCAACGATCTCGCCGGGCCGAACCGCGAACGATACGTCATTCACGGCACGAATGGCGCGATTGTAGGTTGCGGCCAATCGCTCGACTGAAAGCAGAACGTCACTCATGCCTGACCCATTCATCTGAGCCTGCGGGAGCCGCTGCTCCCGCAGGTATTGAGCGTCGCGTTTACGCTACTGGCCCACCGGATCGTCACCGGAGGTACGGATCTTGATGGCGTGCTCCTTCGCATAGGCCGCCGACGATTTCTCGATGATCGGCCGGAGGAACGCCCAGTCGGGTGCGATCCAGTCCGAGACGACCTTCCACTTGCTGCCGTCCCACTGCTGGAAGGTGACGCGGCCGTCGCCTTCATGATTGTCCCAGGTGACGTTGATCGAGTGGAACAGGCCCTTCGCGCCCAGCGCCTCCACCCGTGCCGGATCGAGTTGCAGGTGCTCAAAGCCCCAACGGACCTCGTCGCCGGTCAAGGTACGCTTACCGAACTTTGCCTGCGCAATCCGGACCGCTTCGACGTTGAGGATGCCGTTCACGATCCCGAGGTTATGATAGACACTGCCGATCCGCTTCTTATCGTCGAGATTGCCCTTGTTCGCGCCGTAGACGGTCTTGATCACCTCCTGCAGCACCGGATATTCGGCGCCAGAGGCCTGGGTCGTGATCGCAATGTAGCCCTTGGCCGCATCGCCGGCGGGGATGACGTCCTCCTCGGAATTGGACCAGACATTGCCGATGATGTGGTCAGCGGGGAAGCCGACCTTCTGCGCGGTTTTCAGGGCTACCGGGTTCATCACGCCCCAGCCGCGCAGCACCACATAATCCGGCTTCGCCCGACGGATCGAGAGCCATTGCGATTGCTGCTCATTGCCCGGATGCGGCACCTCGATCTGCTCGAGGCCAAACCCGTATTTGTCCGCCAGCAGCTTGTAGATCGGAATCGTCTCCTTGCCGTAGGGCGAACCATGATAGAGCACGGCAATCTTCTTGCCTTTCAGCTTGTCCGGACCGCCCTCCCTTGAGGCAATGTAGTTCACGATGCCGGAGGTCTCGCTGTAGGGATTGAGCAGCAGCGGAAAGACGTAAGGGAATATACGGCCATCAGTCGAATCGGTACGACCGTGATTGACGGTGATCAGCGGCACCTTGTCCTTGGTGATGCGGTCAATCATGGCATAGGCAATGCCGACCGACAGCGGATTCCAGGCCGCGATTCCTGGGCGGCTCTTCAGCCGCTCATAGACTTCGATGCCACGCTCGACCTCGTACTGGGTCTCGCCTTCATCCCAGGTCAGCTTCACGCCGTTGACGCCACCATCCCGGGTGTTGACCAGATTGAGATAGTCGATGAAGCCCCCGAAGAACCCGGTGCCGCCCGCGGCATAGGGACCAACGCGATAGCTCTGGAGCGGGAAAAACTGTTCGTCGGCGTGCGCCGCCAACGTCCCGGTTAGGCCGACGACGAGCGCCACGCCCATCGTCACCTTCAAACGTCTCAACATGTTCATTGCAAGCTCCTTTGGGTTAAGTCCATCTCAACTCGGGATCGCTGGGCGCTTCGCGGGCCGAACGGCGGTCCAGACACGGTCCCACAGGGCGATCAACCCGCGGGGCTCGGCGATCAGAAACGCAATGATGAGCGCACCGATGACGATACGCTGGCTCATCTCCAGCACACCGGAATCGAAGACGCTGCCGAACAAGGCGGCGCCGATCCGCGACAGCAGAAGCGGGAACACAACGATGAAGGCCGCGCCGGCGAAAGATCCGCGCAGCGAGGCCAAGCCGCCGATGATGATGATGAACAGGATCTGGAACGAGCGATCGAGGTTAAAGCCGGCCGGTTCGACCGTGCGCAAATACGCAAACGCCCAGAGAACGCCGGCGACGCCGATCAGGAAGGACGAGGTCGCGAAGGCGAGCAGCTTGGTACGCAGCAGCGGCACGCCGATCACCTTTGCCGCGATCTCGTGGTCGCGCACCGCGACGAAGTTGCGGCCGGACTGGGAGCGTACAAGTCGCAGGGTCAACAGCGTCAACACGATCACGATCGTCAGCGAGAAGACGTAACGTTCGGCGGCGCTGGTAAACGTGACGCCGCCAATATTGAGAACCGGCGCGTCGATCACCCCGGACGGATTGTCGTTGGAGAACCAGCCGAACTTGGTGAGCGCCCATTGCACGAAGAATTGCGCGGCGAGCGTCGATACCGCGAGATAGAAGCCACGCAGCCGCAGGCTCGGCAGCCCGAACACGATGCCGATTGCCGCCGAAATGCCGCCGGCCAGCACCAGATCGACCAGCAGCGGCAAGGCCGGGACGCGAATATGGAGGTTGTAGGCGGCATACGCGCCGACAGCGAGGAAGGCCGCCGAACCAAGCGAAACCTGCCCCGCATAGCCGGTGAGGACGTTGAGCCCGACCGCGGCAAGCGCCAGCGCCAGGAACGGCGTGAGCACGGCATCCAGCACATAGTCCGATCCCGCAAGCGGAACGACGCCGTAGGCGGCCACGATCGCGATGCCGATCCACAGCGTCTCGGCCGAAGGCCAGCGCAGTCTGGCGGGCGTAAGAGCGGTCATAGCCTACACCCTTTCCACCAGCTTCTGGCCGAACAGGCCAGATGGCCGGATCAGCAAGAGCGCGAGTGCCACGACATAGGCTGCCCACGCCTCGATGCCGCCGCCAAAGAACGGCCCGACATAGACCTCTGCCAGTTTTTCGATGGCGCCGACGAGGAGACCGCCGACGATTGCACCGGCGATCGAATCGAACCCGCCGAGCACCAGCGCCGGCAGCGCTTTCAACACGACGAGCGACAGCGAGAACTGCACGCCGAGCCGTGCGCCCCACAAGAGGCCGCCGACGAGGGCAACGATTCCGGCCACCGTCCAGACCGCGGCCCACACCCGCGGCAGGCGCAGGCCCACCGCAAGGGCGGCAAATTGATCATCGGCTACGGCACGAAACGATAGCCCGGTGCGGGTATAGCGAAAGAACAGCGCAAACAGCGCAACCAGGCTGCCCGCGACGGCCGCCGCAAACAGGTCGAACTGACTGATCAGCACGCCCGCCACTTCGAACGGCGTGTCGCTGATGCCGATGTCGAGGCCATGCACCTGCGTGCCCCACAGAAGCTGCGCAGCGCCCTCGATCACGTAGGAGAGTCCAAGCGTCGCCATGAACAACGTAATCGGTGGCTGGTTGACCAGCGGCCGCAGCACCGCCCTCTCAATGACGATGCCTAACACGATCATGATCGCCAGCGTTGCCGCCAGCGCTGCGGCAAACGATGTACCTCGCTCGACCAGGCTGACGAAGGTCAGCGCAGCAAACAGCAGCATCGCGCCTTGCGCGAAGTTGAGCACGCCGGAGGTCTTGTAGATCAGTACGAACCCGATCGCCACCAGCGAGTACATCACCCCCGAAAGCAGGCCGCCAATCAGAACCTCGATCAGAAACTGAAAATCGATCATCAGATCGCAAGCTCCGTATCGTCCTCATGTGCGACGCCGAGATAGGCATCGATCACTGCTGGGTCGGCGCGGACCTGGTCGGGCGTGCCGTCGGCGATCTTTCGTCCGTAATCGAGCACGGCCACGCGGTCGGACAGCCCCATCACGACGCCGATGTCGTGCTCGATCAGGACGATGGTGGCGCCGAAGCTGTCGCGGGCGTTGCGCACATGCTGCGACAACTCCTGTTTCTCCGTGACCGTCACGCCGGCGAACGGCTCGTCCAGCAACAGGAGCTTCGGTCGGGCAACCAGTGCCCGCGCCAGTTCGACCCGCTTCTGGAGCCCGTAAGGCAGCGTTCCGGCCATGCGATCTTGAACCTCGCAGAGGTGCAGGAAAGAGATCACCTCTTCCGCAGCCGCGCGATTCTCTGCCTCGATCCGCCGCGCCAATGGTGAGCCGACGATCTGCCGCAGAAAACCCGCGCGCACGCGATGCGCCAGCCCCATCAGCACATTGTCGAAAACGGAATGCCCCTTGAACAGGGCAAGGTTCTGAAACGTCCGGGCCACGCCATGCGCGGCAAGCTTCGACGTCGGCACTTCGCGAAATGAGCGATCGCCGAACCACACCTCGCCCTGATCGGGTCGATAAACCCCGCTGACGATGTTGAGCAGCGAGCTCTTACCGGCGCCGTTCGGCCCGATCACCGCCCGGATTTCGCCCTCGGCGACGTGCAGATCGACATCGCGAAGCGCCGCGACCCCGCCGAATGTCAACGAAATATTCGCAAGTCCGAGGACCGGCCGCGCGAGCGTTTGGCCGGCCGGCTCGGTGCGGCTCGGTATCGCCTCACCCCGTTCTGCACTCGACCCACGCACGTCTCCATCCGGAGGCAGCTCCTCCAGCCGAAGTACGCCGGCTCCTGTCGCAATCCCCGCCACCTGGCTGCCTTTCCTTGCGCCTATTCAGCAGCCTGAACGTGTGCGGGCACTCTCGCCTCGAGCTCGCGGACCAGCGGGATCACATGCTTGCCGAAATATTCGACCTCTTCCTGGAAATGCAGGAACCCCAGCAGAATCAGATCAGCGCCCGCGCGTTTGAGCTCGATGATGCGTTCGGCGACCTGCTGCGGCGTGCCGATCAGATTCGAGCGGAAGCCGTCGTTGTACTGGACGAGATCCTGGAAGGTGGATTTGGCCCAATTGCCCTCACGCTCGGGGCTGGCATTGCCGGCATTCTGGACCTCATGGTGGAAGCCACGCACGGCATCCGGGATCGCTTTGTCGAGAATTTCCTGCAGGACGTCCCTGGCTTCCTTTTCGGTTTGCCGGACGATGCCGAACGCGTTGATGCCGATCTTGGTTCGCCAGTTCTTGCCGAACGCCTTTTCCTTGCTTCTGATGTCGTCGACTTGCGTCTTCAGACCGTCTGGGGTGTTACCGTTGGTGAAATACCAGTCGGAGACGCGGGCGGCCATGTCGCGGGCAGCGCGCGAGGAACCGCCCTGGAAAATCTCCGGCAGCGGGTCGAGCGGCTTCGGCTTCACGGAGTAGTCGCGAAATCGGTAGAAGTCGCCGTTGATGGTGAAGCTCTCCTCGTTCCAGATCCCACGCAGCGCGTTGATGAACTCTTCCGAGCGGCGGTAGCGCTCGTCATGATCCAGCCAGGGTTCGCCGATCGCATGGAATTCACCGCGGAACCAGCCCGAGACGATATTGACCGCGACCCGGGCATTGGTCAGGTGGCTGATCGTCGCAATCTGCTTTGCGGCCAGCGCCGGATTCCATGGGCCGGGAAGGATGGCGGCGATGACGTTGAGCTTTTCGGTGGCTGCGAGAAGTGCGTGCGAGAAGCTGACGGATTCGTGCTGCTTGTCGGCACCATAGCCTGCGGTGAAGCGGATCTGGCTCAACGCGTAGTCGAAGCCGGCCTTCTCGGCGATCTGGGCCAGTTTGCGATTGTAATCGACTTCCCAACTGGTGCGCTGTTCGATCGAGGAAATGACGAGGCCGCCCGACACGTTCGGCACCCAATAGGCGAATTTGATGGCATTGCTGTTCGTGGTCATGCTGTCACCTCACGTGATTGGCTTGTGATCGGCGAACGGCGGGTTAAAGCAGGCAGCACAGTGCATTCACGCCGCTCGGGACAAGCGAGTGCATACCCAATTCAATCCGACGCTAAGCTAGAAGTCGTAGAATTCTTGGCGATCTGCGGTGCAGGTGCCATTGACGCAGGATGGCCTCATCAACAGAGCGGCGCGCCCACCATAAGACGCGAAGTCCTCCGCGTGGCGGAACGTTCGGCCTCCTCGACGAGATCATTGCAAACCATCAGCGCTTCCCTCTCTCAAGCACCATTGATTGACGGTCGATAGTCCCAGAGAACCCATGAGCGCGCGAGTCTAAGACCAACTCTTTTTCGAGGTATCCGAGAAACTCATTTTTTTAGATTCGCAACAAGCGGCTTGTTTGTTGCTCCACGACCAAGACTCGCGTCGCACAATCACCGATGCCGACATTCCCTGGTCGCGACCGTCTGAAGCGGACGACTCCCGCGTTGGGAGCGCAACCATTCATCTTCAAGCGGTCAGCGTTGCCTCCAACCGTTTTGCGGTGCCTTCACCTGGCCCTGACCCGCGCGGACGGCCGACGCCGCGCCCCTCAGCCGTGGGAGCGCGATCGCTCAACGGTCCCACCGCTCCCACACAAGCTGAAACGTCTGTCTGCCTTGGGCTTTATGGCGCTTGATTGCCGGCGCCGCGGCGTTGCTCGACAAGTGCCCTCGCCGCGCGTTCCGCAGCGCGGGCGGAGCCGAAATGACCGCCGTCGAGGCTGTCAAAGACCCGCTCCGATGAGAAGAAGCGATAGCCGCGTCCGTCGCTGACGACGATACCAGCGGTTCGATCGAATACTTCGATGACATAGGCTTGGGACATGTCTGCTCGATCGCCGGCCTCTGGCGCTCCTGCCTGATTGTTGATCAATTCGGTTTTGTTGGTACAATCAACTACAGACGCCGGTCGCAGCCGAGACGGCGCGATGTGGCATGCGGCTTCGCATGTCGAACATCAACCTTCCGTCGCATTGCGGCGACCCTGAGCCGCACGATCTGCTGCTGACGACTATCCGGCAGAACAGCACGATGGTCAATGAAATGGCTATCCAAAGTTGATGAATTGGCGCGGTGCCGCATTCATCTCAGACTAGAAATGAGCAAAGTTCTAGCGACGCCGGCTGCAGAAGGTCGTTGCGGCGCGACGCCTCCTGACCGACACTGGCTCAACGCGCGGCCCCCAAGCCCCGCATTTGCACTCGGGCACATAGATCATTACGCGTCTCCAAACCTGCAAGCATCGACACTATGTTGCTGAAATGAATTGTCCTGTCTCGCGTTTTTCGAGAGAATTGCTTTTCTGCCAGTCTAAGCGCCCTCACACGCACAAGATTGAATTGGTTCCCGTCGAGACCGACGGTGACGCCGCAACGTTTCGTCCGTTCGACCGAAATCGGCCCACAGTGTCGACGAGGTCATCACCGTGACGACGACGTCGCCCGCGACGGTATGTGACTTCGATCGACCGCTGGCGCCGGATTGCGGCGCGGCCCGCGCAAAGCAGTGACGTGTCCGTCATGAGCTCGTGTGCTTCATCCCGATCGTGCCGTTGCACGACGCTCCCGGATCGGGACAACATCGTCTCCCGGCCGCCCGGCAAATATGTGCCGGCGGCAACGCGCCACCCCATCGCGCAAACAGCCGTCGTGAATCATTTGGATGCGTACCTCCCTGCCGACGCGGGGCAGATCGGCAAGCTGTCCATGGTGGCGAGCATTGATTCGGCGCGAACGCATCCCGCACAACGGGCAGTTGGCCGCCGCCATCTCCGAACGCGCTGTCAGAATTATCTGCGTCGGTCGACTGGCTTAGGCTGTCAAACGCAAACCCACGAGGCACAAGTGACGAAGCTCGGAAGCCAGTTCGCATGGCGTTGATACCTATGGAGAACCCGAGGTCGCCGGCGACACTCGTCGGAGTCGCACAAGGCCTCCGCGCTCCAATGCCGATATGTGTATGATGTGCTCACCTCGGTTGGCTAAACCCCGTTCGCCCGGCCGCCCTCACACAGCTCGTCCATCACGAAATTGCGCAAAGAGTCCTTCCGCGTGCGGGTGCCGGTGGATGCTGACAGATCCATACAAAATCACGCGCTTGCCCGAGCTGGGCCGGCGACACCAGATGACGATGGCTGCTGCCGCCGGCTTCACGGCGCGGCTTTGTTGCAGCCACTCTACTCACGGCAGAATGGCATGCGGTCCAGCGGGATCATCTGAAGGCGCTTGTATCGCACGTGACGTCAGGTTGTAGGCTGCCAATTCGAGTAGGCGACTTCCTTCGTCCTCCGGATAGGTTTTACACGAGCGTGACAGAGGCCTCTGTGGATATGCTTGATGTCATCGGCATCGGGATCGGCCCATTCAACCTCAGCCTGGCGGCACTGATTGAACCTACCCCGCTACGCGCGCTCTTTTTAGAGAAACGCGAGGGATTTTGTTGGCATCCGGGACTGGCGCTGCCGAACAGCAGGCTACAAGTGTCGCCACTTAAGGATTGCGTGACCCTGGTAGACCCTACCAGCCCCTATTCTTTCCTCAACTACCTTGCACTGCACGGGCGGCTCTACAGCTTCGTCAACAGACGCGACGCCTCAACCTCGCGGCGGGAATTTACCGACTATTACCAGTGGGTCGCACGACGGCTCAAGACGCTCCGCTTTGGCGAAGAGGTGGTCGACGTAGCGCCCTTCAGGGACGGCTACCGCGTCAACACGAGCACAACCACATACCTCGCGCGCGCTGTGGTGATAGGAATTGGCGTAGAGCCGAAGATTCCCGCGTGTGCTAGGCCCCTGATCGGCAACGCCGTCTATCATGCGGCCGAGTATCTCGAGCGCGATCCACCTGACGTCGGCGAGCATGTGCTCGTGGTGGGAGGTGGTCAGAGCGGTGCTGAGATTGTTGAGCACATGCTTAGTCGTCCCGTAGCGGCCCGGATTACGTGGGTGACGTCGCGGACAAACCTGTTTGCAATGGACGACAACAGTTTCGTTAACGAGGCTTACATGCCGGGGTACAGCCGGCGTTTTCACGCTCTCCCGCTCCAGCAACGTCGTGCCATCGTGGAGCAAGAGAAGCTGACAAGCGACGGCATTTCCGTCGAGTTGTGCAATCGCCTCTATGACCTGTTGTACGAACGCGGCGTTGAGGGCACGCTGGACGACAGTTTTCGTTTGTTGTCCAACGTTGTCCTAACGGACATCACGTCCCACAACAAACGTTGGCAAGTCGATCTGAGTGAGATCGCGGCGCAGCGAAATCACAGCATCCTGGTTGATCGCATAGTGCTCGCCACAGGCTTCCAGCCGCGCACCCCGCCCTTTTTGCAAACGCTCCTCCGGGGCGCGCGTATGGAGGATAGCCTGCCTGTCGTCGGCCCGGACTACGCGGTCCGGTTCGATCAACACATGCCAGGGCCGGTATATCTGCAGAACCAAAGCCGCCTGCAGCATGGGCTGCAGAGCGTCAATTTATCACTGGTCGCATACCGCAGCAGCCTCATTATCAATAGCCTGCTCGGACAACCGTTCTATCTCGATACGTCAGATCGGCAGATCCTGGACGGTCATGACACATCAGACATGCCCGAACCATGTAGTCGAGATGCGATGCCGTCCACGCAACCCATGGCCGCAATCACATGAGCCGAGCGTCGTTCTCCCCCGTACACGGCCGTCGTGTTGATGCGTCCGCTGTAGCTGCGGACGAGCTATCTGTCAGGCTACATCACCGCGCCTTTGGACCATTTCTGGTCGCATCGATTGTTATTGCAGCAGCTTACGGCACGAGCTTCCTATTGCCGGACTACATGCAGGCGCTCGGTAAGAGCAGTGAAACCGCAGGCTTTCTGATCTCCAGCGCCATGGTTGTGACGATCGTGTGCTGCTGCTCGGCAGGCTGGGTCGCGCAGCGCATCGGCATTATGCCGACGGTGGCCGCCGCCTCGATCACCATGGCGCTAGCCATGCTGCTCGTTGCCGGCGCAGTCCTCGACGAGCGAGCAGCTTATGCTGGCAGTATGCTGATGGGCGCGGGATGGTCGGTGTCCTTCATCTTGTCGCCGCTGCAGATCATTCGCCATCTCCGGCCCACCGCACGTATCCAATATTTAACCATTTTGTCCGGCTCACAAATGGCCGGGCTCGGTCTAGCCGCTCCACTCGGTCACTTCTTGGCAAACGTCACCGGCTCTTTGGCCATGGTCTATGTCCTGTTCGCGATAGCATGCGTCATCGCGACGATCTGCGTAGAAGTCGCACGACGTGCCATGTTGGACCTGTCCGCAGTGCCGATGCCGCATATCGAACTCACGGTAACTGAGACCGTAGCGCTCGTTCGAAAATCCACAGCTGCCCCCATCGCCATGATTGCGGTTGCTGCCTGCACTTTCTCGGGACTGTCGACGTATCAGAGTGCCTATGCCGCATCCCGTCACCTGAATTCCGACTTGTTCTTTTTGATATTTACCGCGTCCAGCGTGGCGCTACGCTTCTCTCTCGCCCACGTGATGGGCCGCCTGCCCGTACACCGACTTGCGCTCATGCTCTTCGCAGCTACTGGTGCGTCACTGGTACTATTCGTTGTCAACACCGGCAGCACCGCGCTCTATATCGTGGCCACGGCAATCTTCGCGACAGGCTATGGGCTCACCTACTCCACCCTGAACGGAATGGCCGTCAATCTTGCTGGCGACCACGGCGTGTCCGTGCCGGTCACCTCACAAATCTTCACGCTGGCATATTTCCTCGGATTGTTCGGCTTTCCGTTGGCCGGCGGGCAGTTGATCCGCGGATTTGGTCCCGACGTGATGTTGCTGACGCTATTGGGCGCGACGGCCTTGAATGCGCTGCTGGTAGCTGCGCTTCGAGTGAAGGCTACAACTGGTTACCTGTAATTTTGAGAAAGGAGCTCGCATATGCTGACCGAGGCGCAAAAAGCGAAATGGCAACAGGACGGATACCTCCGGCTCGAAGGCTTATTCGATCCGGCCGCTCGCGACGCGATTTCCAATTTCGTGGACGACGTCGCGCGCTGGGATGTAAGTGCCGACAAATGGATGATGTGGTTCGAGAAGACGGCCGGCAATCGCAAGATCATCTCAAAGGTGGAGAATTTCCTGGATTACCATGACGCTCTGCGCGAGGCGCTGTTGGCCGACGGCCGCATTCGCACGGCGGTCGAGACGCTACTCGAGGAGGACACGCGGATGTTAAAGGAACTGCTGATCTTCAAGTATCCTGATAGCGGCGGCTACCGCCCGCACCAGGACATTTATCATATCCCACACAAGATACCGGAACGCATGGTGCATGCAGTCGCAGCCATTGCGATCGACGATTCGCAGCCTGACAACGGCGGTCTTTTCTTCACGCCCGGTCGCCATAAGGAGGGAGTGTTTCCAATGGATGCCGGCGGCGTGATCAATCCAGAGGTCGCCGAGACCTTCACATGGGAACCGGTGTCATGGAAAGCCGGCGATGTGTTTATTTTCGACGACTACGCCCCCCACTATTCACTGCCAAATAAGAGCAATAGGCCCCGCCGCGCGCTTTATCTTGTGTTCCAGCGCGCATCTACGGGAGGTCCAACGCGTGCCGAGTATATGCGCATGAAGCGCGCCTACAACCCACCGGAAGGCAAGCTATCGGATCCGGAAAACCTGAACGCGCCTAACGGCATATTCTATCGCGATTGAGTGCCAATTCGAAGGAAGGACCGTCGTGTACACCAAGCAGATCGATCATTCTTTGATGCGAACAGAATATGGCGTGCTGGTCTGCCGTCTGTTGGAGCATCTTCCGGATGGTCTCAGCCCCGGGTTCGGCGCCTCGGTGGTGGAGGTCGCGCCCGGTGGTGCGGTCGATCTGCACGGGCACCACGAGCACGAACTGTGGGTGCTGATTTCCGGGCATGGAGAGTTCGAAGCTGACGGCCAGATGAGGCCGGTGAGCGAGACGACGTTGTGCTACATGCGACCAAACCAGCAGCACACGATCCGCAACGTCAGTCGGGACAGTTCTCTCAGATTTCTATCTATTTGGTGGGATTGACATGCGCACCTATTTTGTCTGTCCCGCTCCCCCCTGTCCTAACGGCAAGCTGCATCTCGGTCACGTCGGCGGCGTATACTTACTCGCCGACATGTTCACGCGCTTTCAGCGTATGGCCGGCCATCGCGCGTACTATATTACGGGAGCGGATGAGCACGGCACGTACACGCTGGTGAAAGCACGAAAACTTGGCCGACCGGTTAGCGACGTCGCACAGAAGCACGTTCACGAGATCTTGCAGTGCTTGCGCGCGGTGCAAATCACGCCTGATGCGTTTGTGCGTACATCTAGCGAGACCCACAAAGAGAATGCGCTGGCGATTTTCCGCGAATTGCAGGAGGCCGGCTATGTCGACGTGCGCGACGGTGTCCAGCTCTATTGCGAACACTGCGACGAATTCGTGGCCGACTCGCTGGCAGTGGGCGCCTGTCCGGCATGCGATGCGACGACCGACAGCAATTTGTGCGAAGACTGCGGGCTAGCTGTTCAGCACGACACCCTACGCGACGCGCGGCACACCACGTGCGGCGGCTCGCTTGGGCTAAGGCCGATCAAGCAGGCCGTGTTTGATATACCCCGGCTGGCTCAGGTGCTGGACAAAGCCATTGAACAAAGCGCGTGGCCCGGGGTTATCCGCGACAAGGCGCGCACTTGGTTAGCCGGCGCCGTACATGGCTTGCCGATGTCACGCCACTTCAGTCATGGCGTCAAGCTAACACAGCCTGAACATTTGATTGGCCAAACCCTACTCACATGGTTTGAGGGCCTGTGGAGTTTCGACACTGGGATTCGCGAGCTATGCGACCGTGACAATCTGGACGCCGACTCGGCATTGCACGATCCGAACACCCAGCTTTTGTTTTTCATGGGCCAGGATAACCGGTTTTACTACACGGTAGGTGTGACAGGCACCCTGCTCGCGCGCGGCTACCCGATTCCCAAGAATCATTCCGTCCAGGATTTCTACAAGCTCGAGGGCGAAAAGTTTTCGACTAGTCGTGACCATGCCCTTTGGGCCGATGAGGTGACGCGAGACGTGGACGCCAGTGTACTCCGCTACGCGCTGGCGCGAGTAGCCAAGCCATTCGACAGCAATAGGAACGACTTCGATGTTGACAGCCTGATCATGGCAGCGTCACGCCTTCGGATCTGGGAGGATGCGTTACGCCACTCAGCCAACAACGCACGCACAGTGGACAACAAGCACCTCTGCCCTATTCTCCGCAGCCTGGTTCAGCGTTATGCCGATGCGATCGAGTCGCTGCGTTTCTGGGATGCGCTTGATATCATCGACACGTACCTGGAGGTGGCCGACTTTGCCCGCGAGGACAATGGTACGTGGAATGCTGCGACGATCTCATTGTTCCTGAGTCTGCTTTATCCCGTGGTACCTGAGCTAGCGATACGCTACGGTCAGCATTTCTTCGGCGCGGCCTGGCAGCCGTCCCTCACGAAACCTGCTGCAGCCGCTGCGCTGCCGGGCGCAAGAGTGGACTTCCCGTATTTCAGTGCGGCGGTATCTGCGAACTTCATTGCAGCGTACAACACGCGTTTTCGCACAGAACAGGTGAGGCAATCTGTTTGAGAGACAAAACCATGACTTCGCGGGCCTCCAACCGTAGCGCTCTCGCTCAGGGCTTTGCCCCGTTCTCTTACTCAGGTGCGAAGCACGCCATCAATTTCGGTTACGGCCTGCCCGATCCGGTGATGTTTACAGAGCTGGCCTGGCCGGATGCATTTAACCGGGATACCGGGGTCGCACCCGCCGATCTGCCGCAGTATACGGATGCGCTGGGTTTACCCGAGCTCCGTACAGGGCTCGCAGGGCGCTACGGTGTGCGCCATGACCAAGTTATCCTGACGGGTGGCGCTTCACAGGCTTTGCAATTGATTGCCGACGCTTGGATCGACCCAGGCGATATCGTCCTGACCGAGGACCCGTGCTATTTGGGCGCATTGCGAACGTTTTCGATCGTTGGTGCGAACGTCCTCCAGCTCGGTATGTGCGCAGAAGGAGTCGATCTGAATGAACTCGAAGCAATGTTGGGTAGCAATACCCGCGTGACGCTTTTCTATACGACGCCAGCATTTCATAACCCGACCGGGCGCCAGATGTCGCGCACCCATATGGCCCGGGTGGCAGCGCTACTCGACCATTATGGCGTGGCGTTGGTACAGGATCTTGTGTATGCGGAGCTGCCCTATAACGGCACGGTTGATTGGTTGGCACCAGGCGGCAACGTGATCAACATCCATAGCATCTCCAAGGTCGCCGGACCGGGGTTACGGGTAGGCTGGGTGCTTGCGGAGTCGGACATCATCAACAGGCTTGCACGGCTAAAATGCGATGGCGGCGTAAGCCCCATCGTCAGTAATATCGTTTTAGCGTTGGTGCAATCGGGCGCCATTGATGCGCACATTGCGCGCCTGTGCCAGCATTATCGGGCCAAGCGGGATATCCTGCATACACTTTTGCAGTCTAGCCGCTTTTGCGAGCCAGAGTATGTCGTACCAAGCGGTGGTTTCTCGTTTTGGGTGCGGTTGGCTGCTGGTCTCGAGGTTGAGACTTTCATTGAGGCTGCACGTCGCGAGCACGCCGTTCATCTCATAAATGGTCGCAATTATGGCCCACGAAGTGGCGATCATGTACGCCTGTGTTTTAGCTATCTCCCCGCATCGCTCATTGAGCAGGGCCTGGCGCGATTGGGTACCTTGCACGCGACCTAACTAAGCTTCACACACATAACGTCGCCTGCGCCCGCACGGCTTCCAGCGCGATCGTTGCCTTCAGTGCCGCGTCGATCTTGCGTCTGGTGTTCGTCGTCATCATGGGCTCCGCCTATCAAACGGAGCGAGCCCTTCCAATCAAGTCCGTGGCCCGAAAATCGGGGTCCATTACAATCCAGCTGATCTTGTCGGATATCCTTCAGTGTCGATTGTCGGTTTTGAGACAGTTGGAGCCATGTGACGCGACGTCCGCTTCAAGGCTCTTGAAGATGCTTGGATCAAGGGTCTGCAGAAGCGCCAGTTTCAGTTCGGCACGCCATTTGCGTGTCGGAAGGACATCACTGAGCAATCGGTGATGTGGGGCGGATCCACCGCCTGACAATACCCGACGTTGCGCCACTCCGTTTGTAATCGGAACGAGGTGGTATGCAATGGTACGCCTGGGCGGTTGCGGCGCGGTCGCTCACAGCCTCGTCGGGATGCCCTGGGGGTGTACGAACACGAAGACCCTTGCGTACGACAGGACAGTGTCCTGAACGCAGGAACATAGTGAATAGATGGAAATCCAAATGCAGCCTATTGAACACGCCGCGTTTCCACATCCGGACCACTGGCGCTCCAGGTTCGAAGATTTGCCTTTGCTAATAGAGGGCGAATCGAAGGTGATCCGCGTTATCGACGATCAAAGCGTCATCGTGCGCCTAAAACCCACGTTGTTTTCGTACTCCGCAAATCGCGCTGCCACAGTTGAGGGCACCGACTGGTTACGTCTACGCATCAGCGAGCGGCTTTGGCGGATGCTAGAGACTGAGGGTGTGCCTTCCACGATCGTGCACGTTGGTGACGACTATTACATCAGTCAGCGAGTTGCGGCTCCGCCTATCGAGGTCATCGTGAAGGCTGCCCATGTCGGGACACCAAAACATATTTACCTCGGGTTGGAGACTTTTCCAACGCGTCATGGCGGATACCTCCGACCCGATCAACGACACGAACCCTATGTGCGCTTCGACTGGCGCAACCCACTACCACATCGGGACGAATGCATGCCGAACTGGCTGGCGGACCGCTTCATCGATACGGATGCTGCCAGGCATTTGGCTTTGCGAGCCTTCAAGGCGCTAACGAGACTCTTGGCATCGTGTGAAATTGAACTCCTCGATATTTGCTTTTTTATCACCGCCGAAGGCGATGCGATATTTGGCGAGGTTTCACCAGACTGCATGCGCGCCAAGCACGCGTCAAATGATTTAGATAAGGACCTTTGGCGCAAAGGCAAAGATCCAGAAACTATTCTCCGCCAGTGGCGAGCGTTTCTGGATCGGCTGAAAGTGCTTCCATGAAGATGAGCAATCCAACAGCCATCATCTTTGACTGGGGTAACACCCTCTGCGACTATCCATTACGGACCGAGGCCGCACAGGTTGAGTTCTTGCATGATTTCCTCACCGATCCGTCCAGCTTTACAGATTTGGCCACTGTCACAGCGCCGAGATCCATCGCTAGCGCAGCGTTGCAGGCGCTGAACAAAGAGCGCGAGGATTGTCGTGTGGTTTCTTTCGCCGACCGGTTGAGATGCGTGCTGGCACCCGACATGGATGACGCGGATGCAGCGCTACTCGAGCTGCGCCTCTGCGAAAGAATCTTTGCCAGTGGCCGGCTCATGCCAGAAGCGGAGAAAGTCATTGCTACAGTTCGCCGAATGGGCTACCGG
Organism: Bradyrhizobium sp. 23AC; assembly: GCF_054863025.1. NCBI lineage: Bacteria > Pseudomonadati > Pseudomonadota > Alphaproteobacteria > Hyphomicrobiales > Nitrobacteraceae > Bradyrhizobium > Bradyrhizobium sp. 23AC. The sequence continues at coordinate 186,166 of NZ_JAVAYN010000011.1, forward strand.
ACGGCGATCTTGTCTAATACGCCTTGGGGAACGAGCCACAGGTTGTGGCGAGCCGAGGTAGGTCGGCACACAAACGTCAGCCGCAACTGCGATCTTGTCATGTTCTGCGGCGATTGCGGTTATCGCAAGCCCAGCCAAGCCGCTTTTGAAGCCTGTTTAGAACTTTTGCGTGAGGCGCCAGACGGGGTCATCATGGTAGGTGATAGCTTTCACTCGGATGTTCTGGGCGCACGCGGCGCGGGATGCCGAGCAGTCTGGTTTTGCCGTGACGCCTCGTTGCCAAAAGACGAATCGGTCGCTGTCATGACGACGCTCGATGACATCATTTCGCTCCTCGGCAAGGGTGCATAAGCAGTACCGGTAATTTTCTAAGAAGCGTTTGTGACTCTGGATGCCGCTGTGCCACACTCAGATTGAGCACTACAGTTGATGCGCCGGGAAACCGGCAAGGAGTAGGTGATGGACATCCACTGCGAAGAGGACGTAAGTGCTGCTCTTCGCTCCTTCCCGGCACGACGCGCATGCTCGGTCGCGTCAGCGCATCGCAGATTGCTTCTGCATCTGCCGCGACATTCTTGCCGCGCTTGAGGCAGCCTCTGGACGTAGCCCGGCGGCACCAGCCGGACCTGGTGGCCGAGCGCGATCAATTCGCCGGCTACAATGGTGCGCAATCGCGCACGCCTCGCTACCGATCAGGCACGGAGCGAGCCCGGCTAAGAACGCCAGCAGATCGAGCGGTCGCGCAGAGAAGCTGGCGTCGTCTCGATGCCGCAATCACTTGCCAAAACTCCTTCTCGGTCTGACATTCAGCGACGGGATCGGGGTCAGTCAAGCCCCAGTTGCCGCCTCCTGACCGGCCAAGCCGTCACCAGAATTCTGCGATAGCTCGCGATGACGCTGCAACCAGCTGGGCGGTTGTGCGAGGAACGATTATAGCAGTGAACGCGAGCTCACGCGCCTCCCAATCATGATAGGGGGATCTGCCCTCCGGCTTGCGATATTGTTCGACCATTCAAACCGATCAATCGCTCGCAACCGAAAGCGCCGCAGCGGACGGGAAATGAAGGTCGGTCCGTCCAAAAATCGTGGGAAGCTCTCAGAGCCGCGGTGGGAATTCGCCCAGGCGAGCGAAAGCAAGATGAGAGGTTAAGGCCGGAGGGCGATCATGAATACAAGATTGGCAGGTCATGCGCGCCAGAGCGCATATGATGTTCTTCTGAGCGATCTGGATGTCAGCGACGTCAAGCGCTTTCAGGATGACAGCATTTGGCCTTACTTCGAGCGGCTACGAAAGGAAGATCCCATCCACTACTGTAGCGATAGCCCGCACGGTCCCTATTGGTCCATAACAAAATACCACGACATCGTTGCAGTCAACATGACTCACGGCGTGTTCTCGTCAGAGCAAGGCGTCACGATCGTCGATTTGCCGGAGGAGTATTGGACTCCGAGTTTCATCAAGATGAGCCCTCCGAAACATGGCGAGCAGCGCAACACGATCAGCCCGATAGTGGCACCGGAGAATCTGGCCAAGCTCGAGGGCTTGATCCGTCGGCGGGTCAAGGCCATTCTGGATGGCTTGCCGCGCAATGAAACCTTCGACTGGGTCGATAAGGTCTCGATCGAGTTGACGACGCAAATGTTGGCGACGCTGTTTGATTTTCCATTTGAGGATCGGCGGCTGCTGACCTATTGGTCTGACGTCGCCGCCACAACTCCGCGAACTGGCCACGAGATCGACACTTGGGAGAAGCGACGGGCAGTCCTGTCCGGGTGCTTGGACTATTTCACACGACTTTGGAACGAGCGCAAAAATGCCGAGCCCCGCGCCGACTTGATTTCGATGATGGCGCACTCACCGGCGACTCGGAATATGGAGCCACCCGAGTTCCTGGGAAATCTCATCCTGCTGATCGTAGGCGGGAATGACACCACGCGCAATTCGATGAGTGGAGGCGTATTGTTCATGAACCAGAATCCGTCCGAGCTCCGGAAGCTACGCGAGAATCCTGTGCTGGTATCGAGTGCCGTCTCCGAGATCATACGCTACCAGACGCCGATCGCACACATGCGCCGCACTGCCATGGTCGATATCGTGATAGGCAACAAGCAAATCAGACGAGGCGATAAGGTCGTCATGTGGTACATTTCCGGGAACCGCGACGATGAGGCCATCAACCACGCCGACAACTTCATCATCGATCGGAAGAACCCACGGCAACATCTCTCGTTCGGATTTGGCATCCATCGCTGCGTCGGTAGACACCTTGCGGAACTGCAGCTGAAGATCCTTTGGGAAGAAATGCTGAACAGGCGCCTCGACATCAAGGTCGTCGGCGAGCCGGAACGAGTCGCATCTAACTTCGTGCACGGTTACTCCGCCCTCCCAGTGCAGATGGCAGCTTAGGCAATAGGCTTCTCCTTGCAATCGATCTGAGATGAGCCGGAGATTGCAACCGTGAGCCGGTCCGAGCAGTCCCACGCTGGGAGAGGGCTTCTCGCGATCTTCGAAAGCCCCGGCGGATGTCCAGGCGGCACTTGTCGAATATTCGATGAGTGCACTCCCGCCAACGCCGGCGGCGCAAAAGCGAGTTCATTTGGCAATGTCGGGTGACGTCGCTCAACGTCGTCACCCGAAAAGATCGCTTATTTGCGGTTTTTCGTGTTGGAGAGTTTCTCGCCTGGCCCGTCCTTGGCCTCCCCTTTACCAGCGGATATCAATTTCGACTTGTCGCCGCTGCCGAACGTGAAAGTGTCAGCGCCGGCGCTGATCCCATTCCATACCACGGGCTCGGCGAGCGAGAGGAGCCAAAGCCCTTGAAAACCCGATGCGGCATTGAGCTGTCCCGTCCACACGGTCGTTGAGCTGCAGCCCCCGAAGTTGACTGTAAAGCTGATCGCTGTGCCGCTATTGGTTTGGGCCAGCCAGCCTGTCATCGGCTGAGGGGCGCCTTCGTCGCAGCTATTCGTTGCGTTATTTGTATAGGTGCCGGAAATGGCGCCCGTGCTCTGGTCGTAGCTGTTGACCGCCAGAACCGAGCCGTATTGGTTGTTCCAGGTCCAGATGGGCTGCGCCCGTGCGGGTGCCGCCATTAGCAGCCCAAGGCCAGCCAAAGCCATCCATCTTGTGAGTGTCCGTTTAGCTTGATGCATCACCGACTCCATGTCGCTTCAGAAAGATCGCGCTTTGCATATAAACCTCTCTTTCAAGATTTACAATCCAACCGTGCATTCTATTATACCGCCCTTACGAGTTGCTTTATTCGATATGCCGTTTAGGTTTGGGCCAATCGTGCTTTTCATTCAGCACGGCGAGGGACAACTTCCTCCACAATGTCGGTCGGCGCCGGCGCATCGGTCTAACCCATATGTGGGAACGGCCTGGGCCGCGAGATCTTTCGTGGTTGAACAAGAGATGACTGTGCGGTCATGAGTTCCGCTTCGAGTAAGGCACTTGGCCGCTGGCGAACGCGCGGCTTCCAGCGCCATGCTTTCATCAAACAAAACGGCCACTATAGGAACGGAACATATTATTTTCCTGTAGACGGCAGTGGCGTCGTCTCGGTCCGGGTGGGCAGTATCGGATACTCAATCTTGGGCAGCTGCCCGGTCAGCGAATTCAGAAACGCGACAATATCGTTCTGTTCCTTATCGCTAAGCTTGGCGCCAAGCTGAACTTCAGCCATCACGCCGACAGCTTGCTTAAGGCTCCAAACCTGACCCGAATGGAAGTATGGCGGTCGCAACGCGACGTTGCGCAACGGTGCTGCACGAAAAACGTATTCGTCGCTGGCCACTTTTGTGACGGCGGATCTGCCTTTGTCGGCGGTCGGAAGCAAGCTTGTGCTTGGTCTTTCGACGGCGCCAAATGGAAAGTAATCCTGTCCGCCAACGTTGATTCCATTGTGACAGGAGGAGCATCCTGTTTCCATGAATAGCTTCAATCCAGCTTTCTGCTGAACGTTGAGAGCATTTGGATCGCCTTCAAGGTACTGATCGAAAGGGGCCGCGGGCGTAATGAGAACCGCTTCAAAGGCCTCGATCGACTTCGCGAAGTTGTCAAAGGTGACTGGCGATGCCTCGATTGGAAAGGCCTTTTTGAACATGACCACATAGTCGCTCATCGAGTTCAGCGTGTTGATCACATGCTCTGGAGTCGCGTTCATTTCAACACTCGCCTGCACGGGGCCCTTTGCTTGCGCCTTGAGATCCGGCGCCCGCCCATCCCAGAACTGCGCCACATTGAAGACCGCGTTATATACGGTGGGGGCCCGGCGTGGCCCTAGTTGCCAGCCGTGACCGATCGATGTCGGACCCGCATCCGCTCCGCCGGTACCTAGATTGTGACAAGTATTGCAGCTAATGATCCCGCTAGCCGAGATTCGCGGATCGAAGAACAGCATCTTACCGAGCTCGACCTTCTCGTGGATAACCGGGTTGTCCTTCACCGCAGGAACGACCGAGGGGATCGGTTTGAACGTCCGCCTAGCAGCGTTCATCAAATCATCGTCTGCGCCTGCCTGTGACGAGACGAGTATCGCAATGGCCGCGACACACAACTTGCGTACAAGGTGGACTTCCAGGACCGCGGGCTTCTTTCTAATATGGATCATCGGTACCAGTTCTCATTGATGCTCTGGGGAATTGGAAGACATGACGCCGGGCTCGTCGCCCGTGGCGTTAATGCAGCTGCAACTCACCTGACGTTCACGCTCGAGTCGCCGCGGCAAATCATCACAATAGAGCGACGCGCTTCAGGCTTTTCTCACGCAAAGTTCTTCCGAAAAGTCGCCGATCTTTTCCGAGTTGTTCGCTGGCACCAGATGCTGCCGATCTGCGCAGCGTTTGCCCGGCTCCTGCAGTTTAACCCCTGTGCTGTACTTGGCTAAACTCCATTAGCGAGCGAACGCATTCCGCCTCCCGCGAAAGCGCGTCACGTGATACCAGCGGTCGGTTATATGGCTTCCAATGGCAATATGCGCGACGTTGAGGATCATTGCAGCATTCGGCATGCTCGTCGGCGTTAGTCGGCGCCTTTTAGACGAACTGCACCACGCAGGAATTCCAGTTGGGATAACACTGGTAATGGTCCACTTCCTTCCGGTCTACGGCTCTAGGTCACGAGCGCACGTAGATCTGCAAGGAGCCGACAACCGGCTTGATGGAGACGATACCGCGCACCCGGTCCTCCACCCTTTCAGAGGACCCGGGACGCGAACAGCAAGTCTCGTACCAAATGCGGCACCCGCCGAGCTCCGCGCAGAAACAAGCGCTTGAGAAGCTCGACGAGCAATTGCGGCGCATCACCCGATTGAAGCAATCGCGACCTATGTCGGACATGGGACACACGATTCGCTACAGCTGAGACATTGGTGAATATCGAACGGAGCGGCTGGAGATATCTTTGCGCGCTACAGATGTGCGAGAGCGGGGCACATACTACAGTCAACGATCCCAGCGTTCACCAAGGATACAAACACTTGCACCAGATTGCATAAATCATGCCTTGCCAACACCTTGAGCCAAGTCAACAGGCTCCAGGCCGAGCAACGCAGGAAGCTGCGCTGGTTCTCTGATCGTCAAACGCGTGCGCTCTGCGAGCCACCGCCGATCAACAACAATGTCCCGCGCTTTGCGGTTAGCCGCAGCGGGTGGGTTATTTGGGAGATGGAATACGCTACGCGCCGGTCAACTACCAACGATGGTGATTGATCAAAATGACAGAAGCATATCACCTGACTGAGCTGCGGGATCGCCCAAACGACTTAGCCAACGAGAATTCGACTAAGGACGCACTGTGCGCCCGACAGGTCAACGCACCTCCAAGGAATCGGCATGCAATATCAACCAAAATCGGCTGTTATCAATCGACCTGAGCGAAGCTCAGGCTCCTCGCTTTCACAAATTCTGCGCGATGAAATCTGCTCCAAGACCACCCTCTCATTCTTGATGGAAGCTCATGATGCGCTTTCGGGCGCGATTGCCAAGCGCGCAGGCTTCAAGAGCCTGTGGGCGTCGGGCCTGTCCATTGCCAGCTCTCTCGGCTACCGCGATGCCAACGAGGCTTCTTGGAGCCAACTCGTCGACGTGGTTGAGCGCATCGTGCACTCGACCGAATTGCCTGTGCTTGTTGACGGCGATGGCGGTTTTGGGAATTTCAACAATGCGCGCCTGCTGGCACGCAAGCTCCATCAACGTGGCGCCGCCGGGATTGCGCTGGAGGACAGCTGCTTTCCGAAACAAAACTCGTTTGTTGGCGACCGGCACCCCCTGGCCGACGTCAATGAATTTTCCGGGCGCCTGCGGGCAGTGAAAGATACAGTCGCCGACGACTTGGTCCTTGTGGCCCGGACCGAAGCCCTGATAGCCGGCCATGGAATGGACGACGCTATTCTGCGCGCCAGCGCTTACGCCGCGGCGGGTGCCGACGCTATCCTCATTCACTCGCGCAAGACCACCGCAGAGGAGATCCTCTCCTTTGCAGCTGCCTGGCAACACCGTCTGCCTGTCGTGATCGTTCCAACGAAGTACTACCGGACACCCGCCTCTGCATACCGTGATGCCGGTATCTCCACGGTGATCTGGGCCAATCACTCCATGCGCGCCGCTATAGCGGCAATGGGGCACGTGTGCGGTCGCATTCTTGCTGAGGAAGGCATTGCCGGAATTGAGCCAGACGTTGCGACGCTCGACGAGGTCTTCGAGTTGTTGAAATATGACGAACTTGCCACGGCAGAAGCGCGATATTTCCACCCAGCTGACCTATGGCAATGTCCTCAACGGGACAAGATGCCTGTGCCCGACTGAGTTTCTTCCATGCATCGATTTCTTCTAACCTCGCGCCTAAATGCAACCTCAAACAAAGCACGTTTGCCCTTGCCCGACATCGGAGATATCGACATCTATTGACCAATCTCGATGCCCCGGGGCGGAAAACGGCCGATGCGGACGATGCCTAGATCCCTCCGAGCCCCTGGCATCCGGCAGATTTCAAGCACATAGGGCCCTCAAAAGTAACAGGTTTGAAAGGAACGCTTATGCTGGCGCAACGGACCCGCTTATTCAAACTGTCGGAGACTGCCGCGGCGAAGGCGGCAGCTAAAGCCGCTGCCGCGAAGGGCAAGAAAATAATCGACTTGACCGCCGGAGAGATATGGAGTGACCTTGCTTCGTCGGTACGCGAGGGTGCGATTGCCGCGATCGATCGTAACCTCAATCGATACACCGACACTGTCGGACTGATGGAATTGCGGGAAGCGCTTGCTCGCAAGATCTGCGCTGAGACTGATCAACCCTGGTCGGCCGATGAAATCGCGGTGACGAACGGTGCCAAACAGGCGCTCTTCAATGCGGCCATGGTCATTCTTAACCCCGGCGACGAAGTCCTGATTCCCGTCCCGTACTGGACCACCTTCCCGGCACAGTCTCTCGTTGCGGGCGGCATGCCGGTCTTTGTTGAGACCCGGCATAGCAATTTTGTGCCGAGAGTTAGAGACCTAGCGGCCGCCATTACGTCAAGGACTAAGGCAATCGTAGTCAACACGCCGAACAACCCCACGGGCGCGATCTACGACCGCGACACGCTTGCTGGTATTGCCCAGCTCGCCATAGATCGAAATCTTTGGATCATCTTCGACGAATGCTACGAGACTTTCGTTCATGCCCCACATACCCATCATCCCATCGTCTCGGTGAGCCCCTTGGCACGCGACCGTATTTTGATCGTTAATTCATTCTCCAAGTCGTTGGCTCTGACCGGTTGGCGAATTGGCTATCTGGCTGGCCCCAAGGTGGTCATCAGCGCGATCAAGGCGCTACAAAGCCATACAACCTCCAATCCGAATGTCATTGCACAGCATGCGCTTCTCCACTACTTGGAGCACGGCGATCCTGCGTTTCGATTGCAATTGCAGCGTCGCATTGCGAACGCCCGGGCGCTCGGGCTATCGATCCTCTCAGCGCTACAATTTGTTCCTCCTCCTGCTGCCCAGGGCGGATTTTACTTTTATCTTGATATTCGCGAATTGCAGGAGCGTGCGAAGGCCTTCGGTCGCGAACTAAACGCGGATGATGTAGTTAAGATGTTATTGATGGATGCTGGTGTCGCAACCGTCTCCGGCACTGCCTTTGGCGACCCCGCCGGCGTCCGCCTCTCCTACGGCGTCGATCTTGAGTTGCTGGACAAAGGCTTGCGGGACCTGACCGCAACTCTGAACACGTGGATCTGATCAGCCGCTCGACGAGGTCCCGTAGCTAAGAGGGTGACGGTACGCAGCATTCCAAGCCATGCTACAACGCTTGCACTGTTCATCTCAAGCGACCGCGCAAGAGTGTGATCGGCGCCTCGGCTAGCCCCTGGACGCTCGCTTTAGTGGCGTCCCTCCGTTGGAATAAGAAGCCGTTGCTCGTGGTTTGCACGAGCTCTACGTGACGTAGGGCGGTGGCCGCTCATGCTGCCAACTCTCGTACGACTTCTCTTTATGGCGATTGGCCTTTCACATCGCGGTTTGGACGTCATTCTCGCGATCGCCTTAGCTTGAGCAGAACATGCGACCGTCGATCGATGTCTTTTTACGGCCCAAAACGGCCATGAATGGCGTCCGGCGGCGTCAACTACCAACGCTAGTCGTTGATATGGATGACGCTCGCATGAGAAACATGCGCGACCGACGGGCCGGTCGACCAGCATCAGAAAACGCTCGCGCATGCAACAACAACTACAAGCAGTCTCCGCACCATCGAACCCCATGCATGCCGGGTGCTTACCTCCAGAAAGGTTGCGAGCGGCGGCCTAATCCAACCACAACCTCCGCCTGCGTATCAAACGTGAATTGGACCCGGCGGGATCGCGTCCTAAAGCATGGTTCAATGCCTCCTGGCGTCTAGCATCGATCGCACGCCCCCCCGGTATCGAAACCATGAACGGAAGATAATGATTATTGCTCCTAAGAACGCTGTCATTCTCGCCGCCGGCTTCGGCTCTCGCCTCCGACCGCTAACGGATCTGCGGCCGAAGCCGCTGGTCGAGGTTAACGGCACGCCGATCCTCCACAACGCGTTGAGAAATCTGGAACTAGTCGGCGTCGAACAGGTGACGATCGTCGTCGGATACCGCAAGGACGCCATTCAATATGCCTGCGGCCACCGGTTCGGCAAGCTTGAGATCAACTATGTGGAGTCAACAGTATTTCAACGGACCGGAAGCGCCTATTCCTTGTGGCTGGCGCGCGACACGCTGCTTTCGGCAGACTGCTATCTTCTCGAGGGGGACGTCTTCTTTGAGACCCATGCGCTTCGCCTCCTCAACTCGGACGATAGGGCCGATGTTGCGGCCGTTGCGCCGTTTGAATCCAATATGCAAGGCTCGGCAGTTTTTCTGGCAGAAGATAGAATAGTCGCCGGATTTCGGCTGAAACAAGACGCATCGAGCCTGACCTCTGATGGACCCAAGCTCTATAAAACAATGAACCTGCTCAGGTTATCCAAGGCAACCTTAGCTAGAACTGTCGTTCCCGCGCTCAACGACCTTATCGGCTCCGGAGCCACGCAAAGCTACACGGAAGAACTACTAGCATATCTGGTTGAGCACCGGGGGCTGCAACTTGCAGCCGCTGAATGCGACGGCGTTAAGTGGTACGAGATTGACAGCCAGGATGACTTGCGTATCGCCGAAAAGATTTTCGCATCGAGTTCGAGTGAGCGTCGTGGCCGTGCCTTATGAGACCGCTGGAAAGCCACCAAAGCTCGATGCGAACGGCGGAAATGAACGAAGGACACTTGGCAATGGCGCAACAACAGATCAGCATGATGCGTGCAGCAGCGCCGAAACTACAGGTCTTCGCAGACGCGTTGAAGATGACGTGGCAGGAACTCGCGAACTCTGGAGAGAGCGTAGCGCCTCAGTTCCAAACGCATAGGTTCAATGGGACCGACGAAGACCGAGCTGCCGCTGTTTCGTGGATAGGTGATCGGATCTCGCCAAAGCCTGCGCTTGATCGGCTTATGGTCACGAATGGCACGATGAACAGCATACTTTTGCTTTCATCATCTCTCGTTGGGCCCGGTAACGTCATTCTCACTGAGGAGTTGACATTCCCGATCGCCTTCACGTTGACAGAGATCGCGGGCGCCAAAGTTGAAGGAGTTGAGATCGACGACGTAGGTATGATTCCTGAGGACTTTGAAAGAAAGTGCGAACAGTTCAAGCCAAAGGCCGTCTATGTGAATTGCACGGTCCACAGTCCGACTGCATACGTGACACCAATTGAAAGACGAGTACAACTCGCTGAGATTGCGCGGCGCTATGGTGTGCAGATATTTGAGGATGAAGCTCAGGCACTTTATCCCGAAACCGTTCCATACTCGTTTGCAACCATCGCGCCGGACATCACCTGGTACATGATGGGGCTCTCAAAGTATTTGAGCCTCGGAGTGCGCATGGCATACGTCGTTGCGCCTTCACCCCAAGCGCTGAGCTCGATTCTGGACAGACTGCGACCCGTGACAACTTGGCATCCGGCGCCGATTCTAGCCAGTATCGTGACGCGCTGGATTGAAACGGGCAGAGCGCAAGAACTGCTCGGTGCCTCACGCAAGGAAGTCCATTGCCGCCAGCTTGTCGCGCAAGACGTCCTCAAAGGTCTGGACGGCTTCAAGACCTCGCGAGGGATCCATTTTTGGCTGCAAGCGCCACCGGGCGTGAATAGCACAGAGTTCAGCGAAGCGATCGGCAAGGCAGGAGTTATTGTCCGCCCCAGCCGGCTCTACTCTCGAGCTAACAAGCCTCGCTTTCAAGGCGTCCGCCCTGGGATCGGAGAGCCTGTCAATATCGAGGAGACGCGTCGCGCTGTAGAGCTAATCCGCGAAGTCTACGAGAGGCTCGATCGACGCAACCACAGCGCCGCCCGAGCTACATTTTAGACATCGAAATTGAGGGCGCGATGATCCGACAGCTAGCTGATCCCGCAAACGCTATCACGACATTGGGCCTTGCGCTCTCAATAGCAGCCATCAATCTCGCGTTGTTTGACCAAATCGCACTCGCCGTGTCCACGGCGCTCTGGGCGCTTTTGGCCGATCATCTCGATGGAGTCGTCGCCAACCGCACTCGGAACCGCGGGGTTATTACCAGTCAGGTTGGCAAAAACCTCGATTCTTTGGCCGACCTGGTCAGCGCCGGGGTTTTTCCGGGCATCGTGCTAGCGAAAGTCACCAATGGAGCGCCGTGGGGGATAGGAGTCGCGACGCTCTTGGGTCTGGCGAGCGCGCTTAGACTTAGCTACTTCAATTCTGTCGGCCTTGACGGCCGCAATTTCATCGGCCTGCCCACGACATACGCACTGCCAGTTGTAGCCGCTGTGGTCTTGTTGAGCCCATTCGCGGCCCCATTAGCCGTCGGACCAACCCTTGCCGTTGCGATGCTAATTGTTGCAGCCCTTCACGTGAGCTCGGTGAGGGTTCCGAGCACCCGTGGTTGGATGTATGTGATCGTCATCATTTACTGCGTCTCGGCTTCGGTCCTGCTTGCGCTCAAGTCCTTCACGTGATCATCGCACAAGCCGGGGGCGTCGGCACACCACACTCTTCATCAACTGAATGAGGTAGAGAAATTGGTGAGCCATGTGTCAACAGACCGAATAGAGGAAACGATGACGAGAAATGCGTTACCACCCAATAACTGGGCGCTGTTTAATGAAACACTCGCCACTGACTTTCAGGTACGCCCGGGTTACGCGACCGAGGCGCTGCAATACTTAAATGCCGAGCTTTGTGAGCGCGGCGGCCGGGCGCGCGTGGCCGATGTCGGTGCCGGCACCGGTATATTCACCCGACAGATCGCTCGGTTGGTGACAAATGCTGCGGTTATCGTCGGAATTGAACCAAGCGACGCCATGAGACGAGTTGCTGGAATGCAATCCAGCACGAGGCCGATCGAATACGTCGCCGGTTCGGCCGAGGAGTTGCCACTGCCCGCGACGCCATACGACGCTGTGACAGCGGCCATGGCCGCGCATCGATTTAACCGTCCGATTTTCTTCAACAGACTTCCACTCATGCTTCGCCCGGGAGGACTTATCGCATTCATTGACAACTTGCCGCGCGACAATCCATCGAAGCTGCATGATCGTTACCTGACTCTTCAGGAGAGGTATGTTTCATCTTTCCGCCGAGGAATGAACACTGATGGGAAAACCAACGACTACCTATTTTTAGATTTGGTGAAGGAGCTGAGCGAACATGGAGGCTTTCACGATATAAGAAGCTTGCAGTGGAATAACGATCACCACGTCGATGAGGCAACGTTTATTGCCTTTGCAAATTCATCGACAATAAGCCTTCGCGTGATCGAACAAATTGGCAAAGCCGAATTCGATGCAAGAATTAGAGAGATCTACCGCAATTCGGCCAAGGATGGCTCCAAGACCGAGCTGACCTATACGACCAAGCTAATTGTCGCCAGGCTGGCTCCCTGTTGAACTAGTGCACTGCTTTTTAGAGGCGCTGACTTGGTTAAAAGTCTGGGTGTTATCCGGCCGCCGGCTGAGTCGGCAGATCCGGTTATCTGTCAGACTGGTTGCTTCCGGGAGCCGCCGTTGGACGAAAGGCGCACTGCCAATCATGCAGGATGCAAGTCTAGTCTGAACACCCGCTCACGTTAGGACGCTCCGCCAAGGAGAGTCCAGAACACCTCCGCCCCGCATCACGGGGGCGAGAGAGGCCTCCGATGGGCATGTCGGAGGTCTTCCTTGGAGCTTTGGCACCGAACTAGCCGGCTAAGGGAGCCGGCTTTGCCTGGTTTCGCCGGTACCCACTACCGTGGAGGTGTTGAACGTTTCACCAATTGCGCTGAGCCCGCACAAGTAAGCTCACCGCGTTCTGGTTCTTGAGTTCGTAAATTCCCCCTGGCTTGGAAACAGCGGCAAGGGTTGGCATAGTGATCATGCCAGCGTATTTCTGATCAAGAAAAGTGGCGGCGAGGTCAGCCGAGAACGTTAGATTTCTGACCGGCGTCCAGCGGACGACGGTACCGACGGCCGCGATGTTGAAGTCTGGATTGCAGACACCAGTCAACGCGAGCGCCGTCATGCCAGTGCTACCGCAGATCTGGGCCTTAGCCCCACCAGTGTAGCGGACGGCGGCCCACCCGCCGTAGAGAGACGTATTCCAATAAGGGTCCCAGTTGTGAGTGTAACCAGCGTTGAAGCCGTACGTCGTGGTCAGTTCCAGGCCAGTCCCGATAGTGGCGGCTGCACCTGAGTAGACACCGTCAGAGACGCCGGCGAAGCCGACACTCTGGTACGCGACTCCTCGACCGGTGCCTCCGTACATAGCCCACGCGGTCGCGAGATTTTCCTGAATGTCGAAGCTGCTCGCGCCGTTGGTGTACACTCCCTGCAAGTTGATTGAGTCACCTGCGCCAGTGGGAATGTGTTTGATCGAGAGCGCTAACTGAGCAGCCCAGCCCCACTTATCAGTGGCATGTCCGCTGGTTTCGGCCGCGCTGTAGTACGCAGCATGGTTGTTGTGCGCCGCGAGCGATGCCTGGAAGAGACCCCACCCTTGGTCAATGCGCATCATGCCAACTATGTCAGGAGCCCGGGTACCGCCGAAGCTCTGAGATCCGTAAACGCCGGTGGCGATCCCGGCGGCCGTGGCATTGGTCGTATTCCAGATGTTGGTCTGGTAGTACGCGGTTGGATCTTGCGCCGAAATTGTCGCCGTAATCCCTTCACCAAAGTCAGCGGTATAGCTCAACTGATTAACACCTGTTGAATCACCTCCGCCGCCAGGAAGGCCGCTGAAGTTGTTGGCCGGATAGTTGGTCCAGGGAGCGCTGAACTGGGAGACCGCCTTACCCATTGTGAAGCCGGCGAACTGGACGAAGGCAAAGTAGACGCCAAGTGTCCCTAATCCGGCCCCGTCACCCGAATATGAGGTGGCGCCCGTCCCGGTGCCTGTGGTGGAGCCAGTGGTCCAGCTGAAGGTCGACTCGAAGAAGGTGCGGACCATTCCGTATTCGGTCGTGGTGCGCGTATCGATAGTGAAGTCCTCGCGAGAGCGAGCACTGTAGTAATTGCTGAGACGGTTGTGCGCCCCTGCCGGTCCGCTAACAGGGCTATTGTAAATGCTGTTTGTCGAAACTGCGGCTTCGACGCGTAGGTATCCGCCCAGTTTAATGCAGGTGTCAGTGCCGGGAATGTAATAGAATCCGACACCATACAACGAGCAGACCTTTACATATTCGATCGCTCTGACCTTGACCGGCGGTTCAGCTGCCCGTGCCCCATCCATGGCAAAAAATACTGCCGCTGAAGCCAGCAAAGCCTGCATAGTGGTTCGATGTAAGTGAAAGCTCTTGTTCGAGAATGTCATTGCCACCCTATCCTATAGGCCAGAACTTGGTCGAGGCGATGCCATAACGCGGCGAAACAATCACTTCAGTGACAGACATCAACTATCGTGATGAGACGCTCTGATTTTGCGATGGAGCGCTTCGAGAGCGGAAAATATGCAATGCGACCTTCTCGGCTAAACAATCGGCTAGCAATCACCGGAACGCGCCAATTCAACCAAACAAATGGAAACAGATACTGGTCGGGTTCAGACAAATGCGGCAGGGAGAGCTTCTGCTTGCGCTAGCGGCTTGGCGCATCCGTTATCATCGAGGGGGGCGTCACGTCGTTTTAGGCAAGAAGTCGCGAGGCCGAGAGCCGTGGGCCGCCTAGCGTCTACGAGCCGCGATTGTCGCAGCCAGTAACGACTTCAAGGCGACGGTTCTGCACCAACGGCCGCAGATCAATCAGGGATTGTACTGCTTTCGCCGTTTGACAACTGCCGGTATCAGCCACGACCTGATCGCCCAGAGGGAGATCCGTTCAGACGCCGAGACTAATGGGAAAGGGTCTTGTGATGCTACTCACATGCCGCAGATCTCGTCGCGCGGCCCTCACGCGGCCTATGAACCTGCGCGAACCTAGTGCGCAACTTAGTCGCAAAAGTCGGGATCAAAAAGGGACGAGGATAGAAGCTCTGGCCCGTCAGAACGGATAGCCAACTGATGCTCGAGCTTTACGCCCTCGCCGCCGTCCCTGCGGCCGGCGAAAGTCCCCACGCACAGCACCATACCCTCCTCTATGTAACCCTGGTGGATGCTTCCGTGACGATATCCAGGACGCCGGCCAATGGCGGGAAACTCTCCGATACTCATTCCATTTCCATGAGCAATACGGTGCCACTGCCGGTATTCCTCCGGAAGAACGTTGGCTTTCTCGATGATTTCGGCGAACGAGCGCCCCACCTGCAAAAGCTCGGTATTGACCGTGATTTGATTATAGGCCCGCTGATAAAGGTCTCTTTGCTCTGCTGTTGGCTTTGCAGCACATATAAAGGCACGCGAAAGATCCGCGCCATAACCAAGCGGTCCGATGAGATCACAATCGAAGGTGATCATTTCGCCCATCTCGATTCGCTTCTGACTGGCCTCTTGATGGAAGGGATTTGTGCGCAAGCCGGACGTTAGCAGCCGAGTTTCGATGTATTCTCCTCCGAGCGCGATATTGGTCTGATGAAAATGCGACCAAAGCGATAATTCTGTGATACCTGGACGCAACTCGGCTTTGATGCGCCTGATCCCAGCCTCACAAACGTCAATTGCAATTCGCGTAGCCGTAATCTCATCTTCAGACTTAATGGACCTGGCTTGCTCCATCATTTCCTGCGCCTCGTCGCTTACAACAAGGCCGATATCTTCTAGGGACTTTAATCCCATTCTGTCGCAGCGATCCACGTAGAGGCGAGGCTTAGCGCTCACCTTCGGGATGCCGATAAGGTCAGCGATCTCGACTGCAAAGTCTCTCACATGATTGTGCGCCTCGGGTCCGGAGTAGTAGTAAAACCACGGTCGCGCGACGCGAACCTCATCAATCCCAGGTAGTCCATCAGCATGATGTGACCTGCCCCCGATTTCGAAAAGAAATGTATTTCCGGACCGCAACACCAATGCGTACCGCGCGGGCTGATGCATCGTCCAAATTTGCATGTTTCGCACGCCTGTCGCGTACCGTATGTTGACAGGGTCAAACAGTAGAAGGGCGTCACAACCACGCTTGTCCATTTCCTTTTGCAGACGGCCGGTGCGATAATGGTGAAGGCGCTCGAGATCAACATTGTGGCGCTCCGGATTGACACCGTAGCACTTACAAACGTCAGCAGGCGGATAAATGTCTGCTACGGATGATCGCGCGAAATTGCCTCTTTCCCGCTGTTGGTGCAGTGAAGTGCCGTTTCGGTTGATCCCGTTTCCAGTACTATCGACATCCATCATCGTGAACTTCCTCCCTCTGTGGTAGTCGGCCCTCGCATTGCGCGACGCAAACGGCTTTTGCCAATGCAATGCCTTCGCAGAGACCTACGGCAGTACTCATCCCGAGCGCTTACTTAAGTAGAGCCCGCGTGGCTGTAGCCATATCTTGCAGAGCTACCTTGGGGTCTAACGCACCCGTATATACTCTCTGCATGTAAGTCGTTATGATTGAGTGGATTTTCAGACCATTAGGTCCAGGAAAGCTCGGCCAAGAGCCGGCAATTTTCAAACTTTGAGCCGCCATTCCTAATTCAGGATTTTCCGCATAATACCTGCCCAGCTTATCTGGTGACTCGATCGCAATCTGATTGAAAGGCAGAAATCCGCTCCGTTTACCTACGAAGCTTTGTGCGTCGGGCGAAGACGCGTATTTCAAGTAATCCCAAGCGAGATCAGCTTTTTTTTTGTTGGTGGTTAGCAGCACACCTGCCATGCCCGAGGCTGGCACTCTTCCCTTTTCCGCGACGGGAAAGGGAACGACCCCAATCTCAAAAGCCCCCGCCGCCGCTTTCTTGTAATTGGAAAGACCGCTCGATGAATCGACGAGAATGCCTAGCGCGCCTCCAATGAATGCCTGACGTGCTTGCGCCTTGCTCATATCACTGTAGTGGCGGGCCGCGCCCAACTCCGCTAAATCGTGAAGAGCTCTGATGCCTTCTGAAGAGTCAAAAGCGACGTCCTTTCCGTCATCACTCAAAATCTTCCCACCCTCGCTCTGCACAAGGCTCATGAAACTCCAACTCGAGGAGCCATCCCAGTTAAAGAAGATTCCACCACTTCTGGCTTCAATCCTCTTGGCAAGTCTAAGGATTTCTGGCCAAGTTTTAGGCAGGTGATTGGGATCCCCGCCCGCTTCGGCAACAAGCTTGTTGTTAAAGATCACAACCATAAAGGACGCACAAAACGGAATTCCATAGGTCTTACCTCCGCATTTCGTGACCGCAAACGCGCCCTCGGGCATACCAAGTGAAGCCCACTCAGGATCATTCGTGATGCGGTCATCAAGTGGCTGTGCAATTCCGCGGTCAGCGAGCACACAAACATCGGAAGTGCCAAAATATCCGGCGTCTGGAGCTTGGCCGATGAGTGACTGCCTGAGCGTGATAGCCATCGCGTCGGTGTATTCGAGCGCAGACTCTAGGTCCACGGTCGCGCCAGGATGCGTCAGCTGAAAGTGCTCCTTGAGCTTATTGTGGACGGGCGCCATTAGATTGGATGCTGCGTAGAGCAGGTTCAGGTCCGCCGCAGAAGCTGGCGCCACGCTTATCGCGATGGCCAAGGTCGTGAGTAAAATGAGTTTCATTGGGTTCTCGAGATTGGCTAGCGAATGCACATGCTGAACTTGATGGCCGCACTTCCAAGAAATCGCTCTTCTTTGAGAGAACGCTGCTGGCAGCCAACGAAGCACAAGGAGTGCAACACAGCCGGATCCGCAGCCGTGCCGACCATCAATCCGAAAGCGGCAGCGCACGACGAGAGCAAAGCCGGCAAACTGATGCCTGCGATTGGGGTATCGCTGGGGGTCAGGGGCATAGCAATCTCCTGTGACTATTTCACCGCTCCTCCTGTCATTCCTTCGACGAACCACTTCTGAGCGGCAAGGAAGGCGATGACGAGCGGCAACACGACGAGAGTGGATGCAGCCATGAGGGGACCGTAGTCGCTGCCGGCCTCCTCGTTCTTGAATGCCATGATGCCAAGCGGAGGCGGCATGAGGGCTTGGTCGCGCACTGAGATCAGCGGCCAGAACAGGTCGTTCCAGTGCGAGACGATTGAGAATATTGAGAAGGCGATAACGGCCGGCAGCGCCATCGGCACCATGATCCTCCAGACAATGGCCAGTTCAGACAGGCCGTCGAGGCGCGCGGCGTGAATCACGTCATCAGGAATCGTCTTGAAGAACTGCCGCAACAGGAAGATACCGAAGGGGGAGACCACATAAGGGAAGACCAGCGCTGCATAGGTGTTGAGGATACCGATCTGATAGCCGAGGATGAAGAGCGGCAGAGAGAGCACCTGGTGCGGCAGCAGCAGACCAATCAGCACCATAACGAAGAGCAGGTCGCGGCCGGGAAAGCGAAGTTTGGCGAGTGCATAGGCACAAGGGACGCAGAGGAGGATCTGAAAGCCGAGGATCAGAGCACAGACGATAAGCCCATTGCCCATATAGCGCGGCAGCGGCGCTTCAGTCAGCGCCCGCGTATAGTTCTCGACCCCGTAGAACTGCGCCGGCCAAAAGGAGAAATTTGCGCGGAAGATCTCGCCCGGAGGCTTGATCGACAGCGACACCATCCAAACGAAGGGAGCGAGAATGAGCGCTCCGGTGACAAGCAGCACGGCATGTCGAAGAATGGCGGCCTGCGGCGACAAGCGGTTGATGAAGGTCTTGGCGCTCATTGATAATGTACCTTCCTGTCGACGAGGCGGGTTTGAGCGAGAGTGAGTGCCACGACTATGATAAGAAAGACCACCGCAAGGGCGGCGCCATATCCGGTGCGCAGATACTCGAAGCTTTCCCGATACAGCGTATAGAGCAGCACCTCCGAGGCGTGACCGGGCCCGCCTTGGGTAAGCACCTTCACTGTGTCGAAAGCTTCGAATGCCCTCAGCGCCACCACGGTGATCACAAACATCGAAACTGGCCCGAGCATCGGGAGCGTGACAGTGCGCAGCCGGTCAAGCCAAAGGTCAGCACCGTCGACATCGGCAGCATCATAGAGATCCTGCGGGATGCTCTTTAGGCCGGCCAAGAACAACACCATGGCGTAACCGAGGTTTTGCCAGATGCCGATCACGGCCAGCACGGGAAGCGCCGTATTCTCGTTGCGCAGCCAGTTCGTGCTCGGCAGGCCGATAGCAGCGAACGTTTGATTGACGATGCCGATCGTGGGGTGCAGCAGCGCCTCCCAAGCGATCGCCATGGCTGTGAGCGTCGCCATGAAAGGCAAAAAATGGATGGCGCGGTAAATGGCGCGGCAAGACTTTCCGCTTTCGATCAGAAGCGCAATCAGAAGGCCGAGGACGAGCGTCCCAGGCACGACGATCAGAACGTAGACGAAGGTGTTGAGGAGTGACGCCCTGAAACCCGTGTCAGCGAAGACCTCGCGGAAGTTGGCGAGGCCGACAAAAGAGAGCGTCCGCGCGCCTAACTGCCAGTCGGTGAGCGCGACCACGAAGACACCGAGTACCGGAAGAAAGAAGAGGACGAGCAGAAAAAAGACTGCCGGCCCGGCCAGCGTCCAGGCTGTCAGCGCTTCTGGAAGGGTTTGGCTTCGCCTCAAAGAGACAGTGGGCGATGGAAGCGCTCGAAAGCCATCTGCGACGGACCGCCCTTCGGGTCCGCTAGAATGAGCAAGAAGCTCGCTCATGGGACGAGTTCCTGGATTGGCGTGATCGATGCGTGGTCAGATTCAGCCTCCCGGCGCAGACGTTGCCCATCACGGGCAAAGACAAGCACACGGTCCGGCCTTACGCCGACGTGCAAGGTTTGCCCGGGTGCTATATAGGGAGCCCGTTCGGCCAGCAGTCTTGCGATCAAAGGGCAATCGATGCCTGCGAGATCAAGATGGACGAAGAGATCGGAGCCCATATGCTCGATCATGCGCACCGAGCCGGTCAGCGCGCCCTGCCCGCCGTGGTCTGCGAGATGAAATGCTTCCGGGCGAATGCCGAGGGTGAGGTGCACGCCAGCAAGTGCATCAGCCTCGATCGGAAGCGTCGAACCGGCCACATCGATCAGACCCCGGTCGCGTACCACGCCGTCTAGTATATTGATCTTTGGCGAACCGATAAATTCGGCGACGCGACGATCATCGGGATCGGCATAGATATCTCGTGGCGGTGCTACCTGCAACAACTCGCCATCGAGCATTACTGCTACCCGGTCGGACAGCGTCATCGCCTCGGCCTGGTCATGGGTGACATAGACAAAGGTGACCCCGAGCCGCTGGTGCAGCTCCTTGATTTCAGCGCGCATCTGCACGCGCAGCTTGGCGTCGAGGTTGGACAGCGGCTCGTCCATCAGGAAAACGGTCGGATGGCGTACCATTGCTCGGCCGACCGCCACGCGCTGGCGCTGGCCACCAGACAGCTGCAGCGGTTTACGCGCCATCAGATGGCCAATACCGAGGGAGTTCGCCGTCCGAGTGATTTCCAGCTCGATCTCGGCAGCGATCCGCGCCGTTCCTGGCAGCATACGGCCGAGAAGAGGAAGCCTCTGAAAGGCCGAGAGCCGACGCATCCGGAGTGGCAGCGCCAAGTTGGAGGCAACTGTCATATGGGGGTAGAGCGCATAGGACTGGAACACCATCGCTACGTCCCGCCACTTTGGCCTGAGGCCATCCACTGCCCGGCCCGCAATCGATACCGAACCCGCGTCCTGTGTCTCAAGACCTGCCAGGATGCGCAGCAGCGTCGACTTCCCACATCCCGAGGGCCCCAACAAAGTCAGGAACTCACCATCCGCTATGGAGAGAGAAACACCGCGTAAGACGGATGTCGGACCGTAGTTTTTCCGGACGCAGTCAATTGATACGAATGCCATGGCCGCCTTCCAGGTCAGCACGAAACGTTTCGCGGAGCGGAGCATTGCAATCGTCACTCTTGCTTGACCGCATCGCTGCTACGCGAGACCTTAGAAGCTCGATTTGCTACAGGCAGATGACGCTCATCGAATAACTCGATATGAACTTCGCAAGATGAGATGAGGCACCGATCTCCGGAAGCGTAACGTCCGGCGAACACGAGAGCTGTCGCCCAACGCAGGGCGTGACTCCTGGAAACCACGCGGGAAGCTGGGTAAGAGCATCTACGGTCCTGATTGGATCCAGCGCGCTTCGAAAAGCCTTGGCTCAAGGAAGATCACACAACGTGCATCGGTTGGTCAGGCCGCCGGACGCGATCTTGTCACGGCGCGGAACAGGTCCCGATACGACGAGCCAGCGAAGGTGAACCGCATCATCGTGCGCGCACCTCACCCATAGCTGCGCCTTCACGGCTTTCGGTCACTCGATGAGGGACTACAGACGCACGCCGTATCCAAAGAGACGGTAGAGTCTCAGTTTGAATTTATTTGCCGTCGAGGGTAAGAACCTCGATATCATCGGGATCGATCGGCAATTTGCGCTCTTTTGCCTGAGCAAACACGTATTCAAACGCATCACGCCAAGAGCCACCTATTTTCTGGTTCATGATGACTTCGCGATCCTCTCCCAGCTCTTTGCGGAGCCAGAGCTGAACCTGAGCTGTATTGCCCTCCAGCTCGTGAATGCGCGCTTGCAGCCTTGGAAATTCGAGACCGGCTTCCGGGTCGTTATAGTCGTTCAACGGCATTGTCTCCTCCCTTGCGAGGCTTACCGCTAGCTTTTCTTCCAGCGGGCCAAAGCTGCGGCTCTAGCTATCTCAGGCTGTGTTTTTTAGTCTGGACCAAAGTTGCGATCGCATTCTTGGCAGCTGTCCAAGCCAGAGTTGTCTTCGTACACCTCCTTGAGTAAGTCGGTTACGTCGCGGCGCTCCTGCCCAGATTTAAGCGTGATTTCTCCGCTCGAAATACGAGCATTAACGACCTTGTAGGCCCGCTCAACGTCTCCGTCGCCATCAAAATAAGTGCCCGGATGATTCTCGCATTCCTCAAGAATGCCGAGCTCGCAGAGCAGGGTGCGCGCCCACTCATGTTGTTCTTCTTTTTTCATCATCTCCCATTTCGCTTGACCCATCTGGTGTCACTCCCACTATTCGGATATGCTCAGCCCAAAGCTGATAGGAATAAACTGGATCAATGCCTAGAGGCCCTAAAGGCGAGCGACGCCCCGGAGACGTGATCGGTGCCGCCGTCATGGTCGGCCGGATTGCGACCGGCGAGATTTCGGAATCCCCAGGCAGAACACCTAAACGAGCAAAGGGCGGCGCGGCGCGCGCTAAGACGCTTACTGAAGAGCAGCGTTCAGAAATTGCTCGGGCGGCTGCATCCGCCCGTTGGAAAAAAAGCACTTAAGCCGCGTCGTCGTCTTCAATCCCGCGCGCGATCTTCATTTCCTCAATGTCTTCCTCGAAATTGAAGATTACTTGAAGCGGCTCTTCCTTTGGATGGGTCGCGTTGTAGTGATCGACCTTCATTGCCAAGGCGAAACAATCGTTGGCTATTGAGCGCCTTTCGCCTTGCACACCCTTTTCAACGTGATTGCGAGGGGCCAGATCGATATCAGCCCATCTAAACAACGGGAAACCGTCTTTGTCTTTCGTCTTTGCTGGGATGAAAGCGCGGTATTGCCGTCCGTCTTTGTCGGTCCTCGTTTGCTCGCGAAGTATGTCAGCCATCTCGCGAGCGAAGCTTGCGGCCACGTCAACAGGACGCGGGGCCCATTTACCTTTCGCCATAGCCCATGCAGCAAGCTCTCGAAGGTCGGCTGGTTCAGCGGAAACCTCTTCGTGATACTGTTTCCAGATATCGAGCATATTCTCTTTATACGTACCCAAGTCCGTCTCCTTATGAATCGGTCGGGATCACATCACCCCAACCATCCATCATCATCGACCGCGCTAGATGTGGGCGGACCTTCACAAGATACTTTCGCAGGAGATCGTACCTATTGAGCATGCGTTGTAATTGCCCAATGGTAAGACCCGGATGAACTTTAACTCGCTTCGAAAATGCCAACACATCGCTTTCCGAGAAGAACGGTTTCTTACGTAGGTAAAACGAACGAATTTGCTCCGACGACACACAAAAATCAGCAGCTTCGGTATTGGCGATTCGCTCTTCTTCGTTGGTCGAAGGCTCGTTTGTCGCGCCTAAATCTTCGTCCACGATGGCTTCAGTCATTCCATGGCCGTGCAAAACGTGTGCACATTCGTGGCGTAAGACGAACCAAAAATTATCGATGCGGTCGAACCGCATAGACATGCCGACGACGGGAGCGGTCGGTGACAGCCAAAAACAAACGCCGTCAATTTTCGCTCCTGGTAAGCTCTCAACCACGACAAAGCGAACGCCAGCCTCACTGAGAAGACGCGGGACATGACGAACGGATTCGGGCTCATCTCGCATCGATGAAAACTCCGCAATAGCTTGCTGAAGCTTCGTTCGATTATAGGACTCGGGATGCATTTCGGATGCGATCTGGCGCGCGCGAAAGAGCCAAGCCAGTTGAGGTGCGGGAATGTTCGAGTAATCGGTCTTCTTTGCCGAATGGGCTAGATGGGGAACCTCGTCCAGCGTCGAAACACCGAAAAAGCGACAAACCTGCTGTTCTAGCGAACCGGCCCTATGTTCGGGGTCGATCCAGCCGCGCTTGATCATTTCCCGGAGGGGGTATTGTGAGAGAACGCGCGAGCGTGCCGAAACCGTTGGATCTGGCTCTTCCGCCCGTTGGACGTCCCATTCGGCCTGAACGCGCGCGAACATGCTTGCCGGCTGATCGAGGGCCGCACCAAGAGTGCGGGCCATATTGTGGCTAATACCGCGCTTGTCGCTCAATATCTGGTTGATGGCGGCCGTAGTCGTGCCAAGCGCAAAGGCGAGATCGCTTTGATTCCAGCCCTTCGCTTCCATTGCTTCCTTCACAAGCTGCCCCGGCGTCTCTTGTGGAACTTGGTCGTCTGGCATTCTAAATTCGTCCCTGCTGATTTCCCTCTTAGACCATAATAAGTTAAACATCAATATCGCGTTAACGCTTCCGTTAAACTGAACTTTATGCTTGCAACATAACCGGAACTCGCTATGCTTTAGGATATGAACAAGCTGCCTCTGCAAATCCGCGCTCCAATCCTGACGATGCTCTGCGAGGGCAGCAGCATGCGGTCAGTCAGCCGGGTTACGGGGGTCTCGATCAACACTGTTTCCAAGCTGCTGATTGATGCCGGGCTGGCTTGCGCGGTTTTCCACGACAAGACCGTGCGCGGCGTAGCCGCCAAGGCCGTTCAGTGCGATGAGATTTGGTCGTTCAGCTACGCCAAGCAGAAGAACGTCGAGTTCGCCAAGGCCGCCGCTGGCGACGTTTGGACCTGGACGGCTATCGATGCCGACTCCAAGCTGATTGTTTCATGGCACGTTGGCGACCGTAGCGCGCACACTGGCACATCTTTCATGGCCGACCTGAAGGCGCGGCTTGCCAACCGCGTCCAGCTCACCACGGACGGCCACAAGGCCTACCTTAAGGCCGCGGCAGAAGTCGATTTGGATGCTGACTACGCGATGCTGAACAAGATTTTCGCGACGGACTATGCTGGCGCGGGCCGCTACAGCCCGCCCAAGTGCATCGGTGCGATCAAGCAGCCCATCATGGGCAACCCGGACCCGGACCTTATCAATACGTCTTTTGCCGAGCGCCAGAACCTCACTATGCGCATGTCAATGCGCCGGTTCACCCGCCTCGCCAATGCGTTCAGCAAGAAGTTTGAGAACCACTGCCACGCGCTGGCGCTCTACTTTGTGTTCTACAACTTCTGCCGGGTCCACAAGACGCTGGGGGTTACCCCGGCAATGGCTTCTGGCCTGATCGAAACGGTTCTGAAAATGCCGGATATCGTTGCACTGATCGATGCCGCCAACCCGGTCCCGGGTATTCGCGGTCCCTACAAGAAGCGCGAAGCCGACGAGATTTCAAACTGAGACACTACTACGCACCGATATATCGCATCTTCCGATGATTCCATTTGAAAATGAGATAACACAATTGGATAGACCGCTTGAGAGCGAGTAGAAGCCGTCGAAAAAGTGCTCCTTCCGAGTTCACAGGCTTCCAACTTGCCCCTCGTTGCACAACGGCTCGACGTCGTCCGCCCCTCTGAAACCAAGGCGATGACAGCGCGCGCCGCCGAATTGCGTGATCAGGGCGTCGATGTCATCACGCTCAGCCAGGGCGAACCGGATTTCGACACGCCGTCCGCGATCAGCGAAGCCGGCATCCGGGCGATCCTCTACGGGCGGACGAAATACACGCCCGTCGCCGGGATCAAGCCGCTGCGCGAGGCGATTTGCAATATCTTCAGCCGCGATCACGGTCTCGATTACGGTATCGACCAGATCACCGTGGGTTGTGGTGCCAAGCAAGTTGTCTTCAACGCGCTTTTCGCAAGCCTCGATCCGGGCGAGGAGGTGGTGATCCCGACGTCGTGCTGGGTCTCCTATCCCGATATGGTGGCACTCGCTGGTGGGAAGCCGGTTCTCGTCCCTTGCGATGAATTCCATGGATTCAAGCTGCGTCCCGAGGCGTTGGAGGCGGCAATCACGCCGCACACCAAATGGCTCATGTTGAATTCGCCATGTAACCCGACTGGTGCGGTCTACACCCAAGGCGAGTTGGTTGCATTCGCCGCGGTGCTGCGCCGGCATCCCCATGTCCATGTATTGTCCGACGACATCTATGAGAAGCTGACCTACAATGCGGCCTTCGCGACCATGGCCGCGGTCGCGCCGGACCTCTATGAGCGCACACTGACGGTCAACGGCGTGTCCAAGGCCGACGCCATGACCGGCTGGCGGGTCGGTTACGGCGCGGGACCTTTGTCGCTTATCAAGGCCATGAACCTCGTCCAAGGCCAGACCTCCTCGCACACCAGCTCGATTTCGCAATATGCCGCCATCGAGGCGCTATCCGGGGGCCGGCGGCATATCAAGGAATTCGCGAGCGCATTTCTCGAACGCCGCGATGTCGTCGTGACCAAGCTGAACCAGGCCGAGGGGCTTTCGTGCCGGGTGCCGGACGGTGCCTTCTACGTTTTCCCCTCCTGCGCGGGTGTTATCGGCAAGCGCACGCCCGATGGCAAGGAGATCGAAACCGACACCGATTTCGCCATGTATCTGCTCGACGCTTTCGCCGTGGCCGTCGTGCCCGGCAGCGGCTTTATGGCCTCACCCTATATCCGCATTTCCTATGCCTCCTCGCTCGAGGACCTCACTCGCGGGTGCGATCGTATCATCGCAGCCTGCGCGGCTTTGTCCTGAAAGGTCTCTCCGATGTCCCCTGCCAAACGCCTCCGCGCCCGCATGGCCGAGACCGCCCTAGTCCACATCATGGCCGCCCATAGTCCGTTTTCGGCGATCCTCGCAGAACAAGCCGGGTTCGATGGCCTGTGGGCTTCCGGGTTCGAGCTGTCGGCACTTTATGGCCTGCCGGATATGAGCCTGATCTCGATGACACAGCATCTCGACATGCTGCGGGCGATCGCCGGACGCGCAACGCTACCGATTGTGGCCGACATCGATACGGGCTACGGCAATGCGATCAATGTCATCCACGCCGTCGGCGAATACGAGCGGGCCGGCGCTAGCGCCATTGTCATCGAGGACAAGACTTTTCCGAAAGTGACAAGCCTTGTTGCCGGCGGCCGCCAGGAACTGCTGCGCGTTGAAGAGTTTCAGGGCAAGATCGAGGCTGTGGTGGCGACAAGACGGGACCCAGATTTTCTGATCATCGCCCGCACCGAAGCCCTGATCGCCGGCCTTGGCGAAGCGGAAGCCCTCGATCGCGCGAAAGCTTATGTAAAGGCTGGCGCCGACATGATCCTGATCCATTCGAAAAAGAAGGATTCTTGCGAGATCGAAAGCTTTTCGCGGGCTTGGGCCGGCGCGGTGCCGCTGGTCATTGTGCCGAATGCCTACCCGGATCTCGACGCCGAGCGTGTCAAGTCCCTCCGCAACATACGCATGATGATCTACGGCAACTATGGCATCCGCGCTGCTGCAACTGCCATGCAGGAGACCTTCCGCCGCATCATCGCCGACGGTGGCGTTCAGAACGTCCACAAGGACATTCTGCCGGTGGAGGAGATTTTCAGACTTCAGAAGATGGACGAGGTTAAAGCCGCTGAAGCTCGGTTCCTCCGCTGAATGCAGCATTCCCCCCGCAACCATCGAGATTTCGATGCGGTAAGTGACGTCCGAGCGCCTGTCAGGCGATCATGAGGCCGATACTGGGTGGGGCGACTTCTAGGAGAGGCATCGCCGGCCAATCGTCCCGGCGGCTTTAAGATGCGTCTCCGGGAGGAGACGGTCGATTGACGTGTTGAGCCTAACGGTAGGGGTCGCACTGGTTCTTAAGCCGCGCATGTTTTGTGCGCGAAAGGCCATCGACGAGCAGCAATCCGGCAACAAACATCAAATAGGCTATAAGCATCGAATAATGTGATTGAATATCTTCGGTTGGTAATGCCCACCGTGAAATCAGCGGACATCTCAGGACGCGCGGGAATAGAAGATGGCCAGCGACGACGATGAAGTGCCCATCAACGCGATTCGCGTGTTCGTGGCGATCGCGCGAGAAGGAAGTGTCACGCGCGCGGCCAGCGCGCTGGGAGTGACACAGAGCTCGGTCAGCCGCTATCTCGCCGTGCTGCAGGAGTATCTGGGGACCGACCTCATCGCGCGACGCGGAAAACGAAGCGAATTGACGGAATTCGGAAGGCTTTTTGCAAACACGGTCGCCGAACCATTGGACACGGTGTGCTTCACCGCAAAGAGGATGCGCCGGCGGACCCGCCCAAGCGCCAATCGGATTGTGGTGCGCACGTCGCTTTCGACCTTCGCCTACTCGCTTCTGATTCCGAATCTCCAGGCATTTTCCGCTGAGATGGGCGGCGTCATCGTGGATGTCACGAGTTCGCTATCTCAGCCGACATCGTCGGACGACTACGACGTTTTGATTACGCGCGATCTTTCCATGATCGAACCGGCCGATGATTGGGAGGTCTACAACGAGCAACTCGTCTGCGTAGGCTCGCCAAGTCACGTGAATGGCAAGAACCTCTCGATCGTTCGCTCGATGCCAATTCTGAACATCACGTCGCGCCCCGACATACTGCCCACCTGGCTGCGGGCGATGAGCCTGACCTTTGCAGACGTCAAGACCGGCGCGCGATACGATCATAATTACCTTGCTCTGCCGGCGGTCATGACGGGAAAATGCCTTCTGGTAGCGCCCGAAATTGTTGTCAGCGATTTGGTGCGCGGAGGCGTTCTGCACGTGGTACCGGGATCTCGGACTGGCAGCGGCATGCAATATCGCGCCTATGCTGTCGACCGCAGCGACAATTCTGAAATCTCTCGGGCTTTTTGCCGGTGGCTCGTCCGTCTTTGCAAAAAGGCCGCCCTCCTCGAAGCCGCTTGACATCGCGTGAGCAATCGCGGCTCCTCTCAAGGAGCAGACCCGCGCTATTGAGACCGCTCTTCCTCGAAACCACAGCGGCAGCCATATCGAGCGGTTGAGGGGAACCTTCATCGCCACCATTATCTGGCCGGCTCCCACTAAGTCCAGGACCCGACGGAAACGGCTTACCAGCCCGCGATTTCCGAACGTCAACCGACTCTAAAGTTTGGGCGGAAGCGAGCGCCGCGCGCGAGCCTGTTGATTAGCCTGGATCATTCGCTCCGAGAGCTGCGAATGGTAGGGCGCGCTCAGCAGCATCAAAAAGAGCGCCCGGTCGGCTTGGTAGCGAGCAGCGGAGCGGCTGCTTCTTGAACCTGTCATGACCAGCGCGCCTCCGGTCGTGCGGACCGACCACAACCATCTTCGTCTGCGCTGTTCCAAGATAACTTCGAAGATTGGAAATCGATCAGACATGTCATCAGCCCCTCAACAGATAACCTCCACCGTAGTCTGCGCGTCTGCCTCCATAGCCAAACCTATGCGGTGCCGGCTTCCTCTTCCGCTCTACTGGCTTTACGCGCACTCGGTGTGGGTTCTCGGAAAGCTTTGATGGACCGCTTCGATGGGCCAATTCCTTGAGCCAAACCTCTTTCGGCGGCGAGCCCCGCGCTCCGGTGGACGATGCTCATTTCGTCATTTCGGCACGCAGGTCTTAAGACACGGAGAATCGGTAGAGGGCGGCAGGCGTCTCGCCAAGGATCCGCCCTCGGGCGTCCTCGTCTGGGACGAGTTCCTCAAGCCACTCAAATGTCTGCGCATAGGATGGCGCGTAGGCGTGGGCGGCTGCGACGTGCGGCCACTCCGAGCCCCAGAGCAGCTGTTTCGGCCCGAGCTCCTGAAGCATCCTGGCCCCGGCTGCCTGGGCCCAGCCATCTGGGACGCGTCCGATCCCCGACAGCTTCACCCACACCTCGGCTCGCTTGGCGAGCGCCAGGAGCCGCGCAAGACGTGGATCCCAGGCAGGATCGCGCGCGCTGTCTGCAAGTCCGAAGCCGCGGAAAACCAGTCGATGGCCGTCCGCGAGAAGCAACTCTACCAGGTGCTCGCGTCCTTCGAGGCCACCCGACACCTCCAAGTGCAAGCCTAGCTGGAGCGCGGCTTCAAGGGATTCGGCCAGTGGATCTGGATCGGTGAGGGTTAGCGTCAAACCCACGGCGCCTGATCGAGCCCACTCCTCCAGCACCTCAGGCGCAAGCGGTCGCACGAGAGGCGGAATGAGCCTCACCGGCATCCGGGCCTGGCTCGCCTGGGCGAAGAGCTCGGCCGGATCGTCGTTCAGGAAGGCAGGCTGGACCAGGACCAGCCCAGCGATCTTGGACTCGCGCGCGGCGCCTTCCAGCGTTTCCATGGAGCCGTCGATGATGGGCACAGCCTGCCGGCTCTTAAGACGGAAAGCATGCACCTCGCAGTCGATCCTCATGAAGCGCCCTCGCCGCAAAGCTTCGCCGGAATAACGCTCAAAAGACCGCAGCTCACACACATCTCCATAATCTCGATGCCGGCGCGAGAGTGGAGACTTTCCAGCTCCTGCTCAAGCACGCTGCCGGTGATGTCCGGCTGCGCGTCCGCGCGATGAAGATGTGCCGCCATGACCTCACCGATAGGGCCGAATCCGTCGACGGAGTGCTCGCGCGACACTGCAAATGCGGGCTCGCTGCAGATGCTCTTCTTGGTCATTTGGTCAGCAATGTAAGTCTCGTTGCGGAAAAACGATACGGGATGCGGATACGTCACGACAATCCGGTTATCTTGCAGTGACGCAATTCGGAAGGTCCAGCTCTTTGAGGCCTTACAATCATTTCGCGCGATGCAAATACCTTGCGAGCGAAATCCAGAATCGTTGGCAGCACCTAGCGTATAATTGTCATCCTTCCGCCAATGCCACCGCCGACATTTGTCTCGATTGCCACGCTGGGGCCGGCCGCCGTCATATGCTTGCGGTTGACTCCAATCGTAAGGCCTACATGACATTTGTGCGTTCAGCATGACTGCTTTGGTGACACCGAACTCCCTTAGCAATCTTGCCTAAGTCATTTTCTAATCCGGATAGCAGTTCCTTTTGCTTCAGGCTCACAACGCAGGATCAAGTCGCGCAGAAATCCAGCAATCTTTGCGCCATTGCGCAGGATTCCAGAGAACTCTATCTTCGCGATGGTTTGTGATTGCGCGGGCGATCGAAGGGGCAATCGCACCTGCCCCCTCGCTTTCCGGCAGCCGGATGGCCGCAGGAACTGGAGCGGCCAGCGATTGAGCGTGGCAGATCGAAGATAGTGGTCTCAGCCGTATCCGCAGCGAACTCACCAGCAATGCCATCCTGACCTAGGCTCGAAACATCAACGCCGTCGACACGAAGCAGCATGGGCCTCGTTCAATTGAGCAACGCACGCAGGCGCGGGGTTTGCAGAAAATTGGACACGTTAACCAGAAACGAAAGGCCATCACCGACCACATCGGGGCACTACTTGCCTACAGCGCCGCGCGACCTCAGCCCTTAGCCGGCGCCAAGCGCGCCGTGCCGAACTGGTGGCTGATTTGCCGGCGGGGGCTCCTTGATCACAGCTCGATCATCGATTTTCGAAAGAACGACGACACGGCAGTCGAGAACGTTTGCAAGTTCAAGGCCTCGAATGACCATGGCGGCAACTTCAGGCGTGCCAAGATGGCGAGCCATGCCGGCTTCGTTCGTGACAGCGGTGCAGACGTCGATCGCGGAGCCCGATCGTGGGAGAGCCGTCAAAGCCGCATCCACGGAGCGGACTTGGGCGCGGGAAGTGCGATCCAATCAGGATCCGACCACGACCGCTCCACCTCAAAGCTGAATAAAGGGATCAGATAGTCTTGGAGTATGATTGTGACGTGAGGTTCGCTGGCCTCATCCTCGGTCAACTGCCCGTTCTCATTGGCGTCCGCATATTGAGTTGTGATCTGAATCAAATGTCTCCTTCCGAAGGAAAACCTCATATCATCGAAAAGGAACAAGGCGCCTGGCCTCAACAACCGCACTGCTGCAATCGCGGCCGCTAAATCGACGTAGATTGAATGGCTACCATCGAGATAGACGATATCAAAAGTCTCTCGATTCCTGGCGAGCCTAATCAGGTTGAACAGGTATGTTCCTGACGGATTTCCCAGAAAGCTGATGTTTCGATCGCGATTCCGGCCGCGGCTAGGTCGCCCCGGCGTTCGGCGCAAACATGTTCGAAATCCAAGCCCACATAGTGGATGCCGAGCTCGTCGATGGCCCTGAACCGCTCCTGCCTGAAGGTCGGCCCTACGCCGATCTCGAGAAAGCGGCACCCGGATGCTGCCGAAGGATCTTCACCAGGCGTGTATGAACCGACTGCCTGTACGCTCGGTAGTTGCTGGGCAGAGGATGGCTCCGGTCAAACAGGGCGTCGTGACGGTCAATCTTCACCAATCGCCTCGCGGTTGGTCAGAAAATACATCTGGCATGCCGTACGCGCGGCCAAGAGCCCCACCTTCCCGGTCACGGTCATGATGGCCAATGTCGGGCCGTTTCTGGCGAACACGGCACGCCCAGAATGCCGAGGGCGCGCTGCGGTCGAAGCGACATTCACGCCGGAACTTTGTTGACGGCGCGCAATGGGATCGTCTGTTCTCTGTTCGCTCCATCCCTCGTGAGTGCCGCCAAATAGTGAGCAAAGAGCGATATCGTCCGGGTATGCGACTCGAGGGAACTCTTGTCGCTCCGTCCCGCCAGCCAATCGTCAAACAGCTTTTTGCGGCCAGCGCCAAGTTCAGCATTTCGGACAAGCGTGTCCCGTGCGGGATAAAGCCGTTCGCGCAAGGCTGCGCCGCCGAGGAAACCGGCATTCCGCCAAAGCGTGATGTGCGCCTCCCTGGTCAGTTGCGGATGACCTTCCATGCTCGTGTGTGGGCGCTTGAAGATCCTGGCCTCGATCGCCGCGAAGGGACCGATATTCAAGCGGATGGTCTCGGACCCGTACCGTCCGTTCTTGTTGTAAGCATCGGTTGGCAGTTGCCGCCAGTTGCGAAGCGACACGCTGGTCTGCAGAAGGTCAAGCCGAAACAGGCAGACGGTGTCGCGGCTTCCGGGACGCCTTGCGGCTCCGGACGAAACAATATCCGTCTCACCCCAGAACGGCGGCGCGGGAAACGGTCGACGAGGGACTGGCGCGTCGCCGCGAAGCCTGCTTACCGGATGCGGGCCAATCTGCTCGACGTGGTCGGCGGCGGTCGCCCGGTGGACATCCAGCTCGAGCGCCAGCCTCCCGAAGTGGTCCTCATTGTGAGCCAGGAGACCGGAGAGAATGTCGATGTAGTGATAACCGGAATGGCAAAGCATTCCGTAGCCGTAGCGGTAAGGATGGTCCTCCCGGGAGAGGATCTCCTCCTCCGTGTTCCACACTCCCGCGTGATGCTCGATGCCAATATAGGTGACCGGCGTGCCAAGGTTTCGGGAGGCGCGGCGCGCATAGCGTCCAACCAATTCGTAGACTGCGTTGTAGCGGCGCGGCGTCATGACCACGCAACGGCCGCCGGACCGATCGCAGATTTCCTTGAGCTCGGCTACCGCACCAACCAGCCGGTCCGCGGCAGGGCGTCCATTCGATCCCATGGGAAGAACGACGGGCTTGTCGACCAGGCAGTCAAGGCCAAGTCCAAGCGCCGCGCGCAGGTAGCCCAAATGAGCCTTGGGTTCGGTCGCGACGATCACTTTCGTGCCTGGACGTGCCAGAGCCGTCAGGACGTCCTCCCCATGGCCGGAATACCAGATCGCCCGTCGCCGGAGATCGGGTACCCATGAGAGGCTCGCCGGCTTGCAGGAGCGGGTCCGGAAAAAGGCATCCACATCGCCTCGCACGCTGTCGAGCTCGACGACATGGAACGCGGCTGCCCGACCGCTGGCGACGGCATCTTCGATCAGAGGAATATACTTCGCCCGGGCATAAGGACCGAGCCCAACAAGGATGATATCTCCTCGCATGCTTTCTGATACTCTCTCACTTTTGCCTCAATCAGAACTTCGGACGCGATGAGGGCAGACACTGGGTCGACCTGACGGACGCTGACAAGGTGGGATACTGCCTCCTCACACACCGAGAACCGCCGATATGAAGGCGCCTTCCGTTCATCGATTCCTTCGTCATGCGCAGGCAAGCGCACGGTTCTCGACATTCTTCAGGAGGGCGACCTGGCTCGGGCATTGGCCGCAGCCGCTGTTCGCCCGAAATTTCTTGAGAGCCGGCGAGCTACGCCAAACCTTCTCCAGGTCGAATTCCGGCGATCGGATATTGCCGAGGAGGAACTCGCGGCTATCGGGATCCCCGACGACGAAGGAGCAGGGATATAAATCGCCGTCCGTAGAGAGGTAGACCGCGGTGGCACCACAGTCGCATTCGGTATATCTGACGTTTGGCCGCGGCTGCGACGTATCGATGAAAATCGGCGGCGGTAGTTCGAGGCGTGCTGAGCTGGGCTGCGCAGCAATTCCCATCAGGGCTTCCTGCAGTTCTCGAATTTCGTCAGCCGAGCCCAAGAGCGCATCCTCATTGCCGAGGGCAACGCCCGAGGCGAACATCGGCTTGACCCTGAAGGAGTAGACGCCGATTGACGACAGGAGTCGGTAGGCGTCGAGCGCCTCACCGATGTTGTGCCGGTTGGCCGTCATCCTGGCCTGCACCAAGGCCCCGCAATTGGCCGCCTCAGCCATCTGCCGGAGTGCAGAATCGTAAACACCCGCCTTGCCCCGGAAGCGGTCCACCGTGTTCCGCTTCGCACCGTCAAAACTGAACTGGAACGTCAGCTTCTCGCGATCGTCAAAGAACGAGACGACGTCATAAATTGGCACCTGGCCGAGGCCCCCTGTGTTCAACTGGACGTGAAGGCCCCGCTTGTTTGCATGGGCCATCACGGCCGCCGTGCGCGGAAACACGCGCTTAAGAAGCGGCTCGCCACCCGTCAAAGAGACTTTTCTCAGCGAATATTTGTCGACGAGAAGGTCGACGAACTCCTTCATCTCCTCGATCGATAGTTGTGATGGCTCCAAAAGCCGCTTGTATTGATCCCGATACTCTTCAGGAACATAGCAGTGCTCGCAATGAAGATTGCAGTAGAAAGATACGCAAATTCTCGCGTGGTTGAAGACAATGGGTAGCAGATGGTCGCTTGGCATGGCATCCTCCTAGCTTTCTCCCAGAAGGGTTGCAGCAGGATTTATGCCAGTGCGACGCGCCGAATCTCCGACGACTTTGAGGGGCAATGTCGCGCTCCAAACAGCTTGGCGGATTCTAGACATCAGGTGTGTTTGGTCTCAGACATACGCACGCCCATTGCCCGAAGACGCTAGCCCGATTCAATTACTTCCAGATAGGCCACCCAGCGACACGCGCATCAATCACGGCCGTATCCGTAGCAATGAGCATTTCACGTTCCCATCCTTGGAAGTTGCGCATCATTCGTTGGCAGCAACCGCAACACATCCCCGTCATAATCTCGCACGGCAGGCAACCGCCCTTTGCGGGCACAGTTCTTGTTGGTGTACGCGCCTTATTGAGCAGCAACTCTGATCGTCCTCCTACTCCAGCAATCTGGTGTAGCCGACATATTTGAAACGAACCGCATATTCCATTGCTCTCAGATTTTGTGAAGTCGTTGACCTTGTCAGCGCGCTCACAGGGAGGTTGTCAAACGCGCGGACTTTGCTTTGTCAAGCAAGGCGCGCGTCAGATCCCGGATGGGGCACTCCAACTGCTGAACCGTGAAGAGCGAGCCATAGCCCATACGGTAGGTTCCAGATCGCGCCAGGCGTCCGGCCAACCTCAAGGGGGACAACTATGCGCGTGATCGCAGCCTAAACTCTGCCGTCTCCTCGCGTCAGCGCTGCAGCAACTGGAGCAGCGCGTCTTCGGCGGCGCCAAGCTTCTTCAACGGATGACAACCCAGGCCGGGGGACTACTCCTGTGACAAGCCCGCTCGAGAGGTTCATCCCAAATGACCGTGATAAGTGTGCTGTTCTGTTCCAAGATGGCGGAAGACCGGTCGAGATTGTTGGCCTTTAGCTCGATGGGGTGGCTCCATTACTCATGACCAGCCTCAAGGGACTCATGCCCATGCCGGTCACCCAATAGTATGTACCGCCGCCTCATACGATGGCTGACGCTGTTGGTGCTTTAAAATCATCGTCCCGCCACGCTCGACTTCAGTTCGGCCCGCGCTGAAATCCACGTTATTCACGGGCGACTGGTCTCACAAGCTTTACGGAAGTTGAGTCCATGGCCCTATAAGTTTTTGGAGAACGAGAATGTCGTAGTTTGCTTCACTACCGGGAAACGCTTCGGGGAGACATCCCACGACTGAAAGTCCACATTTTCGTTCTGCAAAAGAAATAACGCTCGGGGTATCAGCAAATACCATTGCTACGATGCAATGTAGATTGGCCGTACTTGCTTGGCTTAGAACAGCGTCTGCAAGAGCGGATCCAACTCCTTTACGACGAAACGACCCTTGAACATAGAGCGACATCTCCGCTGCCTGTCTCAATCCTTCATTGTCATGGTGCCGAGTAAGTGCTGTCCATCCGATCACGCTACCGTTGCTCATACAGGTGCAGGCCACAAATGAGGTACAACGCGCGAATAGAAATTCATTCATTTCCGTGACGCTCCACGGTCGTCTTCCTTGCGTCGATTCTCTATTCCGACATGCTGCGTTGTAGATGTCCGTTACTTCGGGTAGATCATCCGTTTGCAACCGGCGTACTTCATACTGCATTTCTGGCCCTTCAATCTCTTGTGGGATCGGATCCGGCATGATGAGGCGACACACCTGACGCACCATCTAAAGAGGCAACGCAACCGACCACCGCATCCTCTTTGGTCAGGTACTGATCAATAACGTTCTTTTTCACAAGGCGGCCCAAGCAACACCGCCCAGCTTCTCTTCGAGAAGCGATCGCAACTATCGCTACAACTCGTTGATTAACGAGGCCCATTGCGACTTGCGCACGTTATGGCAGGCCTCCCGTGCGGTGAACTGACGCAACGTGCTGCAATTGATGTTCAGAGAGCGACGCCAATGCAGGGACCGCCCATTCTCAAGAAAAGATGCGAAAGGCCATCGCACAAGGGGGGCAAACACTACCAGAGCTTGTAGCTTGTGTAGACAGTCCAAATACTCACACTGTTAAGCACACTCTAGCTGACGCCGCTCCCTCCTTCCACGGGCGGCAGCGGACGTCTAGCTGCCCATGTTTGATCGAAATGGTTGGCAGACGCGCGAACCTGCGTGCTTGCTCCATCATTGCAACGGACTTTCAAACAACTGGTGCCTGATGGTGATTCGACGCGCTAAATACCCAGATGCTGAAGACATCGCAAAAATCTACAATCAAGCGATGGCACCTGGCGTCTTTGCCATAAGTCGAGTGTCGCCCGATACGCGCACCGAACGGTTGGATTGGCTGAAGGAGCATAAAGACCCCTACCCCGCCTTCGTTTATGAGCATGAAAGCGGGAAAGTGATCGCGTGGTGTTCCCTGAACACACTTTCGATGCGTCCTGAATATATGGGGCTCTCCGAAGTGTCGTATTACGTTGATGAACAGCACCGGAGAAAAGGCATCGGGAGGCTGATGCTTGCGCATTTGATTAACACCGCCAACGCTTTTGGACTACGTGCGCTGTTGGGTCGCACCCTTGAGAGAAATGTCGGAGCGACCAAGAATTTCAATTCGCTCGGATTTCGACGTGTCGTGACACTGCGCGAACTTTCGCTCATTCGAGGAGAATGGCACAATGACATATGGCTGTGGAAACAGTTGCGATAACTGTCTGACTAGACAACTTGTGCATGCAACATCGATAACCGAAGGCTGCGTGCAGATCTGACTCCGGATATCTGGCCAAGTAATAAGTCGAGTTTCTGCGGTGGATAATTGTCTGGCCAAATCAAGAGAGACGATGAGCAGACGATCCGGCCGACACGACGCAGCCGCATTCAAGGCGAGGGTAGCGTTGGCCGCGACCGAGGGCGAGATGACGCTGGCTCAAATGGCTGAACGATTCGACCTGCATCCCAATCGGATCACGAAGTGGAAGTTCGAGCTTCGGGGAATGGCGGTGGAGCGCTTTGGTCCTGATGGCGGCAACAGAACGAGCGAGCCCACCGTGGGCGTGAAAACGCTGCACGCCATGACCAGGAAGCTGACGCTGGGGAACGATTCTTTTAAAAATGCGCGCTCAGCGATGCCGGCCTGCTGAGCGCTGACCTGTGAGCACAACCTGCCGATTTTTGAAGGTCGACCGCAGCAGCGCGATTATCTACCACTGCCTGCCATCTGCCGACCTCGCGATCATGCGACGGCTTGACTGGCTGCACCTGGATTTTCCTTTCGCCGGTTCGCAAATTTACGAGATCGGCTGGCTGTCAGGAAACGGCCGGCATGTCAAAACGCTGATGTGGCGGAGGAGGCGCCCAACCGCCGGCCGCGTACCATCAGGTCCAAACCCGGGAAGATCTATCCATATTTGCCGCGTCGGACGGAGATCACACGCCCGAACCAGGTCTGGCCGATGGACATGCTTACATCCACGTTGCGCTCGGCTTCATCGATCTCGCGACGGTGCTCGATTGGTTCAGCCGC
This sequence comes from Bradyrhizobium sp. 23AC, assembly GCF_054863025.1. Lineage (NCBI taxonomy): Bacteria > Pseudomonadati > Pseudomonadota > Alphaproteobacteria > Hyphomicrobiales > Nitrobacteraceae > Bradyrhizobium > Bradyrhizobium sp. 23AC. Next base: position 224,297 of record NZ_JAVAYN010000011.1, read on the forward strand.
CAGGTAGTGTCGGGCACGTCTCGATCACGACGGAGCCACATTCTGCGACGAGACGCCGGAGAATGCGCTTGCTAATCACCGGAGGAGCCGCATCTTCACCTATCATGGCTCGCAATTCGTTCTCCGATATGTTCGCCGATTAGGGCAGCATGAGCATGGAAGGCCAGAGCGACTGGCGAGACAATGTGTTCGGCGAGCGGTTGTGGCGCAGCATCAAATATGAGGAAGTCTCTCTGGCCTACGACACCGAGTCCGACGCGCGCGCCAACTCTGGCAGAAGTTTCGCCTCTGGACACGTAGTTGCCGCTCAGACAACCGGGCCACTTCTATCGCCAGGCCACGAGCGGTTCTATCAGATCAACTCTATAATCGTTGTCTCGCGTCGGACAACCGCGCGAATCTTGTTCGATCTAAGCCTTCTGACCGACTTCAACAGGCGGCGGCCTTTTGGAACGAGTTCAATAACCTATTGAGCCAGGAAACCTTGGCACGCGGATTGCAATTTGGGTTGTGCAGCACTGGGCCGATATCTCAGTGCAGACCGGATGGCTGAAAAACGGCTGCATTGGTTCTGCCTTAAGTGATTTCGATGATGGAGCTACCTGCGCGCTTTGGAACACAGATGAGGCTTCTCGATACTTAAGACGGGATTGACCTTTAGGAGACTCTAATGAGATTGCTGATACTTACCAATACACTCGACTGTTTAGGCGAGAACGACGCACCGATCAGTAACGCGTTTCGACGGCTGGGTTGCGAAGTAATTCTCGGAGAACTGAATTCTATTTCGGCGGACGATTATCGCTTTTCCACAAGAGGAGTTTTAGTGCCTCAAAATGCCGAGCCATATCATCCCGGCGCCTCGGCAGGAGGAAAACGAAATGTCTATTTTCTCGACGAATGCCAGTTGGTCTGGGTCATGAACCATCCTCAAGATCGTGTATCGCTTGACATTTGGCAAATGCTTTGGTTGGCCTCTCAGCATACCTCCTTCGTTAACAGCATCGAAGGCCTGATGTTTCTTACTCCAAAGCATGCATTGGGCTACGTCGTGCCTAAGGCGAACAGAGTTCTATCATATATTTCGAATGATTTTTCGCTGCTATGGGATCGCTACCAACAGACTTCAGATCAGTGGTGGGTAGCCAAGCCGCCAAATTCCACTTGTGGGCAAAACGTCTTTCTACTTACCCCAAAAGGACCAAATGTTCGGGCAATCCTGCAATGCCTTACCGGAAATACGGCTGCGTACAAAGATAGCTTCGGCGAGTTAGGCGGCTTCAAAGGTGAGTATACCGTTCTTCAGGAGTACATTCCGGAGGTGGTCCGCGGCGAGAAGCGTGTCATCGTTGCTTGCGGAGAGGCGGTTGCTTGGCACGGTCGACTCGGGCATCCAGACGATCACAGATCCAACATAGTGCTTGGAGGAAAGCCCGTTCCGGCGGATCTGCATCAGGACGAAATTGAGCTAGCCGAGTCGATCGGTCGAAAGCTGATGGCACATGGAATCAACTTCGCGGGGATAGACATGGCCTATCCTTACATAATCGAAATAAACCTTGTAAATCCGGGGGGGCTATACGACTTGCAGTTGGCTTCTGGAGTAGACCGTTCCGACAAAGTCGCCGAACTAATCATCGCTCACTTCAAGACGGTTCGTCTTCGTGAAATACGCACTTGCGAGCCATGAACGTATAATCAGACCCGACGACGTATCGCTCAACCTCGTCCAACTGGATGCTTCTTCGTTTCTCCGCTCATGCCAACTTTGGTGAGGAGGCACCTGCTGAGGTTTGTGAAATGGACTCGTGAAGCGGGACCGATTGAACCGGTTTGTTATTTGGAAACCGAGAAACTGACCGCTCCTCCTCCCTTTCTGTCACGCTGCCAGAGACTCTGTCTGCTGCTGCTGTGGTCATCTGGTCAACGCGTCACGGCCTTCGCGGTCTGCACCGTTCGCGCCAGACCGCTGTCGACGTGCGATCGCCGAGTGCCTGATGAAGGCGACGACCGTTGTAGAAGGCGCCTCGGCGGCCGGTAGACCCAGAGCGCACGATGCCAAGCAACGCGCATTGGCCGCCCACTGGTCCTATGGAATTGATAGCGGTGCTCCAAGTCGAACCGCTTGAACCGTTGCGAACCGTTCGGCGGCGGCATCGGTCTAAGCACGAGACGCTCGAACTCGCTCTGAAGAATCTTCAGGCGGTACTCCAGCTTGTCGGAGCAGCGTCGCTTCAGCATTCATGCGACGCATTCATGCGACGCATTCAACACGCGCAGGAGTCCCCAAATGCAAAGGAAGCCCGGCTACGCGCTCAGCCCGCGCTCTTCGCTTACCAGCCTGGTTGCGGATTCAGTCGTATCCCGTACGGTATATAGGCCATCTGCGCCGCTGAGATCGATATCGCGCCCGGCCAACGCCGAGATGATCCAGGTTCCGTCAAGCGTGCGGTGTGGATTGCGACCGGTCAAACAAGCATGCAGCAGCGTTTGCATGCCGCGCGGAACCCATTGTTCGTCCTTCAGCTCTTATAAATACCTCGCGATCCTAGCTCTCGGAAGCAACCGCGACCGCATCTGCCTACGCCGTTGCAATCAAAAGTTTTTACTCTGGTACTCCAGCCACTGTTTCGATCAATGATTTCTCGAATATTTCCAGGCCTTGATTTAACGTCTCGAGATCGATCGTGAGCGCTGGGAAGAACTTCACAACCTGATCGTCGGGTCCACATCGTTCGATAATCAATCCCGTCTCAAACGCCCTTCTTGCCGTTGCTTCTGCGAGTTCGGTCGTTCGGCAATCGAACCCCACTGCCATACCACGGCCTCGAACGGAAAACCCGTTTCCGTGCTTGGACGCAATGGCCTCAAGTCGGTCTAGCAATAGCGCTCCCATACGGCGAACCTCCTCCGAGAACCTCGTGCAGCGCCAGTATAAGTTTATCGCTGCGGTTGCAGATACCAATGCGAGGTTATTCCCGCGAAAGGTGCCGGTGTGCTCTCCCGGTTCCCATACGTCCAGTCCCTCCCTGATCAACAACATTGATAACGGTAGACCGTACCCACTTAGCGACTTCGACAGCACGATGACATCAGGCGACAACTCCGCAAACTCGAAGCTGAAGAATTCGCCCGTGCGTCCAGAACCCATTTGAATGTCGTCAACTATGAAAACCGCGCCGGCATCCTTTGCTATCGCCTGGATCGACTGTAACCACTTCTTGCTAGCTACATTTATTCCACCTTCGCCCTGCACTGTTTCGAGTAAAATAGCTGCTGGAGCGTCGATTCCACTGCCGCCGTCCATCAACAGCTTTCGTACGTACTCAGCCGTGTCGACACCTGAGCCCAAATAACCGTCGTAAGGCATGAAAGTTGTGCCAAACAGTGAAACGCCGCTGACCTTTCGGTAGAAGCGATTGCCTGTCGCGGCGATCGCTCCCAAGCTCAAGCCATGATACCCTTGGGTAAACGAGATGATATTTTGACGCCCTGTGACTTTGCGCGCGAGCTTTAAAGCTCCCTCAATTGCATTAGCCCCTGTTGGCCCCGTGAACTGGTAACGATACCGCATCGCCCGGCTCTCGAGTATGACAGAGTTGAAAGTCTCCATAAATTCGATCTTAGCAGGAGTTGCCATATCAAGGCCATGGATCATGCCATCTGACGCCAGATACTCAATAACAGCAGCTTTGATGGCGTGATTGTTGTGGCCATAATTGAGCGCCCCAGCACCGGAGAAGAAGTCTACCATCTGCCGACCATTCTCAGTCAACATGATGGAGCCGCGAGCACGACTGAAAACAGCAGGAAACGAACGTGAGTACGAGCGGACCTTGGATTCGAGCTCTTCAACAGCGCGCAACTTACCTTCTTCGATACTAATCGCCTCGCCCATTGGTAGTCTCCTCAGCGATGATGAGTAAATCTGCACGGTTGGCCGGGTGGCGAGGTGCATAATTGGTTTCTCCCAGACGGTTGCATAAGAACCAAGAGCAATGAAGCTACCAAATCCCGTAGTCTCTGACTGCGTACCCAGGGCGCAGCCCGACTGACATCGACCGCCGCATTAGCAGATCGCCACTTCTCCGAGTGCGTGGTCCTCTCGCGGGTGATACACTCGCGTCCTCGGAAGAGAAGTTACACGACCGCCTTTCCCTGTTCATGATCCTTGGAGCCCTTTGCGGCCGGTCTGGTACAGGAAACGGTCGCCTCGATGAGAGCGCCAAGGAGGTGTTTACGCAGGTAGGCGCGTCCGAGGTCTGCTCCTTATCTTACCGCGGGCGTCGGCGCTCTTGCGCGCCACAAAGCGTTTGCCGGCCAGGACGGCTTTGCCGAACAAGACGGCGCTCCGCGGCGCTGGGGCCACGGATGTCCTTCTCGATGGCATCGAACTAACTAGGTTTGGCTATCTTTCCGCCTTTGGCCGATTTCGTTGAAAAAGGCGGCGACAATCCGATGTATTGGCGCCAGCGCCGATGCGGCGAACGGCTTTACCGACCTTTATGCGGGCTTCAGAGTTTGCATTGATCAGCTTGGCCATCTTGCGAAAGCTCTGGGCGGTGGCTCCGAGGGTGAACTCGTCACGCGCGCCATTTGGGCCTCGTAAACGTAAACGGTCGAACTTGAGAATGCGCTTGAGGTGTGCGAACAGCATCTCGATCTTTTTGCGGAGCCGGCGCGAAGTGCATCCTTCCCACGACCTTGCGATCTCGCGGGCCATGTCACGAGCCCCCTCATAGATTGAACGCGGTACCCTCCGTGACGCCTGCTTGGGGCAACACCGGGGCTTCAATGCGCATCGATCGCAATCACGCTTGCTGGCGACGTAAAGCATCGTGGGACCATCGTTCACCAGCGCTCCGGTCGTGGTGACAAACCTGTCGATCAACTGCAGCAGTGATCGGTCGGGATATGCCTTTTGAGCGAGAACTCACAGAACAACGTAGCCTGTTCGACCTGCCGATGCCCCATCATGATTTTCAGTCTCGCCAAACTAGACAGATTGAATCATTGATATCTTTGCGCGCAACAGCCGGCTTTTTCAACAGAATCGGCCAAGACCGGATTGCTTTAGTAGCTTCGGATGGCGACACTGCTACAATGCTGCCCTGTGCTGAAGCCCTATCTGATGTAGTAGTGTCCAAGGCAGGCGGCCAGTGGTTTAGTTAGCTTACTGCCCGTTTGTCTTCCGAAATTCGTTCGGCCTGCCTAAATCTCTGCGGGCGCAGACGGCTGCATAGGTTGGGAGATCAGAATGGAAAGCGAATCAACACATCGGCTCGTTGCGCGGAAGGGCGGCCGCGTGAGTGAGCTCTTTCGGAACACCGCATGCATGCCCGGAGACGGCCGGCAGTATTTTGTATAGCCCATACAGCAGATCTCATGGCCATCGATGAACGTTATGCGACCACACGCCCGATTACTTCCGATAGGGGACCGCACGCTGCTCAGCAGGCAATTGATTTCGTGCAATGCTCTTACCTGGGCCTCGACAGCCATCCGTTGGTCGTCGCCGGGGCAATCGAAGCAATTGAGACGCAACGGTCATCACGTTGGTCCCGACAGCATCTCAGGTTCGCGCTTCTTGAACAACTGGAAAACACCCTCTCTGAGATGTTTTGCGCGCGCGCTATACCTTCCTCCAGTCTGCTGCTCGCCAATTTGGGAGCGATGCGCATGCTTGCTTCGGGCCGCCTGACAGGTGAAAGAAAGCCGATTGTTGTGTTCAATTACTTGCTGCACGGCTCTCTGGTCTATTGCAAGCGGATCATCGCTGGTGAAACCCGTGTGGAAACGATTGACCACAATGACATCGACGCTCTCGAACGATTGTGCCGCGACAATCCCGAAGTGGTCTATGTATGTGACGATATTTGCTCCGAAAGAGGAAATTCGCTATTAACCGACTTGCGTCAGCTTCAGGAACGCTATGGGCTGTTTCTTCATATCAACGACGCTCACGGCATATCGATCTTTGGCCGACAAGGCGAAGGGCTTGCTCGCTCTCAGTTTCCGCAAGCGCTCGGCGATCGAACAAGCATAGCGGCCTCGCTTGCCGAAGGATTCGGTGCATCTGGCGGCCTGTTGATGCTCGGAACAAGTGCGCACGAGGCTTTGTTTCGACAATTCTCCACTATCGAAGTGTTTTCAGGGGCTGCCAATCTGGCCGCAGTTGGCGCGGCACTTGGGTCATGCAAAATTCACCGCTCAGCAGAACTCGGCGAGCGGCAACGGCGGCTGGCGCAACGTATCGGCCTCTTTGACCGTCGCCTCGCGACGGTGGAGCAAGGCAATTCACTTCCGATTAGAACGATCACCGTTGGGGCGGAGGCCAATGCGATTGGCGTCGCCAGACGACTTCTCGACAGAGGTTTCTGTACGTCAGTGACGATCTTCCCAACGCCGGGGAACGGAACGGCCGGAATTAGAGTGTCCATTTCATCCGAGCATGAGGCCAGCGACATAGAGCGGCTGTGCGAGGGCATCTTAGAAGCAGTCGTCGAAACAACCGGAAAGCCCTACCCTCTGAGATGATCCATGTTTAAGGTATCGATGAAATTGGCTGCACGTAAAATGAAATCCCGATAGAGGGCCCGAGACTGTGAGCTGATTAGCATTCGAGTCATTGCAAATGAAACGGAACCACCTGGGCTGAAATGCGGCTCGATCCTAGTTGAGTGGTGCCGCACTCGAGGTCTCGACGGCCGGCTATTGCGCCTGGCGCAAACGCCCGGGGAGCGTTCGTGCAATCTCCTATGCCGTGAGCCGCTGCGGGTGGCTGCATTGCGCCGCAGTTATTACGGGACTGTCGAGGCGGACCGCCCCAATCTCCCGGATGGAATGGCTCTTCGCGCCACGCGGCGTGGCGCGCCGGCACGGGGTGGCTCATAGCTTGCTGTTCACCGACCTCGACAAGCGCGCCAGGGTCGACTGAGCGGAAATTCCGCGCCAGATCTCGTTCCCGTCCAGATCCGCCTGGTGGTGGCTCCGATCTCGAGCGACGCACCACAGTTGGCGTCTTCACCGCCTGCGCAGCGTGTGACGGCTGGAATCATCGCGATCGAGCTTGGCGGCTGCCGCGTTCGCGTTGACACGTGGAGGTTGGCGCCGCAGCGATTTCTACAGCTGCTGCGGCGACAATGATCCCGATTCCGAGCGGCGACAGGGTTTGGATCGCGACTGGCTACACCAACATGCGTCGCGGCATGCGAAGCCTGGCTCTTACAGTTCAGGAGATTTCAAAGCGCGATCCGCACGCTGGCTATCTCTATATCTTCCGGGGCCGCCGCGGCGATCTGATCAAGATCCTCCGGCATGACGGATTAGGCATGTCACGGCAGTTCGTCTGGCCGAGCTTGTAGGCTCATCCGTCTCAGCGCCGCGCAGTTCTTGGCGGTCCTCGAAGGGCCCGATGGAAGCGCGTTCACACGTCACAGCAGACGCACCTCCGCAACAGCCGAGTTAATCAGCGGCATAGTAAATCGAGGGCCTAAGGAGCGGGGCCTGCCGGCCCAGCGATCGCATTGATTGGATCAACCAAAACTCCTGGGTGTGGGCGGAACGCCATGTCGAATCGTTATCGTCCAGCAAACGCCGTGCCGGCAAAATTGTGCGCTGCGTGTCGCGGCTGCGGAATACGGCGCATGGAGGCAGACGAAGACATTTTTCGCACGCCTCAAAACGCTTACCCGCCGCACCCGAGCGGGAGATGTCCTGCCAGTGGCAGCACGTGAAGACTTCGGGTCCGAGCGTTCACGTGATCCACCCGCAATCTCGGAAAGGGCTAGTGCTTAGCTGCGACATTAACCCGATCGCGGCCCACGGTGCCCCGTTTATCTAATCTCGGTTCGCGACCTCCCAAAAACCCGCGCTAGCCCTGCCCCAGAGCCTGAGCTGGCCCCGGTTGTCTGAACAGCAATTCCGCGTCGATAAGTGGAGCTTCTGCCAGAGTTAGGCTGCCGCGCGGACCGGCAGCGGGTTGAAGTAAGCTCGATCCGGGGTGCCGCCATCAAGGCTCGAGTGGGGACGCCTCGGCCGATCGAGCGCGGGCATCGGACACGGTGTCGTAGGCGCGCAGATAGACCTCCTCGTGTTTGACGCTGCGCCACAACCGCTCGACGAACACGTTGTCGCGCCAGGCGCCGGCGAGCGAGAGCGTCCTCCAGCGTCTCGACGCAGAAGGCGGCTTCCATCGTGATCGAGACGCGCCACGACAGCACCCGGCGGCTGAACCAGTCGAGCACCACTGCGAGATAGACGAAGCCGCGCACCATCGGGATGTAGGTGATGTCCATCGCCCAGACCTGGTTCGGGCGCGTGATCTCCATCCCGCGCAGCAGATATGGATAGATCTTGTGGCCGGGCTCGGGCTTGGTGTGCGCCGCCGGCGGTAGAGCGCCTCTATCCCCATCCGCCGCATCAGCGTTTTAACATGTCGGCGGCCGATCTTACACCCCTCGGCAGCCAGCAGGCCTCGCAACATTAGCGAATTGGCGAAAGGAAACTCCAGATGCAGCCGGTCGAGCCGTTGCATGATCGCGAGGTCGGCGGGCGACACTGGACGCGGTAGATAATAGACACTGCCACGGCTGATCTTCAAAACTTCCGCCTGTTTCGTAATCGGCAGGTCGTGCTCACGGTCGATCATCGCTTTGCGCTCAGCAGGCCGTCTTTGCTGAGCGCGCCTTCTAAAAAATCGTTCTCCAGCGTCAGCTCCCCGATCTTGGCGTGCAGCGTTTTCACGTCCACCGCGGGCTCGCTCGTTCTGTTGCCACCGCCAGGACCAACTACCTCGGCCGCCGCTTCCTGAATGGCGTGCGGCCATGACGCGCCATCACCACATCTCCCGGCAGGTACGCTTATTCCGCCGAAGGCGGATCTGTTGGTCTAAGACTGGTTCATGCAGTGCGCATCTCTGCCTGGAACTCGGTGCCATCGGTCTAGATGGCATGAAGGATAACAGCCATTTTGCGAGCGACTGTAACCTTGGCCTTTTGGCGCCGATGCGTTTGGCCAGCTTGCTGCCCCATCGCTTGAGCGCATAACAGTCAGCAGGACGTTCGCTGCCTCGAACAAATAAGCTCGAACCTGGTGGTTGCCGCGCTTGGAGATACCCAGAGCGATCTATCTCACCGGATTGATAACGTCTTGGTGTTAGGCGTCCGCGGAATGTCTGAAGCGAGTGGGGTCATCGATGGTCACGGCGAAGGACCGGGCAGTCAGCGGGCCCTCTGCCTCCTTTGGGGGCCGTCGAGCCCCTCACTGGCTGATCGCGTGTTAGTCGCGACTTACTCGAAGACCGAATTGAAGAGCCCTTCTATCATCTGCTTGTGCTTCGATCAGGATCTCCACGTTCACCGAATGCGTTACCGGAAGCCGCGCAGCTTTTGCTCATTGCGTCCCCTGCAGCACGCTCTTCGGCAGCGCTGGCCTTGAGCCCGACGACGCATACCACTCGATCACCCTGCCCAGAGCGCGAACCGAGATCGCCGTACCTTGCAGGAGTGCTCGGCCAGCGAACATGGGCGGGCTTACATGAATTTCCTTGCCTTGACAGGCTCCGCTCATCTGTGAGACTGGGATAACAACGACTTCAGGATGTTGCGCCATCAGCTGTTTAAGAGCGAGGGCAACCGGAGACTCATCTTCGATGCTCATCGGAAGGTCCTTGCCCCAAAGAAGAATGTCAAACTCGCCGCTTTGTCCAAGTACCTCCATGCAACTTCTCAGGACCTCAGTATCAAAGGCGCTCTGACCACTCAGATCTAGCGGATTGAAGCTGTTTGCAAATTTAGGCAGAACATCCGCCAGCCGATCGCATAATTGGTTGGAGAATGAAGCGAGTTTCAGGCCCCGCGTCGACAAAATCAGGTCGGTCATAATATTGCCCATTCCACCTGAAAAACTCGCAACGGCAATGCGATTACCCAGCGGCTTGCGGGACGCGTTGAAAGCGACGACGGTTTCGACTAAGTCCTCGACCGAATCAACCATGACCACACCAAGGTCTTTTAGGAAATGGATATCACGTTCATAGGTGTTTGTGGTCTCTGTTGCTGTATGTCGGTTGATGGCCTTTCGCACCTCAGGATGAGCGCCAACGCGCAGCATAATAATGGGCTTGCTCTGTTCCCTCGCGCGCGTGCAGGCAGCGGCCAAGCGTTCTGGATTCCCAATGCCTTCGGAATAACTCACAATGATCTGGGTTTGTGGATCGTCAGCGAAGAAATGGATTAGTTCGGCTGTTGTTACGCTGACCTCGTTGCCAGTCGTCGCGATCTTGCTAATCCCAATGCCCCTGCTTATCAGAGGGTGAATTATTGTAGCCATCTGTCCGCTCTGAAAGACACCACTAACGCTTCCCGCCACGATTTCGGGTGTCCTGCTGTCCCCAACGGCAATTATCGGCCGGTGCAGATTGATGACTCCAAATGAATTGGGCCCGACAACGATTGTTGTCGCCGAGTTTTCTGCCCAGCGCTGAAGTTGCTGCTGCCTTGCGCGCCCCTCCTCAGAGCCGAGTTCCGCGAAGCCGCTCGAGATAATCTGTGCGGCACCAACTGACTGTCTCTTGCACTCCTCCAGGACAGACAGAATGTTCTCAGCCCGAACGCATAGCACGGCCAGGTCAATCTGGAACGGAACATCTGAGATGGACCTATAACAGTCAATGCCGTCGATCTTGGTGTAGTGGGGGTTAACGGCGGCGACGTTTCCGTCAAAGCCAGAAGAGACAATGTTGTTAAGGATGGTCTTCGCAAAGCTTGGTTTCGGCGAGGCACCGATAACGGCAACTCCATGCGGCTCAAACAGGGATCGAAGATCGGGTGTACCATTGGTCATCTCTGAATGTTGCGCGTTTGAAGACATTCCGCTCTCCTCTCACTGAGTATTTCCGCAGTGCAATTGCACGGAATATGCCAGCGGAGTTCAAGCGCATCAGCGTCTAAGCCCCATTGAAAGAAGTTCGCCCGCCACCACCGCGGCGATTTTGCGCGACAGCCGTCGTATCGGTGTCGCACATCGGACAACATGAGCGGCGGTTTGCGCGCGAAACGACAAGGGTTTGTGGCAATGCCTCGGCAACAGGGGGGAGCGGAGGTCTTGCAGCTTCACAGAGGCGCGCCCCTGCTTGATGCAAAGTCCTCAATCAGCTCTTTATCGAAACAATTGGAACGAACTGCTAGGACGAATGCCTCAGCCCGCAATCGCGCGCTTAAGCTGCCACCGGGACGAGCGGTTGGATGATCGCTCATCAGGTTCGAGAGGATTCACATGGAACAGTCGCGATCGCCACGCGAGAGCTATGCGGGATTTTGGGTGATGAGATGATCAGACTCCGTGGCTCGCCGGCATTTGGATGACGTGACGTCGTTGAATTTGACACCTCCGTTGAGCTTTCGCCAACTGACTTGTGGCCTTGAGCCTGCCATGCTCTTTGCTGCGGCAAGCTTCAGCTTGAAAACCATCAGCTTGGCAATGGCTGGCGACAACCAGTCTCTCGGCACCGTCTTGTGCCGCACGCCGGCGAACACGCTCTCGATGCGGTGGGCCAGTGGGGCTGGTAACGGATATGAGATTTCTTGGTGCCAACTGCTCGACCGTGAGATCGCGCAGGACACAATCGAGGACTCCGCGATCGGCGCCATCAGCCCGATTCAACAGCCCGCAGAAGACGGTGAACGATTTCGAGCTGAACTCGCGAGTGCGGTAGTCGTGCCTGGGAGCCCATCACGGTCGCGTCAGCAAGAGCGGCCCGCAGCCAGTGTTCCCGCCCTGGCGCTGGCGAGACAATTTCCGACCAAGCCCACCGACCGAACACGGGGATCCCCACTGAGTATCAGCCTTCATCATAGCGGCATCCGTTAAGATCCTGATCTGTTACGAGCTAGATGGCAAGTGAACTGCGCTTGAAGAGAAAACCCAGCCGCCGCTGACGGCCGAAACCCGCGGTGCTCGGAATCCAGCGCGGCTCCGCCGGCTGAAGCTGGTGCATCACCGCGCTACCCGCGGGAGCACGCGTAATGCGCAGCCGATGCATTGATCTTGAAGCTGTTGCACTTGAGCGCCGCAGCCCGGAGGCGGCACGCTTATTGCTTAGATGATGATGCGGCTGCGACGGCGTTCGCAGCAGCTTTTGATTAGAAGTTCCCGATGAGACCCGCGGTTAGCGCTGCATACGCGGTGAGGCTGGTTACTTCGGAGTCAAAGGCGACGCTTCTAGAGCTTATCGCACTCGGTGCTGGTCAAGCTTTTAAGGAGAAGGTGAACATGATTTCTGAGGTGTTTATTACGTGTGCGGTCACGGGGGGGGCTGCGAGTTCGGTTGAGCGAAGCCCGCATGTGCCGGTGACACCGGAGCAGATCGCGGACTCTGCCATTGAGGCCACTCGGGCAGGGGCAGCCGTGGTGCACATTCACGCGCGTGATCCGAGGACACGGCGGGGCTCGCGGGATCCGGCGTTGTATCGGGCTGTGGTGCAGCGTATCCGGAAGTCGGATGTGAATCCGGTGATCAATCTGACCACGGGCATGGGCGGCGACCTCATGCTGGGTGACGCGCACTCCCCTCTGCCCCCTAACCCGGCGGGGACGGACATGGCGGGCGCGTTTGAGCGGCTGGTGCATGTGGAAGAGTTGCGCCCCGAGATTTGCACCCTGGATTGCGGCACGATGAACTGGGGGGGACGCGGCCAGGACATCATGGTCAACACAGTCGGGACGCTGCGCACGATGGCCGCACGCGTGAAGGAGCTAGGTGTGCGCCCTGAGCTTGAGGTGTTCGATATCGGTCAGGTGGTGCTGGTGCGTGATTTAATCGACGAGGGGCTGATCGACGATCCGGCGTTGATCCAGCTGTGCATGGGGATTCGCTACGGCGCACCGAACGATCCAATCACGTTGATGACGCTGGTCCACAAGCTTCCACCGCGGGCCATCTACTCGGCTTTCTCAATTGGACAGATGCAACTTCCGTATACGGCATTGGCACCATTGCTTGGCGCGAACGTACGGGTAGGACTAGAGGACAATCTTTACCTCTCTCGGGGCCGTCTGGCGACTAACGCCGAACTCGTGCAGAGAGCAGTAGAGATTCTCGAGAGGATAGGAGTGCGGGTAATGAGCCCGGATGAGGTGCGCCAGAAACTCGCATTAAGAGCCCACGATTGAGAGAGTGAAGCGAAGTCTGAGCCGGGCGCGAGCCGTCGGGCTGTTGGTGGGACGTGTCATTGAGTTGCTGCGAGCTGCTTGCTTTGGCGCAGAAGTTAATCAGCGAGACGAAATTTAGCAGCGGCTTCCGGCGCTTTCCACCTGTCTTGGTCACTCCTGCGTGCACGACACCTATTGGTACCTCTCGACCTATCCGAGCCTAATGGAAAGGCGGCCCGGCGCCTCGATCGGCGGGAGGCCAAGAAGCCGAACTGCGTGGCCACGCTTATGGAGCAGTATTTCACCGAGCGGCTCATGCGTCGGCGCGATGTCAGTGCCAACACAATTGCGACCTACAGGAACACGTTCCGGCTACCGTTCACATTTGCAGCGCGGCTCCACAAGCCCCGTCGGCCTTGGCCCTCGAAGATTTAGACGTGCTGCTCATCACTGCATTCCTGGCTGATCTCGAGACCAAGCGAGGCGTCAGTGTCAGGATGCGCAATTTGCACCTGACGGCCATTCGGCTCTTTCTTCCGGTTGGAGTCCTTCGACAAGCCGGTCCATAACGCTTATCCAGGGAGCCCTCGCAATAGCGAGCAAGCGCCATGACAAGCGGCCAGTGCATTTCCTGGCACGGCCCGAGATCGAGGCGATCCTTGCCACTCCAGATCGCGCGAGATAGACGCCGCGATTACACCTTGCCGCTGCTCGCGGCCCAATCAGGCTTGCGCCTCTCCGAGCTGATTGGCCTCGATTGGAGGCCAGCCATCTCGGCGTCGGCGCCCATGTGCGATGCACCGGCAAGGGACGAAGAACGATGCACACAGCTCACCTCGCACGCGCGGAGTGCTCCAAGCATGGCTCAAGGAACCGGCGTGCCGGAGCGCGAACGCGATGTTTCCAAACATTCATGGGGGACGGCTCAGCCCCGACAGTGTCAAATCGCCCCTGGCCAAGTACGTACGCGTCGACAGCGAAAGATGCCTGTCGCTGGTGTCCACGCAGGCCTCGCCCCACGTGCTGAAGCACAGCGCTTCGATGGAGCTCTACAAGCTGGCATCGATTGTTCGGTGATCGCGCTATGGCTCGGTCATGAATCGATCGAAACGACGCAGACCTACCTGCATGCCCATCTCGCGCTCTAGGAAGCCGCCCAGGCAAAGCTCAGCAGTGCCAGCATAGCAAACAAACCCGCTTCCGGCCAAGCGACCGCCTGCTCGCCTTCCTTGAGCGCTATAAGGCGCCAGTCTATGCCGAATGGCGCTGGGGCGATGTTCACCCGAAGGGCCGCGAGTATTCGCAGACGAGAGAATCTCTCCAGAACCGTTCGGCATAGGGCGGCGGGCGGCATAAACGGCCAAAATGAATGGTGTTGATCCGCAAGCTTAGCTCATCGACATCATTGTCCGCATCGTTGATCATTCGGCCCATCGGCTTGACGAGCTTCTGCCTTGGGAACTGGACATCGGCATCAGCGATCTGCTCAAGCCGCACGACCACTCACGTCAACAAAGGTCTATCACGTCACCACCATTGCCAAGGCCGCGGAGGACCGTGGTGAAGAGGAATACTGGCTACGCGACATCGCCCTCGAGCTGGGAAATCGAGGAGGGAGTCATCTGTGTCTTCGTCGAGAAGAAGACGTCCAGGCGTTTTTACACACAACATCGGCATCGAAAACCCCATAACGCATCCTTCGAATCGTGCGACAAGGATGCAACATCCATAGCTTGGAACCGAACACCCTAAGCGCCGATCACGCCGAGCTTGGCGTGACCCTTGTTTCGCGCGATCGTGCGTCGCTGGATCTCGTCAGTGTCTTCGTAAATGCGATATACTCGTAGTTTGCGGTACCACAGTTCGATCGACAATTCCGTGGTGTACCCCATCCCGCCGTGGATTTGCATGACACGATCAACGACCTTGTTGGCGGTGATCGAACCGGCCAGTTTCGCGATCGACGATGTGTGCCGCGCGTCGTGTCCGTTCTCCGCCTGCCATGCGGCGAGGAGGATCAGGTACTTCACGGACTCGATCTCAACATACGAATTAGCAATCTGCCACTGGATCGCCTGGTATTCCGCGATGGGGTGTCCCATGGACACCCGGCTCTTCGAATATTCAATCGCCATTTCGAGCAGGCGCTCTGACGCGCCCACGGCCGCCGAAGGGATCAGGTAGCGGTTGGCACCAAACCATTTTATCGCCAGCTTGAAGCCCCATCCCACTTCCCCGAGGATGTTGCAACTCGTGACGCGGACATCCTCGAAAACGAGCGATGCCGGGCTGCATTCGCCCATCGTCGGGATGGGTTGAGACCGCCAGCCCATCTTGCGGTCGACGAGGAAGCAAGTGATGCCGCCCGAAGCGCCCTTGTTCGGATCGGTGACGGCGAACACTATCACGAAGTCGGCCTCGTTTCCGCCGGCGATCAAGGTCTTCTCGCCATTGATGATCCAGTCGTCGCCGTCGCGTACGGCACGCGTACGAATTGCGGTGGCTTCCGAGCCGGCGTCAGGCTCGGTAACCGCGAAGCAACTGACCCGCTCGCTTCGATCGTCGGGATAAGATATTCCTGCTTCTGGCTCTCGGTCCCGGAAAACAGGATGTTATCAGCGTGTCCGCCGAACTTGAACGGGACGAAGGTGCGCCCGCATTCAATATTGATGAGCGAGTTTATGATCGCTCCGAATCCGGCACCGCCGTACTCTTTCGGAATGGTGATGCCCCAAAAGCCCGCGCTTTTCGCTTTCAGCTGTAGGTCTCGCAGTTGCCCGGGCTCGAGCGCAGGACGGCCCTCACGCTCATTGCGGAGAACCTGCGTCTCGAGGGAGATGATCTCTTTGTCGACGAAGGCGCGGACCGAATTCCGGACCATATTCTGTTCGTCGCTGAGTGAAAAATCGAGCATGATTCTCGTTCCCGTGAATGGATATCTGTATGGTGAATGTGTCGCGACGGGCCGTGAATGCCGGGCCGCCTTATCGATGATCCGTTGGTTGCGAAGTGCGCATGCTCCTCGGGGCCTAGATACCTTCGCCAAACCTCCGCACGACAGTGGCGCCTGTACGGCGACGTTGTAGCCACTGCGGTTGCGCCAAGCACCTTCCTTGGGGCCGCAGGGCGCCTCGTTTCAACGACCTCCCCCGCGGCCTCCCCCAGGCACCGTCAGAGAGGCCGACGTTCGAGCTTCGCTCATGGATTCTGATGTTCCGTGCGGCATGATCGCCTGCAGAGTGAGGGCGGTTAAGTACACCTCCGGCATGTTCTTGGCAGCGAGGACATCATTGCACCCAGCGTCGGGTCGTTCTAGAGTCCCAGTTTGAGAGCGCCAGTGTTCGGAAAGTGGTTGAACCGCCCCGGGATTGCCGGAGGCCATTTGGTTTAAGTTATGCCGCCAGGCGGGTTGCTCCAGCATGGCGTAGTAGCGTTGTTCGGCTTCAGCCGGCGGGATGTTGCCGATGGGTTCAAAAAGCCGCCGGTTGTTGAACCAGTCCACCCATTCCAGGGTCGCGAACTCGACGGCTTCGAAATTTCGCCATGGCCCGCGCCGATGGATCACCTCGGCCTTGTAGAGGCCGTTGATGGTTTCGGCGAGAGCGTTGTCATAGGAATCTCCGACGCTGCCGACAGAAGGCTCCACGCCTGCTTCAGCCAGGCGCTCGGTGTATTTGATGGAGACGTATTGGGCGGATTCAATCGGTCGTCGCAACACAGTTGTTTTCACTCATGACAGCAATTCGTCAAGCGCCTCCGCCGGCGTTTTCCAGCCTAGCGTCTTTCTCGGCCGGGCATTGAGGGCCGCTGCCACAGCGGATATCTCGTCGGCGCTATGGATGCTCAGGTCTGTGCCTTTCGGGAAGTACTGCCGCAGCAACCCGTTGGTGTTCTCGTTAGTGCCGCGCTGCCAAGGGCTTTGCGGGTCGCAGGAGTAGACCTGGATACCCGCATCGATCTTGAGACGGTCGTGTTGAGCCATTTCGGCTCCCTGATCCCAGGTCAGCGAGCGACGCAGTTCTTCGGGTAAGGTGATGATGGTGCGCTGATCGCGTCGCGCACGGCTTCGGCCCCGTGTCCCGCGAGCGCAGGTCCGTTCTTCACGCGCGGAGCTTCGCCATGCCCTGCCAACCGGGGAAGGTGCAATAGCATCGTGAAGCGCGTCGTGCGCTCGACCAGCGTGCCGATTGCCGAGCTACCAAGACCGAGGATGAGGTCTCCCTCCCAATGTCCCGGCACTGCTCGATCGGCAGCTTCAGCAGGGCGCTCACTGATCATGATCTCCGGGGAGACAAAGCCCTTGCCTCGCCTGCGTACGCGCGCTCTGGGCATCCGTAATACCCCGCGAGCACATAGCTGCTAACCACGGCGCTACGCGCGGGACCATCACGATTAATTGGCGCAGCCGCTCGGACGCGGCAAGAGGTTCGTGATCCACGCGCGCTGATGCTGCAATCAGGGTTGCGAGGCCTTCCATCTCAGCTTTCGGGCAAGTCATCCAACCAGCAGGCAGCCTCGACGTATCGCCGGGAAAAAATCCTTCCTATCTTTTCGGGGTTTCTGTTTTGATGGTACCGCATATACACGCGGTCATCTGCTCCTAGGTCGAGAATCTCGATTTTTCCTGTATAGTGAGACATAATGTATTTGAATGTCTTCTGGATCCCGCTGAGACGTTGGTTGATGCCGCGCGCAATCTCTAGTCCTCGGCGAATCGGAACTTGAAAATGTGATGCGCCCTTCACCGGCCTGCCTTGAAAGAGGTAATAAGGGCGGACTCCCATTTGGTGGCACTTAGTGAACGTCGCCGCCAGGATTTCGGCATCATCATTGACTTTCGCGAGGAGCACAGACTGATTGAAGAACTGTACGCCCAGTGCGCGCAAAGAGCGAATGCAGCGCTCGGCATCAACCGAGATTTCACCGATGTGATCGAAGTGTGTGACCACTGCTGCGTTCTTACCCGATTTATGTATCCGGCGGAACAAATCCGCGACCGCGGGATCTTCCAAGCGTTTGGGCTCAAACGCGACCATTTTTGTGCCAAATCGAATTGTCTCTAGGTGAGGGATAGGCAGTAGATGATCAAGAATTCTGTCGAGCTTGGCGCTGCTCAGTACGAATGGGTCGCCTCCCGATAGCAACACGTTCGTCATCTCCGGGTGACCGCCGATATATTGCGCAATCCGAGGGAAACTAAGTGCGATTTCGTCGGATTCCTTGCCGACAAGGCGTTTGCGGAAACAAAAACGACAATACGAAGCGCAGCGGTCCGTTGTTAGCAACAACCCGGTTTGGGCATACTTGTGCTGAAGTCCAGGCGCGACCGTGTTGTCGTGCTCGCCGCTGGTATCCAAATTGCCATGGCTCTCGAACTCCCTGACTGAGGGCTCCACGATATGCTTAAGCTGGTCGTAGTAACCGCTGTTAGTGATCTGTTCGCGATAGAATTTTGTGACCTGATAACGCGTAATGCTGTTGGCCTGCAACTCATCTTTAGGAACGACACGCGTCCCCTCGATGAATCTCATGAGCCCAGCGTGGGAACGTGGGTCCGATTTGACCGGCGATGATGTAGGCGAGCGAACGGTGGCCGCCGTCGAATTCGCCCACACGTTCAGCTCGCTCCCACTTGGATTCTGGTACTCGTCGTCGAGCGCGACGGCCTGAAGACTTCGTCGAGACTCGGCCTCACGCCGCTCGCGGATGTATCGGTCCTGCAGATAAGTTGCTTCCGCCGCACCCCACTCGGTCAAGACACTTTGACGCTGCTGCGCCGACCAAACCCGCTCTCCGGAGGCCGCCGCCATCTGCTTCAGCGCTTGCTGGAAATGGTCCGCAAACCGCTTGATGGTGCTCCTCTCAAACAATGCGGTCGCGTAAATTAGTCTACAATGAATCTCGGCGCCCATCTCATTAATCTCAAGCCCCAGATCGTACCGCATGTACCGGTCTACATACTCAACTTTCAGTCCCGGTAACTCCGCTAGCTCAACAGCATTGTGTTGGTATGCGAACGTAACCTGGAAGATCTGACTGTGAGTGCGAAGTGGGTGGACCAACTCCACAATCTGTTCAAAAGGGAGATCTTGGTGCGCCTCCCCCCCAAGCACCGCGGCGTTCACGCGCTCCACCAAATTCGCCAACTTTGGATTACCCGACAGATCGATGCGCAGCGCCAAGGGGTTGACAAATAGGCCGATAAGCCCGTCAATCTCGGGGCGCGTCCGATTGGCATGGTACGTGCCGATCACCAGTTCATCTCGACCCGACAACCTCGCTAGCACCAACACCCAGGTTGCCAGCAGCCTCACGAACAAGCTCGTGCCACGACTCAGCGCTTTGAGCTGCTCGGTGAGATCCTCGTGCAGCGTAAAATTGATTTCGCTGCCAACGTGGTCCGGGCGCGGCGGACGCCGCCGGTCCGTCGGCAGACCCAGCACTACTGGCGCGCCCGCCAGCATCCGGAGCCAGTATTCCGACTGACGCTGCAGCACTTGGCCCGAGAGCCAACGACTCTGCCAAAGAGCGTAGTCCGCATACTGCACCGGCAAGGCCCTCAACCGAAACGCGGCGCCTTGCCGGAAGGCAGTGTAGAACTCGCTGAGCTCGCGCGTCAGTATCCTCAACGAACAACTGTCCGAAATTATGTGGTGAATAGTAATCAGCAGCGCATGGTCGTCGACTGCCAAGCGCACTAGCCGTGCGCGTATCAGTGGTCCGACTTCCAGTTCAAATGCCATCTCCATTTCGTAACGCATGAGTTCGGAGAGTGTCGTATCCGCATCAGCCACCGCCGTCAGATCATCCAGTCTCAACGGTAGTCCAGTTTGCGCCGGCCCGATCTCTTGAAATGGCTCGCCGTTCTCCACCCCGAACTTTGTGCGCAGCACCTCGTGGCGCGCCACCAACCCATCTACGGCCGACTGCAGTGCTGGCTCATCCAGCTGGCCACGAAACCGAAGCCTCGTCTGGATGTGACAATCGTCGCTACCGTCGCTCAGACGTGAGAGAAGCCAAAGCCGATGCTGACGCAACGACAACGGCACGCGTGATGGACGCGGTAGAGCTTCAATTGGCGGAAGCGCGCTCGACTGTGCGGCGACTGCCCCCTCGATTTGGGTCGTCCGAAATTCATTCATGTTAACCTCTTGGCCGTAGAGATCGAGACGCTAACGGAACTTTCAGCAGTCTCAGCAATCGGCGTGCCACGAGAGAAAGCGCCCGAGCACCTGCTTGAAGGAGGCAAAAACCTGTAGTTCGCGCCGTGACGTCGACATGCTTGCGTCCCAACGTGTCGGATTCCTCACCTTGGCGCGTTGAATCGAACATAAGCCCCGGCGACGCTTTGGCTCTGCTGCCGACGCGCTTGCGTTGCTGGATCCAGTGTGAATGGCGTTTCAGGTGGTCTAAAGATTCGTCCGCCGCGTCTCGCAGGAAACAGATTTCTGGGTCAGCCTGTTCAAACCCAGGCTAGTGATCTTGGAACTCGAACGTTTAAGCATGTCGACAGGCTGAGAAAGAGAATCAAATCAAGCGTCCTCCAGGTCGTCATGTCGTCGGTCAGCGATTTCCTCGATTCAGGTTGTATGTTGCAACCCAACCTTCCCGACGAATCCTCGATGACCACCGCAAAGCCGCCCGCTACGGCGCCATGTGAAGGCGCGCGTGCGGGCGGCTTTGCTCTAGCGAGCTACACCATCACTGGGGACACCTCCGATTTTGGCTCCCTTCGGACCTGTCGAGCGATCGGCGACAGTCTCGCGCTGCTTCCGCTTCGCGACAGTCTTCTGATTGATCCCGCAGCGCTTGGCGAGTGCTCTCAGGCTTTCTTGACTATTTGACCTGCAGTCAGCGTGAACCGCACGGGACACCCCAAGCCGGGCCATATGTATTTTGGTGCTCAGGCCCCCGCGCGAGCGGCCGATCGCCTGATTTTCAGACCCCTTGTTTCGCCCCGGCGGCGTGCTGATCCGCCCGAACGATGGTGGAGTCGACGGATCAGATAAGTCCGGATCATCGGACATCGCCTCCAAGATCCGCCACCAGACACCCTTGGTGCTTCCATCGACTGAAGCGACGGAACACGCTGTTCCAATCCCCAAACGCTTCCGGAAGATCGCGCCAAGGCGAACCCGTACGCGCGATCCACAGCACACCTTCCGCGAACATCCGGTTGTCGCGCCCGGTGGAGCCCTTCTGGTCAGGCCTACCTATGATCAGCGGCGCCATCCGCTCCCACGCCGCGTCGCTCAGTGCGCACACAGCGCGGCCGTGCCATGATGGCGCGGATACCGTGCCGGTGCATCAGCCGTTCGATCCGGCCACGGCTGGCGCCACGATCCTGCCTGCGCAAGACGGCATGGACGCGGGGACTGCC
>NZ_JAVAYN010000109.1:0-279 GCF_054863025.1 Bradyrhizobium sp. 23AC
TTCACCTACCAGGGCGCCGCCGACTCCTTGAACCCGCTGGTCAACGTCCCGATGGGCGGCAAGGGCACGAGCGGTGGCTGGTACGGCTGGTCCGAGGACCCCAAGCTCGAGCAGCTGCGCGACGCCTTCGCCCGCGCCACCTCGCCGGAACAGCAGAAGAAGATCGCATTCGAGATCCAGAAGGAAGCCTACGACCAGGTGATCTACGTCCCGCTCGGCCAATTCCAGGCGCCGAGCGCATGGCGCAAAGCATTGACCGGCGTGATCGACGGCCCGGCA
>NZ_JAVAYN010000110.1:0-279 GCF_054863025.1 Bradyrhizobium sp. 23AC
GGCATCGATTCATGTGAGTGACGGCCTTGATGTCAACATCAGGCTTGTCGATTGGGTAGGATACACTGTCCCTGGTGCACGCGGGTATGAAGATGAAAATGGTCCGAGAATGATTAACACGCCGTGGTATGAAGAACCTATCCCGTTTCATGAAGCAGCGGAAATTGGTACACGCAAGGTCATTCAGGAGCATTCAACTATTGGTGTTGTGATTACAACAGATGGATCAATTGGAGAAATCCCAAGACATGACTATATTGAATCAGAAGAACGTGTCAT
>NZ_JAVAYN010000111.1:0-279 GCF_054863025.1 Bradyrhizobium sp. 23AC
TCCGGCGCTGGCCAAAGCTCGCACGAATCAATTGAAAGAAAAACGCATCATTGTCTACTGAGACAGCAGGTGTTTCACGAACGGTTAGTTTGATAACAGCTGAATCCACATTTGGCTGTGGGACAAAAACCGTTTTCGGCACAACCATCACTGTTTTCGCTTCCGTATAAAATTGAACCGCAATAGACAACGAGTTATATTCCTTTGATGAAGGGGCAGCTGCCATCCGATCTGCTACTTCTTTTTGCAGCATGACCACAATCCCTTTTAATGGAAGGT
>NZ_JAVAYN010000112.1:0-278 GCF_054863025.1 Bradyrhizobium sp. 23AC
CGCACCACCAGCGGCGCGAGGCCGAAGGAGGGCTCGTCCAGCAGCATCAGCCGCGGCCGCAGCATCAGGGCGCGGGCGACCGCGAGCATCTGCTGCTCGCCGCCGGAGAGCGTGCCGGCCTGCTGGGTGTGGCGCTGCTTCAGCACCGGGAAATGCGCGTACATGCGCTCGATGTCGGAGACGATGCCGGCGCTGTCCTTGCGGGTGATGGCCCCGAGCTGGAGATTCTCCTCCACCGTCATGGTGGTGAAGGTTCCGCGGCCCTGCGGCACATGGGC
>NZ_JAVAYN010000113.1:0-278 GCF_054863025.1 Bradyrhizobium sp. 23AC
TTACCATTCCAAGACTGTGATTATTGAGAACAATCACTTTCACTGGAAGGTTCAGCTCACGGATAACGGCAAGTTCTTGCAGGGTCATTTGGAAACCTCCGTCTCCTAAAATCGCCACAACGGTTGCCTCTTGATCAGCTAGCTGTGCGCCAATGGCTGCCGGCAAACCAAATCCCATTGTGCCAAGCCCTCCAGATGTTACCCACTTATCTGCATTTTCAAATGGGTAGAATTGTGCAGCCCACATTTGGTGCTGTCCAACATCTGTTGCGACAATG
>NZ_JAVAYN010000114.1:0-278 GCF_054863025.1 Bradyrhizobium sp. 23AC
TAGGTCGCTGCCATCAACCACTTCTTCTTGCCATTGTAATAGTTTACGCAACCAGCTAATTTTTTGCTCATAACCTGAGCCTCGCCCTGGCAATGCGCCTTCTTTATACATCCAATGCGCAGCAACACCCAACTCGGCATCTTGGTGCATATCGCTAGTGCGAATTTGAATCTCTACCGTTTTGCCTTCGGGGCCAAATACCACGGTATGAATAGACTGATAGCCATTTTGCTTTGGCGTGGCTACGTAGTCGTCAAACTCTTTATGCAAATGACGCC
>NZ_JAVAYN010000115.1:0-278 GCF_054863025.1 Bradyrhizobium sp. 23AC
GGTCTGGATCTGGCCGAGGCCGACATGAAACAGCGCGATCCCATTCCACGGATCGAAGCTCAACGCCCGCGCGCAGGCGACGAGGCTGGCGCTGAACTGGTTGGTGGCGTTGAGGAAGCGGCAGTAGGCTTCGAGCGCCGGAATGGAATTCGGCCGTGCGCGCAGCGTCTGTTGCAACAGCGCGCCGGCCTTGGTCTCCGCAGGCTCACGTTCGGCGGGGCTCAGCCACATCATCTGCACGCCGCGCATCAACAGCGCGGCCAGCGCCACTTGAATCT
>NZ_JAVAYN010000116.1:0-278 GCF_054863025.1 Bradyrhizobium sp. 23AC
TAACGCAAGCGAAAGCAAAACCATTACGGTTGCGGCTTCAAAAACACCACATGCCGAGATTCTTGAAGAAGCAAAACCACTTCTAAAAGAAAAAGGCTATGATCTAAAAGTAAAAGTGCTTAGCGATTATAAAATGTACAACAAAGCGTTAGCTGAAAAAGAAGTGGATGCGAACTTTTTCCAGCATATTCCTTACTTAAACGAAGAAAATAAATCAAACAAAGATTACAACCTAGTAAGTGCTGGTGCAGTTCACCTTGAGCCTTTCGGTATTTACT
>NZ_JAVAYN010000117.1:0-278 GCF_054863025.1 Bradyrhizobium sp. 23AC
CACCTGTGCTTGCGCCAGGATATCGTCGACGCGGTACGCGAAGGGCAATTCCATCTGTGGGCGGTAGAGAGCGCGGCGGAAGCCTTGCCTTTGCTCACAGGTTGCCTCTACTCTGACGAACAACAGCCGAATTTGTTGGCGGCCATTCAGGAACGGATTGCGCAGGTGAGCCTGCAGGAACGCCGCCGTCCGTGGCCGCTACGCTGGCTCAACTGGTTCAACCACGGCTGATCGGACTTGTTCAGCGTACACGTGTTAGCTAACCTGCGTCCTTCATT
>NZ_JAVAYN010000118.1:0-278 GCF_054863025.1 Bradyrhizobium sp. 23AC
GGTGTGTGATGCTGGTTTACCCATCCCCAAAAGTACAACGCGTATCGATATGGCATTAACCCAGGGTGTACCTTCTTTTATGCAGGTGCTGGGCGTCGTCACAAATGAAATGCAGGTCGAGGCTGCCATTATCGCGGAAGAGATCAAACACCATAATCCGCAACTCCACGAAACCTTGCTCACACACCTTGAGCAGCTGCAAAAACACCAGGGAAATACCATTGAAATTCGTTACACCACGCATGAACAATTCAAACAACAAACGGCAGAAAGTCAGG